>CANHCU010000036.1 GCA_947459185.1 Planctomycetaceae bacterium | reverse complement strand
TGGCTCGCGGCCGGCGACTCGCGGGCGCTGCCCGTGATGCGGCACTCGGCCGCCCACATCATGGCCCGTGCGGTATCGCGGCTCTTCCCCGATGTCGAGTTGGCCTTCGGTCCGACCGTTGGCGAAGGCTTTTATTACGACATGCGGGCGGGCCGGCCGATCACCGACGACGATCTACCACTGATCGAGGCCGAGATGAAGAAGATCATCGAGGCCGACGAGGCGTTTGAGCGGGTCGAGGTGCCTCGCGAGAAGGCGGTGGAGATCGTCCGGGATCTCAAGCAACCGCTGAAAGTGGAGCACATCGAGACCGGCCTCGCCGCCCACCCGACCCTGTCGTTTTATCGGCAGGGGGAATTCGTCGACCTCTGCCGCGGTCCGCACGTGACGAGCCCCGGCTGCATCGGCGCCTTCAAACTCACGAACATCGCCGGTGCCTATTGGAAGGGCGACGCCAACAACGCCCAGCTCCAGCGGCTCTACGGCACCGCCTGGTTTACGCAGGCGGATCTCGACGCGCATCTGGCCAATCTGGAAGAAGCCCGCCGTCGCGATCATCGCGTGCTCGGCAAACAGCTCGACCTCTTCACGACGAGCCCGCTCGTCGGCTCGGGCCTCGTGCTCTGGATGCCGAAGGGGGCGACGCTCCGCGGAGTGCTCGAATCATTCGTTCGCGACGAACTGGCCGCGCGGGGCTATCAGCCGGTTTACACGCCGCACATCGGCAAGGTCGATCTCTACAAGATCTCCGGCCACTATCCCTACTACGCGGACAGCCAGTTCAAGCCGATCGTGATGAGTGACGACGAGCAGTATCTGCTGAAACCGATGAACTGCCCGCATCACACGATGATCTACAAGGCCCGGCCGCGGAGCTACAAGGAGCTGCCGCTCCGCCTGGCCGAGTTTGGCACGGTCTACCGCTACGAGCAGTCGGGCGAACTGGGCGGCATGACGCGGGTCCGCGGTTTCACGCAGGACGATGCCCACATCTTCTGCACCCACGAGCAGGTGGAGCAGGAGGTGGAGGGCTGCATCGACTTCACGCTCAAAGTGCTGGAGAGCCTCGCCTTCGACAACTTCCGCGTGCGGCTCGGCTTCCGCGATCCCAACAGCGACAAGTACGTCGGCCCGCCCGCCAGATGGGACGAGGCCGAGGCCGCTATTGAAAGGGTGGCCCGTCGCATGAACCTGCCGGGCTGCGAGCCCGAGCCGGGGGAGGCAGCCTTCTACGGCCCCAAGATCGACTTCGTGGTGCACGACTCGCTCGGCCGTGAGTGGCAGCTGGGCACCGTGCAGCTCGACTACAACCTGCCGAGCGCCGAGCGGTTCGACCTCGAATACATCGGCGGCGACAATGCGAAGCACCAGCCGGTGATGATCCACCGCGCCCCGCTGGGCAGCATGGAACGGTTCGTGGGTGTGCTGATCGAGCACTTCGCGGGGGCGTTTCCATTGTGGCTGGCACCCGAGCAGGTCCGCGTGCTCCCGGTCAGCGAGAAGAGCGAGGCCTATGCCAAGCAGGTGCAGGCCCGGTTCGAGGCGGCGGGACTGCGTGTCGGCATCGACCTGGCCGCGGAAAAACTCGGCGCGAAGGTGCGGACGGCGCAGCTCGACATGATTCCGGTGATGATCGTCTGTGGTCCGCGGGACGAGGCGGCCGGCACGGTCAGCCTCCGCGACCGGATCGACGGCGATGTCGGTGCGATGAGCCTGGAGGCCGCGGTCGAGCGGCTCCGCGATGAAAACGCCCGCCGTGCGGTCCGCCACAAGCCGAAGCCGCTCACGGTGGCCGGCGCGAGCGGCACCGGCGCCAGCGAGGATTATTGATCTCACTTCATGAATCGCTTTGCCCTCCTCGAACACGTTGGCGCCCCCGACGATCCCGTCGGTCGGCATTTTGACCTGTTGCTGGAGGCTGGCCCGGCCTGCCGCACCTGGCGGCTGATGGTGGTGCCCCAGCAGGGCGGAGATGCCGTGGCCGCGATGGAGTTGCCCCCGCACCGGCTCGTCTGGCTCGACCGGCTGGCGGGGGAGGTGTCAGGGGGCCGCGGTTTTGCCAGGCGGGTCGATGCCGGCAACTACGGCCTGCTCTCCTGCGATGCCGGCGAGATGGCCACGGCCACGGTGATCGTGCTCGAAGTGGCCGGTGCAACGCTCTCCGGCCGCCTGCGGCTGGAGGCGGTGGGCGACGGCTGGGCGGTGCGGCTGGGATGACGATGCCCGAGCCATGCGGATCTCGGGGCGGGAGTATGCTGGGAGGGTGATTTGGCACGACCCCATTGCCCCCAGGAATGCTCCCCGATGAAGCCCCGTGAAGTGCTCGCGATGTGCCGCGAGAAGGAAGTGAAGGCGGTCGATCTGCGGTTTGCCGATTTCCTCGGCGCATGGCAGCACTTCACGATCCCCGTCGGCAAGCTGGAGGAAGACACCTTCGAAGACGGCCTCGGCTTCGACGGCTCGAGCATCCGCGGCTGGCAGGCGATCAACGAGAGCGACATGCTGCTCGTGCCAGTGCCCGATTCGGCCTTCGTCGATCCGTTCGCGGTGATCCCTACGCTCGTGATGGTCTGCAACGTGCAGGATCCGATCACGCGGGAGGACTATTCCCGCGACCCGCGCAACGTGGCCCGCAAGGCGGTGAACTATTTGAAGAGCACTGGCATCGCCGACACCTGCTTCATCGGACCGGAGGCAGAGTTCTTCGTGTTCGACGACGTGCGGTTCGATCAGAACGCCCATGAGGGCTACTTCCACCTCGACTCGGTCGAGGCGGAGTGGACGCGGGGCCGGGCCGAGGGGCCGAACCTTGGCTACAAGCTGCGGCACAAGGAGGGCTACTTCCCCTGTCCGCCCTCGGATCAGCTGATGGATCTCCGCAACGAGATGATGCAGACGATGATCCAGTGCGGGATCGACGTCGAGGCGCAGCACCATGAGGTGGCGACGGCCGGACAGTGTGAGATCGACATGCGGTTCCAGGAACTGGTGCGGATGGCCGACCAGATGTGCCTCTATAAATACATCGTGCGGAACGTCGCCCGGCGGGCGGGCAAGACCGTCACCTTTATGCCGAAGCCGATCTTCGGCGACAACGGCTCCGGCATGCACACGCACATCTCGCTCTGGAAGGCGGGCCATCCGCTCTTCGCCGGTTCGGGCTACGCCGGCCTCTCGGAGATGGCGCTGCACGCGATGGGCGGGATTCTCCGCCACGCCCCGGCGCTCCTTGCGCTCACGAACCCCACCACCAACAGCTACAAGCGGCTGGTGCCGGGCTACGAGGCCCCGGTGAACCTCGCCTACTCGCAGCGGAACCGCTCGGCGAGCTGCCGAATCCCTATGTATTCGACGAGCCCCAAGACGAAGCGGATCGAGTTTCGCTGCCCCGATCCGACCTGCAATCCCTATCTCTCCTTCTCGGCGATCCTGCTGGCGGCGATCGACGGCATTCAGAACAAGATCAACCCCGGCGAGCCGCTCGATCGCGACATTTACGACATGCCGCCGGAAGAGCTGGCCAACGTGCCGAAGGCGCCAGGCTCGCTCGACGAGGCACTCGACGCCCTCGAACGCGACAGCGACTTCCTGCTGCGGGGCGACGTCTTCACGGAGGACGTGATCGCGACCTGGCTCAGGTTCAAGCGCGAGCAGGAGATCGCCCCGATGCGGCTGCGGCCGCACCCGTACGAGTTCTGCCTGTATTTTGATGCGTGAATGGCTGGTGACCGCCCTCCCTTGCTTGCGCTGCGGGCTTGGATGAAGACGGTGCTTCCATGCAAGCCCGAAGCGCCAGCGAGAGGAATCCGCGACGGGTGACGTCGGGCGGTGGCCCATACAAGCCCGGAGCGCGAGCAAGGGGATGGCGTCGACTCATAATCCCCCGGCTTGCGCCGGGGGCTTGTATGCGGGCATACAAGCCCGGAGCGCGAGCGATGGGATTCCCGCCGTCTACCAGACCGTCTTGCCGCCGTTGACGGCGATCGTCTGGCCGGTCACGAACGAGGCCTCATCGCTGGCCAGATACGTCGCTGCCCAGCCGACCTCGTCTGGCCTTCCCCAGCGGCCCATCGGAATCGTGGCGAGGTAGGCGTCTTTTTCGGCCTGCGGGTCGCCCTTGTGCCGCTCCACTGGAATCCAGCCCGGCGCGATCATGTTGACCGTGATCCCGTGTGGCGCGAGTTCGTGAGCCATGCTCCGCGACCAACCCGTCTGGCCCCCCTTCGCCGCGACATAGGCGGAGAAGGGAGACACGCCGAGATGAAACACTTCGCTGGTGACGTTGATCAGTCGTCCGTGACCACGGCTCTTCATCCCCGGCAGGGCCCGTCTTGTCAGCAGGTAGGGGCTCTTTACGAAGAAGTCGAGCATCTGCTGATAGAAGGCCCAGTCGTACTCCTCGATCGATTTCAGTGGCTGGGCGGGCGTGGCGTTGACGACAACGATGTCCACCGGCCCCAGCGATTTTTCAATGGCTGAAAACATCGCGTCCACTTCCGGCTCGCTCGTGACATCAGCCTGAAACAATTCGGCGGTGACGCCGGCGCCGCGGAGTTCGGCGAGTGTTTCGTCGGCCCGGACCCGTGAGTTGGCATAGTTCACTGCCACCTTTGCGCCGGCCAGACCGAGGCACTTGGCCGTCGCTTTGCCGAGGCCGGTGGAAGAGCCCGTCACCAGGGCCACGCGGCCGGCGAGGGAGAAACAGGTGGGAGGAGTTGGATGTGACATTGTGTTGACTACCGGATCGAAGGGGCCCAGGTGTTGGTGAGGTGGTGCATGATACCGGCGATGGCGGCCTGGCGCTTGCTCGATCGTGTCGCGAGAATTGTGCAATCGGAGAGTGAGGCGGTGAGCGTCCGCTGCTTCACGCGTTCGAGCACCCGGGCAAACCGTTCCTCCGAGCCGACGAGGAGCGTGCCATGCACGAAGAGCGTGGTGGGGTTGAAGATGTTGATGACGGCGGCGATCGCGATGGCCAGGTATTCCGTGACCGTACGGATCTCGTGCTGGAAGTCGCCGGGCCGCTCGCCGATCAATGCAGCAGCCTCGTCGAGCGACAGGGGCCGGCCCAGTTTCTCAGCCAGCAGCCGTAGCAGTGCCGTGTCGGTGGCGAGGGTTTCCAGGCAGCCGCGGTTGCCGCAGCCGCAGCGGGTGCCATCGGGCACGACGGTAATGTGGCCCACCTCGCCTGCCATGCCGCTGTGGCCCGCGAGCACCTGGCCGCCGCTCATCACACCGAGACCCAGGCCGGTGGTGACATCGAGCATCGCGAAGTCGTGCAGGCCGCGGGCATCGCCATACATCCGCTCGCTCAGGCAGAGCGCGTCGGTCTCCTGGACGAGCACACACTCCAGGCCCAGACGGTCTGCCAGATCGCGGGCCGGATTTCGCTTGTCGAGCAGGTGGAGGTTCGGGCAGAAGACGATCTCGGAGAGACGTTCATTGACGAGCCCTGGCACGCTCACGCCGATGCCGTGCACCCGGCCCGTGATGCCGTCGAGCAGATTTCGGCACTGCCGCTCAAGGGCGTCGAGCAGTTCGGCGTAGCTCGTGGGCGTGGCGAACCGCCGTGTCTGCGACTCGGACACGATTCCGTCGAGGCCCGCCGCGACCACGCTACAGACCTGGGCATCGATCACCACGCCCAGCACAGCGGCCGATTCCGCCGCCATCCGCACGAGGCGTCCGGGCCGGCCGAGCGCCGGCTCCAACGGATCAAGCTCCTCGACGAGGCCGCGTTTCAGCAGTGAATCGACCGCCTTCGAGACGGTGGGGGCCGTGAGGCCCGACACACGGGTCAGCATCGCCCGGGACGATGGTCCCTGCTGCTGGATCACCTCGAGCAGCCGCCTCTCGTTGATCCGGCGGAGGAGCGTCGATTCGATGCGGTTGGCTTGGTGCATGAAATGAAAAAACAACTTGTTTGACACTTTGTAAGCGACGCTTAGAATCAATCGTAACGCACGCGTTCAACATTTCCACAGGCATCGCATGTTCCGCGAAAACTTCTGCCTCTGCCGCGGCCTGTGGACGCTGACTTTGGCGGTGGTGGGCAGCGGCATCCTGCTTTCGCCCGCGGCCTTCGCCGAACCGGTCGATTTCTCACGCGACATTCAGCCGCTCTTCGCCAAGCGTTGTTTTTCCTGCCACGGTCCCGACACGCAGGAAGCCGGGCTGCGGCTTGACCAGATTGCCGGTGCGACGGCCGCACTTGATAGTGGCAGCCGAGCGATCGTGCCGGGTAAGACTGCAGAGAGCGAGATCCTCGCGCGGATCACCTCGAGCGATCCCAACACGCAGATGCCGCCCGAGGGGCCGCGGCTCACGGCGGCGCAGGTGGACGCGATCACACGCTGGGTCGACGAGGGGGCCGAGTGGAAGGAGCACTGGGCGTTTCGGCCGCTCACACGACCCGTCGTGCCGGCCGCGGCTGACGCCGGCGGGGACGCCGCGAATCCGATCGATGCTTTTATCCTCGCCGGTCTGGCCCAACGCGGGCTTTCGGCACCGCCGCAGGCCGATAAGACGGCCCTCATCCGCCGGGCGACCTACGGCATCACAGGCCTGCCGCCGACCGAGCAGGAGGTCCGCGACTTCCTCGCCGACGACTCGGCTGCCGCCTGGGAGAAGGTGGTCGATCGGCTGCTCGCCAGTCCGCGCTACGGCGAGCAATGGGGGCGTCACTGGCTCGACCTGGTTCGCTATGCCGACACGAACTCCTTCGAACGCGACGGCAACAAGCCGCACGCCTGGAGGTATCGCGATTACGTGATCCGGTCGCTCAACGACGACAAGCCCTACGACCAGTTCGTGATCGAGCAGTTGGCCGGCGACGAGCTGCCTGAGCCCACGAACGACGCGTTCATCGCGACTGGCTACTACCGGCTCGGCGTCTGGGACGATGAGCCGGCCGACCGCGAACAGTTTCGCTACGACTGGCTCGACGACATCGTGGCGACCACGGGACAGGTGTTTCTGGGTCTGACGGTCAACTGCGCCCGCTGCCACGACCACAAGATCGACCCGATTCCGCAGCGCGACTACTACAGCATGCTCTCCTTCTTCGACAACATCACGCCGATGGGCAACGGTGGCGACCAGATCGAGCGGCCACTCTTCAGGGACGATGCGGACCGGCAGGCGTACGAGGAAAAGGTGGCCGATCTGAACCGCCGACGCAACGAGGCGCAGCGGGCGGTCAACGAGATCGAGAAGAAATTCCGCGATTCGTGGGAGTCGCCCAACCAAGCCGATGCCGTCGGTGGTGATCTCGACGACCTCACGTTCCGATTCTACCGCGACTCCTGGAAGAGCCTGCCGGTGTTCGATGAGCTGAAGGCCGAGGACACGGGCTCCGTGTTAAGCCAGCTCTTCGACATCGCGGTCGCGCCATCCTTGCGGCCCGACAACTTCGGCTACGTGTTCACGGGATTTCTCAAGGTGCCGATGGATGGCGACTACACGTTCTCGCTCGACTCCGACGACGGCTCGCGACTGACCATCGATGGCAGTGTCGTCGCGGAATACGACGGCATTCACGGCGAGGGGAAGCCGAAGTCGGCCACCTTGCGATTGCAGGCGGGCCGCCTGCCGATTCGGCTCGACTATTTCCAGGGGCAGCATGGCAAGGGCCTGACGGTGGCATGGTCGGGGCCGGGGTTCGGCGCGAGGACGCTCTCGGCTCTCCAGTCGCGCCGAAAGGCGGCGGGAAAAGACTCCGACCTCAAGAAGGCCATCGCCGCGGATGGCGAACGCATCTTGGGCACCGACGGCAAGAAGCACTACGACGAGAAGGTGAAGGTGCTCGAGAAGCTGAAGAAGGAGGAGGTGCCCGTCGACAAGGGGCTCGTCGTGACCGAGCGCGGGCCCACGCCTGCCGACACGTTTGTCTTCTACCGTGGCAATCCGCATGCGGAGAAGAAGCCTGAAAACAAGGTCAGCCCGGCGTTTCTGTCGATCCTCAAGGCGAAGGAGCCGGTGATCCCCACGCCGGCCGCGGATGCGAAGACCTCCGGCCGCCGCACGGCGCTGGCCCGCTGGCTCGTGTCATCTGACAATCCGCTCCCTGCCCGCGTGATGGCCAACCGCATCTGGCAGCACCACTTCGGACGGGGCATCGTCCGCAGCACCTCGAACTTCGGCATGATGGGCGATCCTCCCACACATCCGGAACTGCTCGACTGGCTCGCCACGGAACTGATCGCCGGCAACTGGCGGCTGAAATCCCTGCACAAGCTGATCCTCTTGTCGCAGGCCTATCGCGCAGCAGCAACCTACAAAGAGGAAGCGTTCGCACACGCGGAGGCGTTGAAAGTCGATCCGCTCAACGATTCCTTCTGGCGGTTCGATATGCGGCGGCTCTCGGCCGAGGAACTCCGCGACTCGATCCACGTGGCCAGCGGAGCCTTCAGTCCGAAGATGTTTGGGCCCGGCGTCTATCCGACGATTCCGAAGGAAGTGATGGCGGGACAGTCGAAGCCCGGCGCGGGCTGGGGCGATTCAAGTTCGGAGGAGCAGGCCCGCAGGAGCGTCTACGCGTTCGTGAAGCGGTCACTGATCACACCGATTCTGGCCGACTTCGATCTCGCCGACACCGACACGAGCTGCCCCGTACGCTTCACGACGACGCAGCCCACGCAGGCGCTTGGGATGTTGAACGGCGAGTTCCTGCATCGGCAAGCGCGGGTGTTTGCCGAACGCGTCCGGCGGGAGGCGGGCGGCCCCGACGCCGCCGATGTGCCGGCGCAGGTTCGCCGGGCGCTTGAGATCGCGCTCGTGCGGCCGGCCACCGACGCGGAGGTGGAACGGGGCGTCGCGCTTGTTGACAGGCTCGACGACGCCGACGGCGTCAGCCCCAGCCGGGCCATGGAACTCTTCTGCCTGATGGTGCTCAACCTCAACGAATTCGCCTATCTCGACTGACCCACCGATTCGGCGAGACAATAAACCCGCCAAGGAGTCCAGCCATGCCATCCAGCCACGACCATCGACACGGCCAGTTCTGTCACAGGACCCGTCGTGAATTCTTCTGGGAGGCAGGCGCGTCGTTCACGGGCCTGGCCCTTTCCGGCCTGCTCGATCAGGGGTTCTTCGCGCGGCACGGCTACGCGGCCGGACAGGGGGGGGCCACGGACACTCCGTTCGCGAATCCGCTCGCGGCCAAGCCTCCGCATTTCGCGCCCAAGGCAAAGAGCGTGATCTTCCTCTTCATGTACGGTGGGCCGAGTCAGGTCGACACGTTCGACTACAAGCCGAAGCTCTACGGGCTCGACGGCCAGACGATCGAGGTGAAGACCAAGGGCCGCGGCGGCGAGAAGAGCCAGGGCCGGGTCGTCGGCCCCAAGTGGAAATTCAAGCAGTACGGACAGTGTGGCAAGTGGGTGAGCGACCTCTTCCCCCACATTGCGACCCACGTGGACGACATCGCTTTCATCCACTCGATGACGGCTGATTCGCCGATCCACGGCTCGGCGATGCTGCAGATGAACTCGGGGAAAATCCAGTCGGGCGCTCCCTGCCTGGGATCGTGGGTGAACTATGGCTTGGGCAGCGTCAACGAGAACATGCCGGGCTTCGTCGTGATGCTCGATCCCACGGGCGGCCCGATCTCGGGCGCGAAGAACTGGTCGAGCGGCTACATGCCGGCGACGTATCAGGGCACGCTCCTGCGGAGCAAGGGTTCGCCGATCCTCGATCTCGCGCCGCCCGACGACATGCCGCTGGAGGCGCAGCGCACGATGCTCGACGCGCTCCGCGAGGCCAACACGGCCCACCTGCTCTCCCGCGGCGACAACTCGGAACTCGCCGCGCGGATCGCCTCCTACGAACTGGCCTGGAAGATGCAGGAGCACGCCCCGGAGGCGGTCGATCTGGCCAGCGAGACCGAGGAAACGAAAACACTCTACGGCCTGGAGAACCCGCGGACGGCCGATTTCGGCCGGCGATGCCTGCTCGCACGGCGACTTGTCGAGCGGGGCGTGCGGTTCGTTCAGCTCTACTCAGGCGGCGCCCACAACGACGACAACTGGGATGCCCACAGCGACATGGAAAAGAACCACAACTTCCATGCGGGCAACACCGACCAGCCGGTGGCGGCGCTCCTCACGGATTTGAAGCGGTCGGGCCTGCTCGACTCGACGCTCGTGATCTGGGGCGGCGAGTTTGGCCGGCAGCCGACGGCGGAATATGCAGAGGGCACGGGCCGCGACCACAACTCATTTGGGTTCACGATGTGGATGGCAGGCGGCGGCATCAAGGGGGGCGTGAGCGTGGGAGAGACCGACGAGCTCGGCTCGGCCGCGATCTCTCCAGGGCCTGGCCACGGCAACGGCGACAAGCCGGGCTTCCACGTGAAGAGCCTACACGCCACCGTGCTGCACCAGCTTGGCTTCGATCCCAACCGACTCAGCTATTTCTTCGGCGGCCTCGACCAGAAACTCGTCGGCGTCGAACACGTCGAACCGATCCGTGAGGTGCTCGCATGAAAAAGGTGCCAGCCACCAAATTCAGCCAAGCTGCGTTGTCCCCCGGCCTATCTTTCCCAAATGTGGTGGCTGGCACCTTTTTCTTCGTATGCGCCGCACTGCTCTCGCAGCGGGCGGTCGCGGAGTCGCCTCCGACTGCGGTGCAGACGGGCACGTCCCGCCGGGTGATCGCGGCCGATTCATCGACGAAGGCGATGGCCTCCATCGCCTCCGACGGTCGGGTGGAATGGAAGCTGCCGTGCGGGCAGATCCATGATCTGCACCTGTTGCCCGACGGTCACATTCTCTACCAGGATGGCTGGACGCGGATCGTGGAGCTCGACGAGCACCGCAAGCCGATCTGGGACTACAACGCGAAGCGGAATGGCAACGCCGGTCGGACGGTCGAGGTGCACGCCTTCCAGCGGCTGCCCGACGGCACGACGATGATCGTCGAGTCGGGGCCGGGCCGGATCATCGAGGTCGATCGGGAGGGGAAACTGCGGCACGAGATCAAGCTGAAGCTGAACGAAAGGTCTGCGCATTCCGACACGCGAAACGCGCGGAAGACCGAGGCAGGCACCTACCTTGTGGCCCACGAGAAGGATGGCGTCGTTCGGGAGTATGACGCCACAGGAAGCATCGTCTGGGAGTTCGACGTGCCGCTCTTCGACAAGCCGAAGAAGGGAGGGCATGGCCCTGAGGCCTTCGGCGACCAGGTCTATTCGGCTGTCAGGCTTGCCAACGGCAACACGCTCATCGGCACCGGCAACGGCCACAGCGTGCTCGAGGTGACACCCGCCAAGGAAATCGTCTGGAAGATCGAGCAGCACGACCTGCCGGGGATCGTGCTGGCCTGGGTGACGCAGGTGAGCCGTCTCAAAAACGGCAACACGCTCATCGTGAACTGCCACGCCGGCCCAGAGCAGCCGCAGATCATCGAGGTCACTGCTGAGAAGCAGGTCGTCTGGACGTTCAAAGATTTTCAGACGTTCGGTAATTCGCTGCCGGTGGCGGTGGTGATGGATCCATGAGGATCGCCGCAGGATTGGCGTTGGCTGCGGTGCTGGTCTCGCTGTTCGGATGTGGCCCGTCTGGTTCGAAGAACATCCTGGAACCGACCGCAGGTCAGACCGCGCGGCTCGATGTCAGCGTCCAGATTGCCGCTGTCAGCGCGGGCGAGGCCCATACAGTCGTCGCGGCGGCGCCGCTGACGGATGCCGAGTGGGAGTCGCTACGGGGCTTGGCCAGTCTCCGCGAACTCGTGCTGGAGCAGGGGAGGGCCGATGATGGCCGAGCGGCGATCCTCGCGACGCTCACGGGACTCGAGCGGCTGGTGCTCCGCGAGTCGCCGCTGGCTGATGCAGGATTCCGGCGGCTCGCGGAATGCCACACGCTCCGTGATCTGAACGTGCCGCAGGCGGCCTGCACCGCGGCGGGTGTGCGGGCACTCGCGTCGCTCGCGGCTCTGCGGAGCCTTCGCCTGGGCGGCCAGGAGCTCGCAGGGGTGGAGGTCTGTGAGGCGGTTGCCTCCCTGCCGCAGTTGCGATCGCTGCATCTGATCGACGTGCCGATCGGCGACGACGGCCTGGCGGTACTCCAGCGGTTACCAGGCCTCTGGAATCTCTACCTGGATGGAGCCGGGGTATCGAATGAGGCTTGGGAACGGTATTTTCAAGCCTGCCCTCGGGTGCATGTGCACATCGACCAGGCGCACCACGATCGGGATCCACACGGTCACCTTCACGAGCAGGCACCATGAAGCAAGCGACGCCAGCCAGCTGCGAACGACGAGTAGGCAACGCGGTCGCACGTCGAGTAGCGTGGTCGCTCGCGATCGTTACGGCCGTCACGGTCTGCCTGCTCGCCGGGCGGGCAATGGCTGCGCGGGCCCGCACGGCCGTCGCCCACGACGTGGCCGGGGCGGCGAACGCCTGGCTCGATTCACTCGACGCTGTCCAGCGGGGCCTGACCTCGAGGCCGTTCGATGACGCCAAACGAACCGACTGGCACTTCGTGCCCAAGCCGGTAAGGAAGGGTGTACAACTCCGCGACATGACCGAGCCGCAGCAGACGGCGGCCCTTGCGCTCCTGCGGTCGGTCCTGTCGCAGGTGGGCTACGACAAATCGGTCGCCATCATGGAACTCGACGAGATCCTGCGGGTTCTCGAGGGATCGCGTGCGAAGAACATTCGTGATCCCAAGCGGTATTTCTTCACGATCTTTGGCACGCCGTCGGATGACGGCCCGTGGGCGATCTCCTTTGAGGGGCATCACCTCTCGCTCAACTTCACCGTGCGCGACGGACGGATCGTCGACTCGACGCCGCAGTTCATGGGTGCGAACCCGGCCGTGGTGAAGAAGCAGTTGCCGAATCTGCCGGTGGCGGGATACCGCGTGCTCGAAGCGGAGGAGTCAGTCGCCTTCGAACTGGTGAACTCGCTCGACGATGGCCAGCGGGCCAAGGCGGTCATCTCGCCTGAGCCACCGAAGGAAATCCGTGGCGCGGGCGAGCCGCAGCCAACGGGTGAGCCGGCCGTTGGCATCGGGTTTGGCGACCTGTCGCTAGCGCAGCAGGCGGTGCTGAAGCGGCTCGTGGACGTCTATTGCGATGCGATGCCGGAGGAGGTCATGGCAGAACGGCTGCAGGTGCTCGAAGCAGCCGAGGGCGGCTGGGCCGCAGTGAAATTCGCCTGGGCCGGAAGCCTTAAGCCGGGCATCGGACACTATTACCGCGTCGAGGGGCCGACCTTCGTCATCGAACTGTGCAACGTGCAGCCCGATGCCGAAGGGAATCCGGCCAACCACATCCACTGCATGTGGCGGGACCGCACGGGCGATTTTGATTTGCCCGTGCGGGATTGAGGCTCGCCCGCTGAATCCCGTCGCTTGCGCTTCGGGCTTGGATGGTGATGACCGGGGAATCCCGTCGCTTGCGCTCAGGGCTTGGATGGTGATGACCGCTGAATCCCGTCGCTTGCGCTTCGGGCTTGGATGGTGATGACCGGGGAATCCCGTCGCTTGCGCTTCGGGCTTGGATGGTGATAACCGGGGAATCCCGTCGCTTGCGCTCAGGGCTTGGATGGCGATGACCGGGGAATCCCGTCGCTTGCGCTTCGGGCTTGGATGGCGGTATACAAGCCCCCGGCGCGAGCCGGGGGATTCTTTCACAGCGCCATCCGCAAGCCGATGTCGTCGTTGCCCTCGACCTTGTCAACGCCAGGGGCGACCGGACCGCCGTCGTCCTCGCTGTCGGGGCCGATAGAGTAGACGAGCAGCGCGTCGTCGGTTTGCTTCATGATCAGCGGCTGGTCGGCCGTAAAGGGATCGCGGGAGGCAGGTGGCAAGAGTTGGGCCGCCAGTTCGTCGAACGTCTCTGGCACCGCGCCCGACTCGAGCCGCTCTTTCGTCGCGGCGACGAGCGCCGTGGCGGCGCGGTGGTTCGCAACGCTGCGGGTCTGCGCTTTGAAGACGGCCCCCAGTGCCGGCACGATCATCGACGAAAGCATGCCCGGCGAGTGGTCTCGAGTCTGCGTCTCGATGGCGTCGATGCGTTTTGTCAGATCGGGGTAGGGGTCCGTTCGGCTGGCTGCTGCCTGATACTGCGTCATGATCGACCGGTAGCCCGCGAGGTCAGCCGGGAGGAAGAAGACACGGTACGGAAGGGAGAGCGGAAGGGTACGGAGGACGGATGGTTGTGGTTGCCCATTTCCAGCAAGTTCAATGAGATCGGGCCCGCTGCGTTGGTTGTCCGACAGGTCGGCGAAGATGGAGAGCCCGAAGGCCTCCTCGCCGTAGAAGTGGCTTGCCATGACCGGCGGGGTGGTGACGAGATCGCGGATCTCGGGTGCGTCGAGCGTGGCGAGATCGCTCTTCCGGAGCGTCGGCAGCACCTGAGCGAGTGTCTCGAGAGCCATGGTGTCGATCGCGATGCCAACCAAGTTTGAGATCAGGATCGGTTCGCTGGCGGCATGACGGCCGATCCGCTGGATGCGGGCCACGTCGCGGAGGGCGTCCTCTGCGTTGCCGTCGGCTGCCTCCCGGCGGGTCTTCAGCACGAGGAGCTGGGCCGCCGTACGAAGTGATTGCATCTCGGGCAGCAGCATGTCGAACGACGGACGCGTCCAGTCCCGCTGGTAGCGGCAGGAGTCGCGATCGGCTGCGCGGCGGATCAGGTCGAGCGTGGCGGCATGCCGGGCCAGTAGATCGATTACGTCTGGGCTTGCCACGTCGATTGTCATCGCTTTTGTAAGCGGCGAGTCCTGTTCCTTGATCGCTGGATCTGCATCGAGGATGGCGAAAGACTGCTGGTAGAGGGGCGCGGCGTTCTGCGACTCGGCCACCATTGGCGGCAGGTTATTCTGCATGAGCTGTGCAGCCTCCAGTCGCAGGTAGGGGGCCTGTGCCGCCACGGCGTTGTCGATGAAGAGGAGTGTGCCAAACGACACCGCCTTGGCCATCACAAAGGCCGCCGCCAGGCCGACGACGGGCCAGCGGGCAGCCAGTGGCACCAGGTCTGCCTCAGCACGCAGCGGCTGAGCGTTGGCCCGGGCAAGCCCCGCCCAGACGATCCACGTGCCGCCGATGAGGGCCGAGAGGCACGTGGCGAGCGTGGGGCCGAACCAGTTGGTCGGCAGGTGCTTCACGAAGGTGAGGAATCCCGTGAACGCCACGAATGGCGCGAGCGCGACGACCGGCGCGAGCACGGCCACGGCTACAAGCAGCCGCCGCAGCCAGGGACGGTGCGTTCGCGCCGCGGCGGCCGTGCAGGCGGCCGACCAGAGCAGGCATGATGCGACGACGAACACGAAGAAAAGAAAGTGGCCCATCAGAGATCCCCCTGCAGGAAAGAGCGAGTATCGAGCACATGGAGTGTATTGCGTTGACGCGGGATGGCAGTGTCATACGGCAGGCCGCCGGCCACCTGCACGGCGGGCGGCATAACGTCGAGCGTGATACCGGCCGCCTCGGCCCGCTGGGCGAACGAAAGCAGCGGCCGCTCGGCGGCGGCGCTGACAGAGCGCGATGCGGCGTCACTCGACAGCATCGCGATGATCAACAACAAGGCCGTGCTCATCAAAAAGGTGCCAGCCACCAAATCTGCGTATTCTGGGGAATGTTGTTGCGCAGCTTTCCCAGATTTGGTGGCTGGCACCTTTTTCGGGAGGACGGCGTCGACGGCCGTGAGCACACGTGATCGCAGGGCGGGAGGCGGTGTCTGCAGCGTGCGGTCGTGCAGCATCCGCTCGATGGCTGACGGTTCACGATCGAATGGAGAGGTCATCGGGCGGACTCCGGATGAGTGAGCGTGGCACGAATGTTTTCAATCGCATAGCGGTAGCGGCTGGCCGCGGTGTTGATGCTCGTGCCGATGACGGCCGCAATCTCCGCGAACGTGAGGCCACCGTCGACTTTGAGCGCGAGCACCTCCCGCTGAGCTGGCGGCAGCGTCGCCACGGCTGCGGTCAACGCATCGTCGACCGGTTCCGCCGGCTGCGTGGTGAAACTTCCTGCCTCGGCACGCCGGCGGCCGATTGAATCGATCGCCCGCCGGTCCACGTCCCGCCGCCGCCGTCGCCGGCTGACCGCATGACGCAGCATCGTGAAGATGTAGGCGTCGAGGTCGGTGATCCGGGCGAGCCGGTCGCGGGAGCGGGCCAGCTCCACGAACAGGTCGTGCACGGTGTCCTCGGCGTCTGGCAGGGAATCGGTCATGGTGCGGGCGGTGTTGAAGAGGCGGACGGCGAGCCGGTCGTAGAGGGCCGCGAAGGCCTCCGAATCACCAGCAGCCAGCTGCTCTCCAAGCGTTGTGGGCGTTTTGGCCACCCTTCTCTCTCCGTCAGTCGGTGCAGGTATGTCCAAGGAGCCCCGAGGCGGGCTTTTTTGTCTGGCTTCATTGCTGGGGCGGGAAGATATCGCCGCCGGGCCCGGAATCGCCTATTCTGATAGTGCGACAAGCACTCATTCTGCCCTCCAGAAAGGCCGCAGGAAACCATGTCAGACGAGACATCTTCGGGAACCGCTCCCGCCCCCAAGCCCACCGCCGTGGAACTGGCCAAGATCGCCAGCAACTATCTGGCCGGAGACATTGCCAAGGAACTCGTCGACGGGGCCCCGGGATTCGGCAAGCCGAGTATCCAGCTGCTCAAGAACCACGGCACCTACCAGCAAGACGACCGTGAGCAGCGGAAGGCCAAGGAGGGGGCCAAGAGCACTCGCGAGATCTCGTTCATGATCCGGACGTGCGTGCCGGGCGGCAAGCTGACAGCCGACCAGCTGCTCGCGGCGATCGATCTCGGCGACGAGGTGGGCAACGGCACGATCCGGCTCACCACGCGGCAGGCGATCCAGCACCACGGCGTGGTGAAGGGCGACCTGAAGCCCTTCATGCAGCGGGTCCACGACATCCAGATGTCCACGCTCGCCGCCTGCGGCGACGTCGAGCGGAACATCATGTGCTGCCCGGCCGCGATCCACAATCACCCCGTCCGCGCCGAGATGCAGGCGACGCTCGACAAGCTCGCCAAGCACCTCGCCCCGCGGACACGGGCCTACTACGAGATCTGGCTCACCGATCCCGACACGGGCGAGAAGACGCTCGCGGGCGGCACGTCGGGGGACAAGGACGTGGAGCCCATTTATGGCCCGACCTACCTGCCGCGGAAGTTCAAGACGGCGTTCGCCCTGCCCGAAGACAACTGCACCGACGTCTATGCCAATGACATGGGCTTTCTCGTCGTCCATGAGAACGGGAAGATCCTGGGCTACAACGTGCTTGCCGGCGGCGGCATGGGTGTGACGCCGAGCGCAGCCAAGACGTTTCCGGCGCTTGCCAAGCGGCTTGGCTTCGTGCCGCCGGAAGATGTGCTGGCGATCGCCGAGGCGATCGTGAAGGTGCAGCGCGACTACGGCAACCGCTCCGATCGCAAGGTTGCACGGCTCAAGTACACGATCCACAATATGGGCCTCGACGCTTTCCGGAAGAAGGTCGAGGAATACTTCGGCAAGCCGCTCGCTCCCTGCCATCCGGCCGACGTGCATGGCTTCGACGACCACATCGGCTGGTTCGAGCAGGGCGACGGAAAGTATTTCTATGGACTCAATGTCGAGAATGGCCGTGTCCACGACACCGGTGACTTCCGGCTCAAGACGGCCCTGCGGCGGATTCTCAAAGACATCAAGCCGGGCATGCGAATCACGGCCCACCAGAGCCTGCTCTTCACCGATCTCGCGATCACCGACCGGGAGCGGATCGCGAAGATCCTTCACGACCATGGCGTGAAGATCTCGGAGGAGATCTCCACGCTCCGCCGCTGGAGCATGGCCTGCGTGGCGCTGCCGACCTGCGGCCTGGCCGTGGCGGAGAGCGAGCGGGTGTTGCCCGGGCTCATCGACTCGCTCGAACCGGAGGTGGCGAAACTCGGCCTCTCGCACGACGCCTTCACGGTCCGCATGACCGGCTGCCCCAACGCCTGCGCCCGGCCCTACAACTCCGACATCGGCATCGTGGGACGGACACTCGGTAAGTACACGCTGTTTATCGGCGGCCGGTTGCTCGGCGACCGGTTGAACACGCAGTACAAGGACGTCGTGCCCTTCGAACATCTCTCACGGGAGATCACGGCCGTGCTCGCCTGCTACAAGGCGGAGCGGCACACAGGCGAGACGCTCGGCGACTTCTGCCACCGCAAGGGCGTGGACGGCGTCCGCACCTGGGCCGACGAGTGGCTGGCCGGCGCCCGCGGGGCGTGATTCCGCGATCCCGTCGCTTGCGCTCAGGGCTTGTATGGACGCGATGTATCCGTGAGGGGTTGCCCATGCCCCGAGAGCCGGCGTTGGTGACAAGCGCAGGCAGGATGCCGAAGCGCAGTCAGCATCGAGTGAGCGAAGGCAGGATGCCGCAGCGAACGTCCGGCGACGGGGCATGGGCAGCCCCGAACCGTCTCAGCACTCAACCGGATTGCGGGCTACGCCGGCAGATCGTCCCACATCGGGCACCACAGCGGCACCCGTGGGAAGAGTTGCATGGCCAGCTTTTCGGCGACCTGCGTCGATGCCTTCAGCCGGCCTGCCGCCGCTGCCTCGATTGGATCGGACTGTCCCAGCAGCAGCCGGGCCAGTTCCTCGTCGGAGAGCGTCAGATAGCTGCGACCTGATCGGCCTGCGTGCACCGTCGCCTTGCCGTCGGCGACGATGATCGAGCCGCGGAAGCTGGGGGCATGGAGGCCCAGTTCAACCGTTTCGCGGATGCCTGCCGACACCACGCGGTCGGCGACCGCGGGCGCCGCCGCGGTGAGCACGTCGAGCGGCTTGAAGACCTTGGCAACGATCATCCGATCGTTTGCCGACACGAGGCTTTCGCCACCGGCCACGGCGTGGTGGAGCGGATCGGAGGCACTCGATTCGTAGACGATCTCCTGCCGGTCGTTCTCGATCGCCTCGGCACAGACACGGGCCAGAATCTCGCGTTCGAGGCCGGGAAACTCCGGGTCGGCGAAAAGTTCCAGCACGCGATTGCCCGACTGCACGCAATAGCCCACGATGCGGGCTGTTGTCTCGTGAAGGTCGTAGCGATCCTGTCCCATCAAGGCGACGATGATCGAGTCGAACGCACCCCGGCTCACCAGCCATCGGGAATATGACTCGCTGCGATCGATTGGTCCGACGAAACGCGAGGCATTCTGGGTGAATATCCGGAGGATTGCCGGCAACTCGACATGCCGCCACTGCCGCATCGTCACGGGCTCACCGTCACGTTTCGGACCCTCGAGCAGCCGCGACAAGATGGTCGTGGGACGGCCCGGGGTTGCGCAATCCCGGCCGAGCACGCTCCAGCCGAGTTCGTGGAACGACGGCGCGATGCGGGTGCGAGAAAAAGCGACGGCTGCCCCCATCTGCCGCATGCGGTCTTCTGCCGCACGCACGAGCCGCTGGCCATGTCCGGCCCCGCGGCATTCCGGCAACACGGCGACGCGGTCGAGCACCGCCGCCTGCACAGTGCCGGCACCAAGCCGCACGCTCCGCGGCACAATTTCGACGTGGCCGACGATGCGGCCGGCCAGTCGGGCCACGAGCCGATTCGCCGAATCATGGTCGGGGTGATCGACCGCGGCGTGAAACTCGGCCTTCGACGGAGGAGAGGGCAGCCCGGAGAGCAGTTGCAGAATCTCCGCCTGATCCCGGCGCGGGCGGGTGCCACGTGGCATTCCTCCAGCATCCAGGCCGGAGGCTTGAGCCGAACGACAGGCTGGTGCGGCAGATGCAGAATGGCCGGTCGTTTTGCCAGTGACCGACGGCTCACCACTGTGCCAGCGGGACGAATCTCGACCGCGTGGACCGTCATGGCATCCAGGGAAGCATCGCTGGTGGCGGTGCGGGCACGGACCTGGTCGTCGCTGCGTCGACCGGGCTGCTTGGTGCTGACGACACGCAGTTTCAGACGGGGTTTTGCCTTGGGGCGACGCGTGGCGACGGCCGCCGACGGCACGGCCGAGCGGGAAGATTGCCTGGATGTCGAGCGGGAAGGACGTGTGCCGACAGCACATCGAGTTCTTCGTCTGCCAGATCTGCGTGTGCTCGTCGTGCGAACGAAATCAATACGACAGGACGCTCTGCGACAAGACATCGTGCCTCCTCTCCCTGGGGCTTCAAAAAAACCAATCCGTTGCCCATCAGGATATGCGGCGATTCATCCCATTTCCAGTAGCAGGAAGGATTTGAGCGCGTTTTCCGAAAAAAAGCACCAAGGATATTCACGTGATCGCAGGACCTTCCGAGCGCGCACTGCGGTTGCCAGTGGGCCGGCGCGATCGAGCAAGCGGGTGCGCAGCGGCAGCGCGTGGAATGCCATACGGTCGTTCGCCGCGCGAATCTCGCGGCAGCGCCGCTTCGCCAGAGTAGGCGTGGGGTGCGTGTCGATCCAGCGTTGCTTGTGTTGGATCATCTCGCGAACCTGATCGGGCTGCGCGTCGTGGGGCAAGAAGGAACGTTCCGGATGAAATTCCAGATCGCGAAGCTGATGGTGCAGTGCTGCGAGGTCGCCGGCCGGATCGTCGGCTGCGAATCCGGGGAACAGGCCATCGACCGGCAGTCGCAGGGTGCCGGTGACCACGGCGTGGCGGGGCGGATCGCAGCCGGTGAGACGGCGGACGATGTCGTCGGTGAGCAGATCGTAGGCTGCCCCCCCGACGCCATGCACGAAAACGTCAGCCACGATCATGCGGGCCACGAGCGTCGTGAGGATTGCCCGCGGCCGGAGTCGTACGGCATGTTCTTCCATGCGGGAGAGGGCATCGACCCACCGCGAGGGCGTGGTGTCGGGCGAGATCGGCAGTTCCACCCGCAGCGTCTCCATGTCTGAGAGAATCAGCGTGCCGGGCGTGCCTATGTTGGCGAACACACGCCGCCGCCGCGGATCATCCCGCGACCAGATCCACCAAGGCACTTCCAGCCATGGGTCGGGTGACGTGTCGTCAAACCGCACGGCGAGATCGGGCATCGGGCGGGCCCGACCACGGACGCGATGCCGGACGCGGTAGTCGGCGAGCGCCGCGTTGTAGGCCTCGTGCAATGCTGCGGCATGGGCGAGCAGCCACCCCATGAACACCATCACCGTCGGCAGGCGGACCAGTTCACTGACGGGGAGTTCGAGCGTTTCCAGGCCGAACTTCGCCTCGAGCATATGCCGCGCCTGCGCGATGGCGAGGCCGAGTCGATGCGATTCGCCGGCACGCTCCACCACCAGCGGCCACCATCGTCGCAGGATCGCATCGGGCTCCAGCGGCTTGAGCAGCCGATCGGCCCGGCTGCCAAACGATGCGAAGCAGTCGGCATCCATGATGCCGCGCTCTTCCCACGCCATCTCAGGTGCGGGAAAGTCGAACGCGACCTGTTCAAGATGGGCTTCGCGCGGCGTGCCCACCGGCACGCCTACGCTCGTGGACACACAGCGGTCGGTATCGACGACGAGGTTGATGGCGGTGCCGCCCAGTCGCCGCGCGTAGGCATCGATCGCAAAGTTCTTCAGCCACACGCCAGGGTGAAAGAGTTCCGGCTGATGACCGCCCATCACCATCGGCCGCGCGATCCAGTCGGCCACGTCGGTGGGTCGGTCAACGTCGCGATAGCTGGCGGTGTATTCGGTGGCGACGGTGAGCACCTCGCGACGCGTGGCGGCGACCAACTCCCACAGTTTCAGATCGCCGATCCGGGTGTCGAAGGCGGCGCGGAGCAGGCGGTTGTTGTCAACCAGTGCCTCGATCGAGGGCCCCGGTGAGTCGGGGGCGGCATCGAGCGGCGGATCGAGGAGATGGCCTCCCGATTCCTGCGGCGGTGCATGGACGCGACGACGGGACGGTGGCGGGCCGAAGGATGGATGCATGGACTACGTGGCAGTGCCGGGTGCGGTCGCCGCGACGGCTGCTTCCGCACGATCGAGCACGCTGCGGTAGTAGGCCAGACGGGTTGCCGCGTCGTCCAGTGCGCCGCCAAAACTCCTCGCCAGATCAAGGTAGACCAGCGGTACGGGGAGTTCGACGACCCTCAAGGATGCCGCTGCCGCCTGCACCCACACCTCCAGCGGCATCGCATAGCCGGTCTCGTGGATGTTCAGCTGCTTGAGTGCATGCCGGGAATAAGCCTTGAAGCCGCAGAAGGCGTCGGTGAGTTCCAGGCCCAGCCTCGCGTTGATGTCGGCCGTGATCTCGGCGTTGATGCGGCGGCGGGCGGCAGGCGGCTCGCTGTCGCCGGGAAACCGCTGCAAGTAGCGGCTGCCACTGACGATGTCGGCGGTGGGCCGGCCCGCGGAGGCCATCGCGGCGGCGATAAAAGTCGGAATCAGCTGCGGCTGGTGCTGGCCATCGCAGTCGATCGTGACGAGGCCGTCCCACTCGCCGGCCAGCGTCTCGCGGAATGCGGTGGCCAGTGCCGCTCCATATCCCTGGTTTCGCGGATGCCGCACGATGCGGATGTCGCCGCGCTCTTCGACCCGCGCCGCCAGCAGCGGCGAGGTGCCGTCGGTCGAGCCGTCGTCCACGACGAGGACGTCTGTCGTGAACCGCAGCACCTCGTCGAGCACCTCCGACACATGCGCCACTTCGTTGTAAACGGGTAGGGCAGTCAGGAATCGGGGCATGAAAACGCCATTTCCGGCAGGAGGATGACGACCGGGCAATCCCCTTATTGTAGCGCCAGAAAACCGCGGGGCAATTTGTTTTTAGGAGCAACGCGGCTTTATTCCAGCCACTGAATCGGATCTGCCTCGTCGCGACTGGCCCAGCAGGAGAGGCCGGGCGCCATCTCCGCCAGCCGTTCGGCGAGCACCTCCATCGAAAACCGCTCGCTGGCGTGATGCCCCACCGCGATCACTGCCAGGCCCATGGCCCGCGCCTCGAGAGCCTGATGGAGCTTGATCTCTCCGGTCAGGAAGGTTGTGCAGCCCGACTGGGTCACGGCGGCCAGCGAGTCGCCGCCGCTGCCGCAGACGATGCCGACGCGGCCAGCTGGGTGGTCTGGAATGCCCACCACGTGGACGCCCTTCACCCCCAGCCGCCCGGCGATGTGACTGGACAGTTTGGCGACCGACCAGCCGGCAGGGGCGGTGCCCGCGCGGCCGAAGCCAACACTCGGGTGGATCGCGTCGGGCTCGATGGGCGTCACGTGATCCAGCCCCAGCAGGGCGGCGAGTTGATCATTGATGCCGCCGGCCGCCGAGTCCCAGGCGGTGTGCGAACTCCAGACGGCGATGCCGGCGTGGATGAGTTCGAGCAGCACGCGGCCGGTGGAGGTGTCGGCGGTGATCCGCGAGACCGGCCGAAAGGGCAGCGGATGGTGCGTGACCACCATGTCGGCCTGTTCGCGGACCGCCTCGGCGGCCACCGCGGGCGTGAGCGACAGGCAGGTCATCACGCGAGCAATCTGTGGCCGGCGGGAGCCGACCAGCAGGCCGACCGAGTCCCATGAGGCGGCCAGTCGCAACGGGGCGATGTGTTCCAGGGCTTCTGTCACCTGTGCAATCGCGGGCATGCCGGGAGACTCCTCGATGACGTGTGGGGGATGATCGCCGTTGCATTGTCCATCCAAGCCCGCAGCGCCAGCAAGGGTCTTGCGGTTGGCGGCACCCCACGGACGGAACGACGCGGAATCCTCTCGCTTGCGCTTCGGGCTTGCATGGGAGCGGGCCGTCCATCCAAGCCCGCAGCGCAAGCAAGGGAGGTTCTTCCCACACTACAATCACCCGGCTTGCCTCGCGGACTTCGCCATACTCAGGATCACATTCTCCGATGGACACATCCCGTCTCGCCGTTGCCAGCGTGGCCCTCTCCAGCGACCTGCGGACCGCGCTCAAGCGGGCTCGGGATCTCGGGGTTCGCGGCGTGGAGATCGACGCGCGGGGCGGGCTCGATCCGGAGCAGGTGTCGCAGACTGGCCTCCGACAGATCCGCAAGTGGTTCGATGACGAGGGGCTCGTGGCGTCGGCTGTGGCGTTTCGTACCCGCGGCGGCTATGCCGATGCCGACCGGCTCGAGGCGAGGATCACCGCGACGAAGCGGGCGCTCGAACTCGCGCACGACCTCGGTGCCCAGGTCGTGCTCAACCACATCGGCGATCTGCCGCCCCAGTCGTCGGATCCCGATGCGGAGCCTGATCCCCAGTGGCGGCTGCTCATCGACGTGCTCACAGATCTGGGCGGCTGGGGCCATCGCGTGGGCGCGACGCTCTGTGCGGAAGCGGGTCGCGCCGGGCCCGACGACCTCGTGCGAGTGATCGCGAGCCTGCCGGATGGATCGCTCAGCTGCGATGTCGTGACCGGTGCGCTTCTGGTGCACAGGCACGATCCGGTCGAGGCGATCGAGAAGCTGGCGGGGCATATCGGGTACGTGCATGCCACCGACGCGGTCGGCGGGGCGTTTGCGGGCCGAGGCCGGGCGGCTGTGCTTGGCAGCGGCCACGTCGATCTTGCCGCGGTGTTCGGCACGCTCGAGGAGCGGGGCTATCGAGGGTGGATCGGCGTCGAACCGGCTGATGCCCGTGGTGGTGTCGGCGAACTCGCGGAGGCGGTGCAGGTGCTCAAGAGCTTGTAGGGATCGTCCGTCGCGGATTCCCTCGCTTGCGCTCAGGGCTTGTATGGGGACAGTCTCATACAAGCCCCCGGCGCGAGCCGGGTGATGTGCGCCACGGAAATTGGCATGACTCCGCAATCCCGTCGCTTGCGCTCAGGGCTTGTATGGGGACAGTCCCATACAAGCCCCCGGCGCGAGCCGGGGGATCTGGGCCATCACGATTGGACCGCATCGCTTGCCCACGCGTTATAGATTTTGTTTGCCTTCCTCGTTTCAGAGGGTATCCTCTCGTTATGCACCCTCGCACACCCCTTCGTCGGATCACGACCTGGCTGGCGATTCTTGGCTACACGCTCGTGGCCTCGGGGCTGCCATTGCCGTTTGGGATGATCGCGCCGGCTGCCCCGGACTCGCCGGCCGCCAAGCGGGTGGCCGGGAAGGATCGTTCGCGGCCGTTTCCCTGCATGGACAGGCCCTGCGGCTGCGCCACGGCCGAGCAGTGCTTCACCAGTTGCTGCTGCAACACGCCGGCCGAGACGCTTGCCTGGGCCACGGCCCATCGCGTTGAGCCGGCGGTGCTCACGGCGCTCGAGCAGCGGGTAGCTAGCAGCAGTCAGCTGGCGGCGAAGGCCACAAAGTCATCTTGCTGCTTGGGCAAGGCCCCTACGGCCGAGGAGTCGTGCTGCACGATCGAGCAGCCCGCCGCCGTGGTTGCTGAAGACGGCGATCTCTGCAGCATGGATGCGTCACGTTCGGCCACGCTGCCGACGACCGAAGAAGCAACGTCCGACAAATTTTCTCCTGACGGCGAGCCGTCACGCCAGCCGCGGTCGCGCACGGTCACGCTGCGTGCCATGCTGGCCTGCGGTGGCATCGTGGCGGAGTGGTTCGCGGCCGGCGCGGCCTTGCCGCCGCCGCGGCTCGAGGTGTCTCTTGTGATGCACGTGCTCGACGTGTGCACGCCCGGCGACGAAGCGGGCGAATCGTTGGCTGCCTCTCCGGCGGCTCCGCCGCCCCGCGTGGCCTGATCTCTGTCGCAGCCCTGCGCGGCCTGTCCTGATTCGGGACCCTGGCTGCGGCTTCGGCTGCTGGCCTGCGTTGTGTTCCGTTTCAGCGTCGCATGCTGCGCGCCGGCGGGAAGAGATCCATCGGCAGACACCACGTCGTTTCCATGCGCGGTGCCTCTGTCTCAGGTGCGTCAAGAGAAAGAGTTTCATCATGACTATCCGTACTCGCGCGGGCCAAGGGCCCGTGCCAACCAATCGATATGCCTTCACGCTTGTTGAACTGCTGGTGGTGATCGCCATCATCGGCGGGCTCGTCGGGCTCCTGCTCCCGGCCGTGCAGTCGGCTCGGGAGGCGGCCCGCAGAACGAGCTGCAGCAACAACCTCCGGCAGTTTGGGCTGGCGATGTTCAATTACGAGAGTGCTCGTGGGCATTTTCCGCCGACGGATGCCCGCGGCAGCGCCGCCGCGGGGCCGACGGCGGTTGGCGGCTGGTCTCTGCACTCGCGGCTGCTGCCGTATGCCGAGGAGGCGGGCTTGGCGGATCGTTTCGACTTCAAGCAGGCGGCTTTCACAGGGAACTTTTCGTCGCAGACACCCAATGCTGCGTTCGTCACCCTCTTTGCGACACCGGTACCGATGCTCTTATGCGCCAGTGATCCGGCGCCGACCGTCAACAAGTCGAATGGCTATGACTACGGCGGCAATAATTACATGGTGAGTATCGGCAGCGCGCGGGCCGATGGGGCAGGCACGTATTACTGGGACTTTAGTAAGCCCACCGATGGGATCGTCTTTGAAAACTCGAAGGTGAGAATCTCGAAGATCACAGACGGAACGTCGAAGACAGCCATTGCCAGTGAAGCTGTCCGCAGCATCGCCAACGGGACTGCCGACTCTGTCACCTTTGCCGCCGGCTCGCCGCCGCGGATGCCCTATCAGTACACGGCGAATGCCTCCTCGACCCACGGGTGGAACTCAACGACCTTGAAGACCGGCAGCATGACAAATCCGACCACGCAGCAGGCTGATGACTTGGTCAACCGATGGACCGAGCTGACGTCATGGCGGCACGCGGGCTCCCCCTCGATGCGTGGTCGCGGGCAGGCCTGGGCGGCCACGACGGCGGGGAACAGCCTCACCAATGGCTTTCTGCCGCCCAACAGCACGATCCCCGACTATGTCGTCCACTGGTCGGGCTTCTTTGGCCCAAAGAGTTTTCATCCCGGCGGAGCGAACGTGCTCTTTGGCGACGGCCGGGTGGTGCTCTTGTCGGACAAGACCGACAAGGATCTCCATCGCGACCTCCACAGCATCAACGGCGGCGAGCAGGTGACTGGCGACTACTGAGAAAGGATTTTCCTCATGTTTCAATCGAATTCTTTTCACGCACGTTTCTGCGGCTCGACCCGCGAGGGTCAACCCTGGTGGATCGCTCTGCTTGCCGTGCTGCTCATCGTCGCGGCCACCGCATCCGCCCATGCCCACGACACCTGGCTGCAGGCCTCGCCGCGACTGGTTCAGCCCGATGACGTCGTGCACATCGGTCTCTTTCTTGGCAACCATGGCAACGAGCACCGCGACTTCAAGATCGCCGGCAAGGTCGGTTCGCTCGAGGGGGTGAAGGTGGGCGTGATCGGCCCCGACGGCCGCACGACCGACCTTGTGCCCGACATGGTCGATCTCGGCTACGCGCCGAAGGAGGGTTTCTGGACGGCGCGATTCGTGCCGGCCACGGCGGGGCTCCACTGCGTGGCCCACTACCGCGAAGGCGTCCGGCATGGGGCGATGGGATTCAAGGGAGGGAAGACCTACTTTCTCGCCTCCGAGTCACTCGACAGCCCGGCCAAGCCGGCGGCCACGATCCTTGAGCCACTTGGCCATCCACTCGAACTGGTGCTGGAGAGCCACCCGGTGCTTACCTGCGGTCCTGGCAAGCCGATCGTCGTGCGTCTGCTGCTCAAGGGGAATCCTCTGGTCGATCAGGTTGTGTCGTTCATCCCGCGTGGGGCGACGCTCGCCGAAGGCTTCGATCCGAATCATGAACGAAAGACCGATGCGGATGGCCGGTGCAGCTACACCCCGAAGGAGGGCAACCTGGTGCTCGTCGTCGCGCACCACGTCGATCCCGAGGAGAAGGGGGAGGGTTATGAGAAGGCGAGCTACGCCGCCACGCTCGTCCTCGACGTGCCGCAGCGGTGCCCGTGCTGCACAGAGTGAACCGCTGGGGAGGATGACGTTCCGCTCCCATGCAAGCCCGACGCGCCAGCGAGGGAATCCGCGTTCCATCGCCGCAGGGCCACCCGCATTCCCTTGCTTGCGCTGCGGGCTTGGATGGGGAGCGGGCGTGGATGAAGAGCGAATCCCATGCAAGCCCGACGCGTGAGCGAGGGATTCCGCGTCACCCAGCGAGTCGTGCCGCCAGCGCGATCGCGGCGGTCTCGACGCGGAGAATGTGGTGCCCAAGTGAGACGCGGATGACGCCAGCGCGATCGGCAACACTGAGTTCCTCGTCGGTGAATCCTCCCTCGGGGCCGACGAGGCCGATGATCTCCGTGGCGGTCGGGGGTACGATGTCGTCAGCGAGCGGCCTGCCGCCGGGATGAGCGATCACAACGCATGCGCCAGCTGGCACCTCGGCGAGCAGCCGGTCGAGTGGGCGACCCGCCGTGATCTCCATGAGTGTGTTTCGGCCACACTGCTTGCAGGCTTCGATCACCCCCCGTTCGAGCCTCGCCTGCGCGGACGCGGTCGCCTCTGCCACGCCGCGGGTCGTCTCCAGTGGCACGAGTCTCGCCGCTCCCAGTTCTGTGAGCTTCTCGACCATCCACTTCTGGCGGTCGCCCTTGGGAAGCGCGACGGCGAGCGTGAGCGGGATTGCGGCAGGCAATGAATCGATGGCTGGCTTGCCTGCGTCGAGTTCCACGCGATCCCGTCCGAGCGACGCCACCCGTGCCGGCCACTCGCGGCCCATACCGTCGAAGAGCGACACGGTGTCGCCGACCTTCGCGCGGAGCACGCGCGTGAGATGGCGGGCCTCGTCGCCCACGAGAACGGCGCGGTCTCCGTCGGGCGGCGTCGTGATGAAGAATCGTTCGCTCATCGAGGGTTCGGCGGACAGGCTGCCGATTTTGCGGGGAAAACTTCGTCCTGACGTGGGGCATCACGGCCGCTACACTGCCGCCATCATGTCACGCGACCACTGGAAATTCACTGGGGCACCCTTCAACGGCGGGCTGGAACCGGCGACCTTCCATGCCGGCGGTCCTCAGGAGGAGGCCCTTGCGCGGATGGAATGGCTGCTCGAGGAGCGGCAGCGGTGTGGGCTGGTGACGGCCGCGGAAGGCTGCGGCAAGAGCCACTTGGCTGCGATGGCGGTCCGCCGCCTGGGCGGCCTCGGTGCCGAGACGGCGCTGTTGTCTCTCCGCGGTCTTGCGGCCGGAGACTGGATCGAGATGGTGCTCGAGCGACTGCCGCTCGATCCGTTGAGCCGTGCCGAGCCGCTGCGGCCCTGGCAGAAACTGGAGAACAGGCTCCGCGAAAATACGCTCATGGAACGCCCGACGGTGCTCGTCTTCGACGACATTGACGAGGCTCCTGCCGACGCGATCGATGGGATTGCGAGGCTCGTCGGGGCCGCGGAACCGCGATTCGCCCGTACCGTGGTGGTGGCCACGGCGACTCCCGAGGGACTGTCCCGGCTGCCGGGCTCCATCCGCCAGCGGGCGAGCCTGCGGATCGAACTGGCGGCCTGGAGCGAGGAAGACGTCGCCGGCTTTCTGACGCAGGCGATTGCCCGCGTGGGGGGTGATCCTGGGATCTTTCCCGCCGAAGCCTCGGCCACGCTGGCTCGGTTTGCCGGCGGCGTGCCCCGCACCGTCAGTCATCTGGCACAACTTTCGCTTGCCGCTGCGGCGGGCGACGGGCTCGACCGGGTCGATGCTGCCACGGTCGAGCGGGCCTGGCGCGAACTTTCGATGGCTGCCGCTGGCGAGATCCGGGAGGCCGTCCTGCATGATGACGACATGACGCAGACCCGCGACGACCGTGAGTCAATGCAGCCGCGCGTGCGGGTGGTCCGTCGGCTGTGGGGCTGAGGCAGCGCGGATTCATATCCCCCAGCTTGCGCTGGGGGCTTTTATGGGACACTTCCCTACAAGCTCGCAGCGCGAGCAAGGGAATGCGAGCCGCGTTACTTGCGGATCGCCTTGATCGCCTGCTGGGCGGCCTCGCGGACCTTCGCGTCGCCGTCCTTCAGCAGGGGCTCGAGCGCCGTGAGCGCCTGCTTTGCGCCGGCACCCATGTTGCCGAGTTCCTTTGCCGCAGCGATCTGTTTTTTGGCAGGGCCCTTCTTGAGATCGGCGATGTAGCCATCGACGAGCAGGTTGCCCATCGTCTTTGGACCCTTCGGGCGTGCGCCGTTGCGGGCCTTCTTCTTCGTGGAACTGGAGCAGCCCGCAGCGGCGCCAATCAGCACGGCTCCAGCGGCACTGATCTCCGTGAGGAAGCAGCGGCGGGAAGATGGCCTTGCGGACTGGATCATCGGGGAAGCCCTGGCGAAGCCTGCGGAATAAGCAGGAGTCTGCGGATCGTAGCAGGAATGCTTTGCCCTAGGTATTGGTGGCGTGCAGGAAGATTCTCCGGCGCATTTTTTTCCCCCTGGATGATCGCGTACACTGTCGTCTCGCAAGGACGGCGATCGCCCGTCTTGCCGGGCGCGACAGGGAATTGAAGCGTGGGAGCCACCACCGAGCCACAGTCATCGAGAATCGTCGCGATCTCGCCCGACGACGGCTCCGCCATCGACCTCCGCAACCCGGCACTCGCCGCGGTGCTCTCGTGGGCGGTGCCCGGACTCGGGCAGCTCTATCAGGGACGCACGGCGAAGGGCAGCCTGTTCATGGCGGCCATCCTCACCACGTTCGTGCTGGGCCTATGGCTCGGCGGCGGTAAGGTGGTCTATGCGTCGTGGAAGCCTGGTGACACCCGTTGGGCCTTCGTCTGCCAGGCCGGCGCCGGACTGGTGGCACTCCCGGCAGTCGTGCAGTCGGCCCAACTGCTCGGCCCGGCCCGCCAGCCGCTGCAATTGAGCGGATTCATGGCCCCGCCACTCTTCCCCGGGCAGTATGTCTCGCGGGCCTACGCTGATCGGCTCGCCCGCCATGATCCCGACATCCGGCCCGACGACTTCTTCGACAAGCCGCCTCTGAAGCAGTTTCGCCGCGATCAACTCGCCCAGTGGCATCGGCAGCTTGGCAAGTTCTTCGAGATCGGCACGCTCTACACGATGCTCGCCGGCATGCTCAATCTACTAGTGATCTACGACGCCTGGGCCGGGCCTCTCGGTCCATCCGAAGGCGACAAGAAACGCCGCGTTTCCGAGTCGGCCTCTGCCGCCTCAGACGCGTCGGTGGCCCCGTCTCAATCCCCTTCCTGACTCACTCGAACCTTCCCCACACTCCGACGCCCCCACGGACGACACGCCGGACTCACCGCACGAAAGACATGATCGCATGGTTGCGACGACGACAATGACACTGATGGCGATTGCCCCTTGGCTTCTCGAGACTCCGTTGCTCGCGTCGCTGGCGGGGAGGGTGCCAGGAATCTTCTTCGGGCTGCCGTTGGTGGCGCTGGCCAGCCTGATCTTTGCGGCGACGCATCATGAGGATCCCGCGGCGATCCGGCTGGCAGCCGTGCATTGGACGGTCTGGCTGGGCGGCATGCTCGGCATGGTCTTGGCGGTGGTGCTGCTGCTCGGCTGGCTGCAGTAGGACGCGCCTGCCGGGCCTCATGCGCCGCCGGGACGGCAAAGGTTCCGTCGCTCGGAGATTCCGACTTGCCACCCGGGACGGAATGGCACGCACAACAAGTCGGACATCCTCCTCGTCTCCTCCACCTTCGCCGATCCCGGCTCCCGCTGCGTCATCGACTGCGTGGCAGG
>CANHCU010000035.1 GCA_947459185.1 Planctomycetaceae bacterium | reverse complement strand
GTGCGGCCGCTGGAAAACTGCCTGCACCTCGCGCCCACGTTTCTCCGGGCCCAGCGGCTGCTTGCGCGGGTCTATCGTCGGCTCGGGCAGCGGGAGCGGGCGGCAGTCTGTGAGTCGCAGAGCTTCGCTACCCTTCACGATCTGCGGCGAGAGCAGGCTGCCGCGCAGGCCGCGACGCGGGAACAAGCCACGGCCCGGACCGCGATTCGAGCCGAGCAGGATCGAATCCGGCAGGCGGAGATCGACCGCAAGAAGGCGGAATACGACGCCATCGAGCCGAAGGAGTTTTTGATCGTGTCGGGGCTGCCCCGGTCGGGAACGTCGCTCTTGATGCAGATGCTTCGGGCCGGTGGGATTGAGCCGCTCACTGACGCCAAGCGCGCGGCCGATGAAGACAACCCCGAAGGCTACTGGGAGTGGGAGGCCATCAAAAAACTCTCCAAGGATCCGCGGCTCATCGAGCAGGCCGAAGGGAAGGCGGTGAAGGTTATCTCGGCGCTCCTGCCGAGCCTGCCGGGGAAGCACCGCTACACGGTGATCTACATGGTGCGGCCGACGGAGCAGGTAGTCGATTCGCAGTGGGCAATGCTCGCCCGGCAGGGCACACAGCCAAAGAGCGAGAAGAAGCATCTCATCGAGGTGCAGGAGCACCACAGCCGGCAGATCCGCGAGGTCTTGAGGAAGAGCGAGCGGGTGACACTCCTCGAGGTGTCGTTTCCAGAACTCGTGGCCGCCCCAGAGCCTGTGATCGTCAAGCTTACCGAACTCCTCCCGGGGAGATTCACACCCGGCCCAGCCGTGGCCGCATGCGTCAAGCCGCAACTGTTCCGCAACCGCGGCGGCTGATTCACCAACGATGGACGGTGCGGTCGTTTGGCGGGAGCAAGAAAACGCTGCCGATCGCTCGGGCTGCTCGAGCGCCGTCGGCTGAAAGCGGCCTGACACGCGCAGAGATTCACGCGGTCACAGATTCACAGTCACGTTCACAACCGGGCTGGGCATCGCAAAGGTGCCCAGCCCGTTGGCTTTTCAACGCCCGCACGACACGCCACTCAATTCACCCCCGGCTCCCGCACGACTCTCCGCACCCGACCGCCACTCACCACTTCCGACCGCGAGTACACACCTGCCCGATCCGCCGACAGACACCGACCCGAGGCCCACTGCCGTAACGCTTCGATCTTGTCGCCTGCAGTGACAGCCACGGGTACGACGTTCTGCGAGGCCTGCACGAGCGGGACATCCAACAAACTGGCCAGCCTGCAGCACGACTTGATCTCGGCGCCGGTCCAGTTGGTGTCATCCGGTCGGGCCTGCTTCGCGTCCAGACCATAGTGCCGGATGTAGGTCGCCCAGATGCCGTCTTTCTGATCACGCCCCGGCAGGTCCACGAAGAACACGCCGTCGAACCTCTCAGCCCTCGCGAACTCCGGCGGCAACTTCGAGGCATCGTTGCAGGTGCCGACGAAGAAGACGTCACTCTCGTGGTCGTTCAGCCACGTGAGCAGGGAGCCGAACACGCGGGCTGTCACACCGGAATCTGTCTGGCCCGATGACGTAGCCCCGGCGAGCGCTTTTTCCAGTTCATCGCAGAAGACAACACACGGAGCCATCGCGTCGGCCAACTTCAGTGCCGCCCGGACGTTGCTCTCCGACTGGCCCACGAGACTCCCCAGCAGTGCGCCGACATCGAGCACCACAGTTGGACGGCCAGTTTCATTGCCCAGCGCTTTGGCGAACTGGGACTTGCCGCAGCCGGGAGGAGACAGCAATAGGACGCCGCGGGGCCTGTTGTTGGGTTGTCCGTCACCTTGGCGTCGCATGACCCGTAAACAAAACGCCTTCAGGTTGTCGAGGCCGCCGAGTTGCTGAAAGCTCTCTGTGCCCCGGTGGATCGAGACCAGCCCACTCTTCTTCAACTGCTGGCCCTTCACTTCCCAAATGCACGCTGGATCAAGCCTGCCATGCCGAACGATGGACAACGAAAACGCCCCTTCGGCCTCGTATCTCGTCAGGCCCGCAGCGCTATCAAGGACCCGGGCCAGATCGTCGCCTGCGGGAAGTTCGTCGTCTTGGGCTATTCCCGTGGCGATCTCCTGCAGCTGGTCACGCCCCGGTAGTTCATGCTCGACGACGATGAACTGCTTCTCGATCTCGGGCGGCAGGTTCACGACCGGGGCCAAGATCACGATGAAAGTGCGCGTGTGCTTGCCGCTGGATACTTGCTTCTGGACGGCCTGAAGAATCTCCGTGGCGCCGAGGAACCTGTGAAAGTTCTGCAGCACGAGGAGGGTGGTGCCAGAGCCGGTAGAGAGTTGGCCGGCCGAGCGCAGCACAGCCAAGGGGTCGTTCGTGTCAGTGGGGCTTGAGGGCGGGGCGTTTTCGTAGGGGAACGTCAGGCCAGAGTCGCAGTCCCAGACACCCAGACGCCACGACTCCCTTCTGGCGAGCTGGGTGATGTCCCGGACGGCCTCTTCGGGCTCACGGGTCTCGATGTACAGCCCGGTGAAGCAAGCAGAGATGAGTTCGTGAAGGCGAGAGGAGAGGGTGGTGCTGTTGGTGGAGGGGATGGTGGGTGGTTGTTTGGTTTGGTTGCTTGGTTGTTGTCGGGACATTTCATGGGGTCCTTCGGGTAGCGGAACAGGAGGGCAACGCTGAAGTGATCGGTGTCGCTCCAACTCGAAATGCGCATCGGGAATTCGGATGTCTATTTCGACTGCATATCGCAAATGCACATCGCAATAGACGGGTTGGTGACCATAAGGTGAGGGGAACTGGCCAGCCTTCGTGAACAGATGAGCGGGAGCTAGGCGAGCTTGGAGAAACCTCATGAGCAGTAGAGAAGAGTTGATTCGAATGCGGGCGGCGTTTCGTGCGATCACCCGGGATCTCGTAGAAGAGGTCATCACTATCGCCCATCGTGAAAATGAACGAGGCGCCCGGGGTACAGCATCGCGAGGCAAGGTCAGGCAAGCTGCTACTGCCACCTACGTGGGCAGGATAACGTTGATGACCGTCGCGGCGTTCATCAACTCGCTGTCGGAGAAAGAGCAGGCGGAACTGGCGGCCTTGATGGTCCTTGGTCGAGAGCCCCACAGCCTCAGAGCATGGGATGTCGAGGCAGCGGCTGATCCTGCATCATGGACTTGCAACCTTGGGCAATACCTTGCGAGCAAGGGCGGGCTCGCACGATATCTCCAGGAAGGAATGCGTGTTATTGGTATGTGAGGTCGTCGCTGTAGGGATGACACGCTGCTCTCGTGAAAGATCGGAGCAGCGTGTCGCTCTATCGCGGCTCGGCGCGGGATCGGCCGAGCATCCAACTCTCGGGCTGAATCTTTCCCAGCCAGTCTTGAACCGTGGGTATCCGGCCAAGGTCTTCCAGTACGTGCTGCTCGCCAATGAACCTGACGGGGACTACCCTGCCGGTCGCGATCGTCATCGTGGCGCCGAACATCTCCTCCAGCATGAAGATGCCCTCGCTACGATGCCGCAGGGTCCGGTGCCGGAAGTCAGCCATGTGGGCCTTGGAACCGTCGAGCCATTCATGGAGCTTCTGGTACTCATCTGGCTCGCCGCCGAACTTCTTGGCTCACGAAACAGCATGGTGGTAGGGGTGGGCTGGACGGCGGCGCAGATTTCATCGCCGCCGCCCAACCCCGTGGATTTCGTAGTCGTTGGGCGCCGGTGCCTACGTGCCCTGCCTGAGTTGCTCACCGATATTCCCCTGCTGGAAATACTCCGGCTGCAGGTGCTCACGGCCAGCCACACCAAGGGCTTTTTCCAAGTCCCGGGTGGCGTCCTTGCACGAACTACCGGTGAAGCCCGTCGTCTTGATGCTCGTGGCTCCTTCGGGCGACACGGTGATCTCGATCTTCTTCTCGCTCATGCAGCACCTCCCACGTGAACGGTGACGCGGATCGACCCGTCTTCGAGCTTGGCTTCTGAGACCCGGTGGCCCTTCCTCCTCGCTTCGATTCGGGTTTTCTCGACAGCGTAAGCCTGCAGAAACTTGTTGAGCTCCTCCTGCCGGCCCCAGTGGCCTTGGTAGTTGTCGTACTTCACGGCGCCGGACTGGGTTTCGCAGACGACGGAGTAATTCCAACCGGGAAGCTGCACGCAGAGCCCGGTAGCCGTCGCATTGAACAGCCGGCATGTTTTGTGTTCGGGCGCTGCAAGTTGGAGACGAACGCAGGCAGCCCGAATAGCCTGCTCATCTCTGATTTCAGTTTTGATTTCGACTATGTGGCTCAAAAGGGAAGCCCTCCTTCATCGTTGGGTGTGGTGGGGATGGATGAAACCTGTTGGGCATCACCGGGAAGCAGCACGTGTGGCCCCGGGGTGTCGCTGCTGTTGAACATGCCCAGATTCAGCCTGCCGTGTTCGCTGGTGACGCTCTCAACCAGCACCTCGGCCAGCTCTGCGCCTCCAGCGTGCTCTCGATAGGCTAGCCAGAGGGCCAGCGCACCGACGGCCAGTACAGCCACAGCGACGAGCACCGGGCTGAACGCAGTGAGCGCCGCGGCCCACTGGGAATCCTGCGTAGCCAGTTCGCCGATGTGCTGCAGATGGCCGGCGAGTTGGGCACGCTCTGAGGACAGCGCCGTGATGGCCTCGGTTATCGCGACGTTCTGGTTAGCCTGTAGCCGCGCACTTTCGTTCACGACCTGGGCGGCAGCATGGACAGCTCGATTGGCGGCTTCCAGCTTCGTGGTGTCCCGGGCGAGCCAACCAAACCAGCCGGCGCTAGCCTGTCGGCAGCCCAGGCCACAGAGGGCTCCAAGGCCAGCCACCAGCATGCCGACTGGCCAGAGCAGCCACGTGGCCCATCTGGCGACGAACCAGCCAGCGAGAAACAGGAACTTCAGGAACCAGAAGCTGGACGTGAAGACCAGCCAGAGAAACGCAGTCATGGTCGCCTCCGGGAATGGGGTGGGCGTGTGTGGTGTTGGGGGTTGGAGATAAATCCAGTCCCAGAGCGTTCGTGGAGTTTGGCGAGCACCCGATTGGCCAGAGCTTGAAAGGCCCGGCGAATGCGGTGCTCTCGGGACAGCGCCAATGCCAGCCCGGAGGCAAGCAGGGCGCAGAGAATGAGCGTGGTGGTCATGGGAAAGGGGCTCCATGGGGCAGGAGGGACGTGTGAGTCAGTTCCGGCACGCGAGTTCGGTCATATCAACGGCCACCCAGCTGTCATGAGCAAAGTCGAAGAACTCAACTTCGCGGAAGAGAGCAGTGGGGACGGATGTCGTACTGAAGCGCCACGAATCGGGATCAGAGCCGAGTTCGAGGCCGGCGATGAGCAGCCCGATGCAGACGCTGGGCTTGGTGCCGGCGATCAGAGGGAGCTGCGGGAAGACGTAGGGTGCGCATAATCCCGGCACCGTGATCCTGACCAAGCCACCTTGGGCTTTGGCGGTCTCGATCTGGCCCTGCATGCCGGGAGCGGGGACCTTCGTGGCGGTCGGCTCCCACTGTTCTTGGGTGCTGAACCATGCGACGGGTTTTTCGTGGGGTGGGACGTGGGCAGTGCTGGGTCTGATGTGTCCCGAGTTGATGATCTGTTTGAGCTTCAGGCCCGTGGTGTAGTGATAGATGTTCTCAGGTGGATCAGGGCCGGGAGTGAGTTCGTTGGTGCCGGAGATGGGGATCAGTTGGATGTGGATTTGCACTTGGGCCTCTCGGTGGGTGCAGACGGGGAGCGCAGGCGGGGCGGAGAACGAGCCGCGGGAGAGATCAGCGGCTGCGAGATGGTGAGCAACGCCGGCTGATGGCGATTTTTGCGCTCACTGAATATGCCCGGAAATCGGCGAGGATTTAGGCGTCACAAGATGCAAGCCTACGGTGGTCGCCGCCCCGTCAGCCGCTACGCCCATCGCTGTCTTGTCATGCTTGTGTTTATTGGCAGACGAGCATCGCGTCAGATGTTGTCGCTCTTCTTCAAGTTGCACTTTCTGCACAGAAGCTGAACGTTCGAGTCCGAATTGCTGCCGCCCTTTGCGACGGGAACGATGTGGTCGAACTCCAAGTATTCACCAGCACCACATTCGGCGCAGCGGCCACCATATCGCTGCCAGACCCGCTGCCGCACCTCCCGTGAAATGTGCCGCGTATTATTGGTTCCCGTTTCAACGATGGTCTGGTTCGCACGGCCGATAGCTACTCGCCAGATGGTGACCGCCTTGTCGTGGTCAGCTGGGAAGGAGTAAGTGCCGGTTCCCTTGCCGTCTGATCGAATTTCTAGGCCTGCCGGCGAGAGTTTATGACCAAGAATCTTTCGGTGGGATATCTGGAATGACTTGTCTGTCGCACTGAGTATGAATCGCGTGTCGGTGATGACTGCCAGCCCGTCGAGTTCCTCCGTCTTCGTGCCACCGGAGAGTTCTCGGGTTCGAACGTAACGAACCGGCCCAGCGTAGTGCGTGATTTCACCCGCTCGTAAGGCTGCCTCCAGCGGCGCATCAATGCTGGGAAGCCTTCCTTTCGCGATATCGGCTTTCCACTTCGTCTCGGCTATCTGGTCGCGGACGTATGACGCGAAGGCTGTGTCATCGATCAAGTTGCTGAGCAGAGATGCGAGCACCTTCTCCTCACGTTCGGAAATCTCGTCATCACTGCGAGCATCTGCCAGCACGTGCTCAATAAGTTGCCTCGCGGGCAGTCGAATGGCGTGCAGCATCTTGTCTCGCGGCACACCGAGCTGTTCGACGGTTTGCAGAAACTGCTTCCATTCGTCGCGTTCAAGTTTTCCGTCGCTCGTGTATTGGGTAAACGCTGACCGAATGAGTGCCTCGCCTTCCTGTTGAAAGAAGGTGGCCATCATGGTCGGTACGGTGCAACCACAACGTGCGGCAATCTGGGCGAGGTGCCCGGCCTCTGTGTCATTGATCTGGTTGTCAACGAGGGCGGCAGCCAAGACTTGTCGGAAGGCATCGGCAGCTGCCTCTTGGTTGAGTTGGCTTACCTTGCCGGCCGGGATTCCAAGGCAGCCAGCAGCCCAGTTGAGAAGCTCTGCCTCACGGTCTGTCAGGCTCAAATCTGTCCACGTGCGGGCCAGAAACCTTCTATAGACGCGCTCAGCAACGACCGGACGATCACCGGTGCTTATCTCGAATTTCTTAACCGCATCCTCAAACACAAATCCCTGTTTGACGCGTCCCACTTCTGCTTCCACGCGAGCGGTATGGCCATTAATCCGAGCCTCCCGTTCCGCATCGATAGCGGACGTGACCTCGTTGATTCCCGTCTTGATCCAGTTAATCAATCCTTTGGCAGCTTTCATGGCGACGGCAATGTGAGAGTGTGAGTGGCTGAACGCGGCCCCGAAATACAGACCCCCACACTAGCGGATGTCATGGTTCTTTTCTCCCCCTCCGCGCCCGCCGCCTCTCCCGCTGCTCATTCATCTCGTCGATGGCCGCCTGAGCTACCCGGCACATGGCCTCGTGAGCCTGCTCTTTCGTGGCCACGCCCATCTCGACCAGCAGCGTCAGCCAGCCAGCTTCGTAGTCATGCAGACGGTTCTTGGCGGGGTGGGCCATGGAAGGCTCCGTCGGAGTTGTTGCATGGGTATCAAGGCCTCAAATTGAACCACAGCCGACAGTCATCCTTGGTCCGGCGATCGTTCCGCCCCTGCAAAACGTGCTTGTCGATGCCCCTTCGTTGGAGCTGATGGCCGTGCAGAAATAGGACCTCCAATTTGAACACTAGTCAGAACAGTTTTGGCCGGGGTAGGTCCGAAGCCGGGGTTTTTGGCCACCGCTTGTGGTCGGACTACTGGCTGGGGCCATCGATCTTCGCAGTTGTGGCAGCAAATTGGTTTGGAATGTCACTCGTCAGATCAGCCAACTCCCGCAGCGCGGCAAGCGGCAGCTCCGAGACAGCGGCCTGAGTGGCTGCGGACAGGGCTGCCCACTCCGCACCAAGGCCAAGATTCAGCCAAAACATCGGCACGGGGCCAACTGCGCCGGATTCTGCGCCGCTCCCCGGCCCGTTTTGTATGCTGTCCGATGTTTTTGATGAAAGTTCGAGTCCCTCGTCGCCCATTTTCTTTCCTCGCGAGGGCATGCAGGGCCGGTTGAAGGAATCCTTCTTCGTGAGACCCCGCATCATGATCATGAAAACATTGATCACAACCATCGGCCTGCTGGCCGCACTCGCGACGAGTCTCACCAGCCCGCTGTTCTCACAAGTCCCCGATCTCACCAAGGACGCCGCCACGATCGATCGCGAGCTCACCTACAATCTGGGTGCGACCGGCATGCGCGGCTGGGTTTACACCAAGGCGGAGACAAAAGCTGATGCCGAGTATGGCCGGACGACCGGATCAAGTCGCCAGATTCTGGTGACTCATGTGGGGGCGGATTCGCCGGCCGACGGTGTGATGCAGGTTGACGATGTGATCCTGGGTATCGACGACCAGCCCTTCACTGATGATGCCCGCAAGAGCATCGCCCTGGCCATCCAGGAGTCTGAGAAGTCGCCGGCGCCTGGAGCAAAAGGAAACACCAGAAAGACCAGCAGCGGCAGTTTGGTGCTGCTGCGCTGGCGGGCGGGCAAGACCGAGTCGGTGTCACTCAAGATGCGTGTCCTGGGCACCTACAGCGACACCGCTCCCTACAATTGCCCCAAGTCGGCAAAGATCCTTGAAGAAGCTTGTGCGGCGCTGCACAAAGAGACCGATATGTGGCAGGAGGTCAACGGGCTCGCCATGCTGGCGACCGGCGATCCCCGCTACATACCGCAGATCAAGGCCATCGCCCAGGAGGTCGGACCTCCGACCCTCAAATACGACATGCCGAAGATCGGCATGGGCGTATGGCGGATGGGATACCTGGGCATCTTCCTCAGTGAGTATTACCTGCAGACCGGCGACACGTCGGTGGAACACGCCCTCAATGAGGTCTGCGTCACGCTGGCCAAGGGCCAGAGCATGTATGGAACCTTCGGACACGGCATATCTGCACGTACCAAGGATGGAAAATTACATGGTTCCATCGAGCCTTATGGCGCAGTGCTCGAGAATGCGGCGTCGGCCAACCTTGCCATCGTCCTCGGTCGACGCTGCGGACTGAAAGATCCCGAGATCGACCCTGCCGTGGAGCGGGCCAACGGATTCTTCGGTTATTACGTGGACAAGGGCTACCTCAACTACGGCGAACACGAGCCCGTCTACGGTCCTGATGCAAGCCACGCGAACAACGGCAAGGGCCCCATCGTCACCGTCATGTTCGGGGTTCAGGGTGATCGCATCCGGGAGACGCACTATTGGTCCAAGATGAGTGTCGCCTCTTATCCCAATACGGAGGTTGGGCATTGCGGCCAGGGTTTCAGTTATCTCTGGCGCATGATGGGTGCCAACATGGGTGGTCCTCGGGCGGCGGCGGCCTTCTTCAAGGAGATGTCATGGCATTTCGATTTGGCGCGTCGTTGTGACGGCACCTTCACCTATGACGGCGGTGAATATTACAGCCCCGGGAGCACTGACGATAACACCTACTATGGCAGGAGCACCTATCACGGCCTGAGTCCGACTGCGTGCCACATCCTGTCGTATGCCGTGGCTTTGAAACAACTCTGCATCACCGGCAAGGACAACAAGCCTGTGACGGCAGGGACGGAGACGAAGGCTCCCGCCTGGTTGACCGAGCAGGAGGTCGCTGACGCGATTGCCGCCGGTCGTTTTGAGCAGGACCAGAACAAGCTGAGCGTCGAGGAACTGACCAAGTCCCTGGGCAACTGGTCGCCCACTGTCCGCTGCCGTGCCGCATGGGAATTGGCCACGCGGCCCGATACGCGTTCCCTGGTGCCGCAGTTGATCACGGCGGCAGAAGGCCCCGATGCCTGGTTGCGCATGGGCGCCTGCGACGCGCTCGGCCAGTTCAAGGCTCCCGAAGCCCTGCCTGTCTTGATTCGCCTGCTCCATCACGAGGATCGCGGCCTGCGCTGGTTGGCGGCCCGGTCCCTGGGGCATTTCGACACCGACGTCGCCGCCCCCCATGTGGAGGCCCTGCTGCAGGCCCTCATCACCAACGCACAACCGAACGACCCAATCGACTGGAGTGATCCCCTCCAGTTCGCAAACTACACGCTGTCCAAGATCCTCTTCAACGGCAACATCACCGCCGCCACCGCGAACGCCCGCAAGGATCTGCTCCTTCCCGCCCTGCGTGTCGCCATGCAGCTGCCCACCGGACATGCCCGCAGCCAAATCAGCACCTTGATCAGCAATCTGACCGTCGAGGAAGCCCAGACGCTGGCCTCAGACCTCATTGAGGCGGCGAGCACGGCCTCGCCGGCAGACACGATGTTCAGCAATGATATCCGCATGGAGGGCGTGAAGACGCTCACCAAATATCATTTCGAAGAAGGCATCGCGGCGGCGGTCGATCTGGCGAAAACCCAGGGCGGGCATGGCAGCGAAAGCCGCACCGGCGAGATCATGAACATGATCATCAGCTATGGCTCCGCCGCCAAGCCGCAGATCCCAGCGCTGAGGGAGTTGATTGCAAGCTTCAACTCCGAGGTTGAGCAAGATTTGTTTCCCGGTGACGAACTCAACGACCAGCGTGTCGGTGCCGTGGAGGAGGCCATCAAGGCCATTGAGGCCGCCACGGATCAGCCGGAATTAAAGCGACTCTCAAAGTGACTGAGAGCAGGGGGAGTCATTTTGCATCCAAACAAAGGATGGAACATGGATAATGAATAAGCATCTCGCTGGTGTCGTATCTGGAGCCACGATTGTTGTGTCGTTGTTCGTGAGCCCGGTCCTTGCCGCGGAGACGCTCAAGGGGCCCGTGAAAGTCTTCATTCTCGCCGGTCAATCCAACATGGAAGGGCAGGGCTCGGTGGATCATGACGACAACGGAGGCAAGGGCAGCCTGGTCTGGTCAATGGCGAATTCGAAGAGCGCCACAAAGATGAAGAAGCTCAAGGACGAAAAAGGGGATTGGGTCGTTCGGGACGATGTGCAGATATCGTTCAAGGTCGGCGACGAGGTCCTGAAGGGTGGCCTCACGGTGGGCTACACAGGCTATGCCGCGGATGGCTCGAGAAGGCACATTGGCCCCGAACTTGGTTTCGGATTTATCCTCGGCGACTTCTACCAAGAGCCAGTGCTTTTGATCAAAACGGCGTGGGGCGGCAAGAGTCTGTTCGTTGATTTCAGGCCGCCAAGTTCCGGCGGTCAGGTAGGGCCCTGTTACACCAAGATGGTCGAAGAAGTGCGGGCGGCACTGGCTGAACTCGGGGACCAGAAATACGAGATCGCGGGTTTTTACTGGCAACAGGGTTGGAACGATATGTGTGAGCAACCAGCGACTGCTGAGTATTCACGAAATCTCGTCAACCTGGTCAGTGATCTCCGCAAGGAATTCAAGGTGCCAACGTTGCCGGTGGTAGTAGGTGAACTGGGTAATGGCGGACCGGTGACCGAGGGAGAGATGTTTGAATTCAGAAAGGCGCAGGAAGAAGGAACAAAGCAAATCAAGAATGCCGTATTCATCAAGACCACCGACTTTGCCCGGCCTGCTGAGCTATCCCCCTGTCCGACCCATGATCATCATTGGTTCGCCAACGCCGAGAGTTACTTTCTGATCGGCGAAGCGGCGGGCGAGGGAATGAAGAGCCTGTTGAAGTAATCATTGTCCGTGAGGCCCTACAACGCGTTGGGCGCCTCGCGGACTGTGGTTTCCTCAGCGGAAAGGCCTTCGTTGTTCATGATCTGTACGTCGTTGGATTTCTCAACGAGGACTTTGGGCGTGCCTTTGGGCGCACTCTCAGCGAGCGGGCCAAACCTGTTACCGCGAATCATGACGCGGGCCGCGTTGGTGATGGTAATTGCCGGGCCGACGGGCCAGTTCCACTGGAAGACACTCGGAGTGGTGCCGAAGCCGGAAAACGAGTTGCCTTCAATCAGGATGTCCGTGCTATCGAGCGAGATGTTTTCCGGCGCATCGCTCACGATGGGTTTGGTGCCGGGAACTCCCGAAAGTGGTGACGCACCGATAACAATGTTGGGATGATTGTTGTCGGTGAAAGTGCAGTCGCGCACCGTGAAGTTGTGAATGGACGATCCTTCCTCGAAATACCATTCGGGCGAGGCGGAAATCGCGGGCTGGAAGCTATTGCTGAAAGTGCACCGTTCAATCGTGCAATTGGCGGCTTTTAAGTTGAGGCACTTCGCACGAAAGACCTGAAACGTGCTGTCGCGGATGATGGTTTCCTGCCCCACCGTCGCCACGTTGATGAGCCGGTCTATGCCGTCGGTCATGGACTCGCGGCTGAAGTTCATGCCGACGCCCACGCCGACACGCTCGGTCACGACATCCCGATCCAGGCCAATAACGAGCGTTGCGCCGGCGTTGGGCGTGGCTGTTGTAATGATGGCGTCCGAACGCTTTTTTTTGTGCTGCCAATCCCAGAGTTCCACCCGGTCGCCCTTGCGGTAATCGCTGTTTTTAGCCTGCACGACCAGCGTCCGCCTATCTCTTTGCTCGATAATGCGCGTGTAATTGGACAAGATATCAATGCCGTCGTCGTCTATTTTCGAAAAGTCGCACTGATCGAGTAGAAGCCTTCCGCGAAGGCCGCTTATCTGGCCGCCGCCTGCGCAGGAATAAAGTCTGGTCGAGCCGGGAGGTGCACCGATCACGAAACGCCGGAACGTTGTGGTGCCTTCCAGTCCTCTGATATAGAAGCCCGCGTTGGCCCCGCCGCCCCAGTAATTGATATCTTCCAACGTCGTATCGCGTAGACCGCTGAGGGTGAAAGCGTGGCTGCGAGTCTCCGTGTAAATGAAAAACCGTTTGCCGGGCCAGTTCTCGATGTTGGGCGGCCCGTTCAGCTTCCAGCGCCACGTGCGCTCACCGGTGTTTACCATTTCAATCGGGTTGGGCCAGTAGCGATCGAGCTGATAGTAATTCTTCTCCGGCAACACGAACGGATGCACCGTCGAGCCTTTGAAACTCGGATCGTTTGGTGCGGGATAGCCGGGGTCAATCGATACTTCGCACGTCATGTTCGAGATGTCCACACCCGTAATCGTTCCCTGCGTGTAGCCCAGTGGTTCATGATCAATCGAGAGGTTCCTCACGGTGACGCGTTTGCTGTTGAGCAGGCGGAACACCGGCTGATCGAGATCACCCGATACGATGGTGGTGTCGCCTTCGCCTTGAAACGTCAGTTCGTCAGCACCGGTGATGCAAATGGACTTTTCCGCTCCCATCGCCGTTTTGTAGCGGCCCGAAGGGAGCGATACGACGGCACCCGCACCCTGTTTGTGTGCTGCGACAATGGCTGCGTTGATAGCCGCTGTGTCGTCGGTCGCGCCGTCGCCTTTGGCGCCAAAGTCTTTGACGTTGATCGGCTTCGTCTCCGTTGCCGACACCGGCAAGGAGCCAAACAGCGTCACCGTCAGAAGAGCGAAAGTCGCCGTCAATGCGGTGTGGCGTATTCTCTTCATCTGAGAACGTGTTCCTTCCAGTGTGTCAGTTGTGTTCACCGTGCTTCACGGGCCGCTTGTCTGGAGTTCACCGCAGCGCGGCGAATGGCCCTGACGTTGCCTCACACGTCGCTGATTTCGTGTCCACCAGAGGGAGTATCGGGGGACTCCCGTGTCTGACCGACGACCTTCCCTTTGGACACGGTCACCAACAGTAGCACGGGCCTCATCTTCACTCGATAGCCGACCCTCGGGTCGTTGAAGTCGTGCCATGTGTCGCTGTCGGTGGCATCTTGAGACCGTCAGATCTTGGGCCTGTGGCTCAGGTGGATCCAAGCGACCCGGGGTTTATGTGCATGCCGCTCTTTGTGCGACTAGGCTTCCCGCGGCGGGAAAGCACTGATGAGCCGTCTCCCCTTTTTCCTGCTTTTGTTTCTACGATCCGCTGGGAGGCCGACGTACCATCGGACGGGGCCAAAGTCGGGAATGGCGACGTTTTCACTTCGAAGTGAGCTCGAAGTCGACCGTCGTCGTCTGGCCGTCGACGGGCTCGGCGGTGAGGGGCGTCGTGTCGTGCGATCCGTAGCGTTTCGGCACGACGCTCCTTACGGCGTCGATCATTTCGCCACTCGTTGAGTCGGGTATCTGCCCGTCCACAATCGTGGCTAGCACAACGACCGAGAGCCTGACTGGCGACGCTGTCGTTTGGTAGCGGCCGTTGGCGTCGGTCTTGGCGGTGCTGACCCTGCCGACGCCCGCGACTGGAAACATATCGAGCGTGGCACCTACCAGGGGATTTCCGTCAAGCCTCACGGTTCCCGTGATCACAGTCTGCGGGCCGCCGCACCCTGCGAAGGAGTGCACGGCCGCCATGAAGAGCATGGCCCGCAGCAGCGCAGGATCGCAAGGGCTTCCGAAACTCAGCATCACCAGTTTCCAACCGAAGTGCCGGAGTTCATCGTGCTCAGTTCCTGCCACACGCCGGGCTGGATCGCGTCGGGAATGAACTGGATCGAACCGTCGCAGAACGCCGCGTTGACACCGCCAGGGTGTCTGCTGCGGGCAATATACTGATAATTGGTGAGGTCATCTGGTTGCGGTGCACATGAAATTGTGGGGTCACCGCACAGCCAAGCCATGTCCGTGCCGCTGTTGGGCGGCGCGGCGGCCGTGAAATTGTTGAGAACGTCGTGCAACGCCAGGCCGCGGCTATCGCGGGTGGCTAGGAGATCGTTCGAAGGAAAACGGATTTCTGCCATAAGGAGGGTTTTTGATGTGCCGTCCGTGATGCTGCCAAGCGGGGTGCGATAGGGGACGCAATCGTGATTATAGCTGGAGAAGCCAGGCCCTGACTTGTATCCAAACGGTGCGTTTTTGGTGTTGGCGACGAACATGCGGGTCGGCCCCGCGTTTGGCAGGTAGTTGCAGCGTCGCATTTGATAAACGATCTGCGAGCTTGGAAACATGGCACCGGGCCTGTCGCTCGGGCAGAAATAGAGCGGTAGCGACGTCTGCATGAGGGGGTAGTTCGTGTTGTTCCAGTAGTTCCCATCGCGATTCCACCGGTTCGAGAGATCGATTGCTTCGATGTAGGGCCAAAGGGAAACCACGAACGATCTGCGTTGGCCGCTATTGTCTGCGGAGGACGCCGTATTCGTCTCCGGATTGTTTCGCCGCTGTGCGATGTAGGGTAAAGCCTTGACGGCGTCATGGTGCTGGTGCATCGCGAGGGCCCACTGCTTGAAATTGTTCGTGCACGATGACCGGCGGGCCGCCTCGCGGGCCGACTGCACCGCCGGTAGGAGCAGGCCGACCAGCGCGCCGATGATGGCGATCACCACAAGCAGTTCGACGAGCGTAAACGCGTCCCGGATGCCAATGCGAGTGCGAGGCTTGCCCATGTGAAAATCCCCCGTCTGAACGCTATGTGGAATACCAAGCAGGCGACGACTCCAGAATTAAACCAACATGACTTCCGGGCCTAACGCCAGCGGGTTGTAGTTTAAATACGCTATTGCTCGGCGTCAACGAAGAATCATTCCAACTGTGAATGAATCGCTTTCTGCCGGCGCGGACAAGGCCTAAACTCATGTTGACATATTCGAAAAAAGAGCCACGATAAGGGAACGCTCGCTTGAAGATGCGTTCCACCATGGCCCAAGCATCTCATGCCGTCACCCCCGCGTAACGTTTCCCCGAAGCATCTCCGCGTGGCCGAGTTGCTCGAGCGCGACATTCGCCAGCTGGCTCCCGGCACGCCGATCTTGCCAGTGACGGCGCTCATGAAGCGGTTCGGCGTGTCGCAGGGGACGGTCGTCCACGCGCTGCGGACCCTGCGGACGCGAGGGCTGATCACCCGACCGGCCGGAAAAAAGCGGCTCGTGACATCCGGTCGCGGCCGCAGCCGCGACGCGGTGCTCAACGTGCTGGTGCTCTGCCCGAATTGGAGCAGTCCCGACTACAACACGACGAATCAGGCACTGCTCGACGAGGCGCGTCGTCAGCGGTGTGCGCTTGAGTCGGTACATTACGGGGCGGAGTGGGGAAAGGAATGGGGGGTTCACTGGAGGGAGATCCTCACGCGGGCCGTGCAGGCGCATGACGCGGTGGTGGTACTGCCGTCGTCGCTTCCCTGCGAACTCGGGGAGATCCTGCACGAAAGTGGCACGCCCACCGTGATGTTCTGGGAGCCGGAGTTGGCGGCGGGGATGATGTGCGTGGCTGCAACGATTGGCTTCGAAGGCCGCGAGCAAGGCCGAGGTGTCCGGGACTGTGCCGGATGGTCGCTAATTGCTGGCGGCTTCGAGCCTGGTGGTGTCCCGGGCGAGCCAGTCGAACCAGCCGGAGAGAAACAGAAACTTGAGTAGCCAGAAGCTGAATCTGAAGGCCAGCAGGGCGCAGAGAGTCAGCGTGGTGGTCGAGGGGAAGGGATCTCCATGGGGAAGGAAACAGAACGGTCCGGCACCAGAGAGGGACCTTTTCCCGCGAACAGCTGTGGGGCTTTTGAGGTTGCAACCAAATGTGCACACTTCTCAGGGGGACTTGGCGTTTTCCTCGGGGAAAGTAAGGCCCTGCATGGCTAACAACCCGGCTGGTACCAAGTTGGGGGCAGCGTCAGAGGGCAAAACCCTAACTTAAAATCCGGCGTCATTCATGGGGGCAGGTCACTCGGCTGAAGGTAAGGCTGGCCGCCTGATAACGCCCCAGCCCCAGCGCACTGCAAACCCTTGCCTGAATAAGGTGCCACCTGTGAATAAGGTGCCAGCCACCAAATCTGGGCAAGATGCCAACTTCTCTATTTTTGGTGGCTGGCACCTTTTTCCCTTCCCCGCCAGGAGGTTTTTTGTCTCCGTGCCTAGGCGGTAAACTACGAAAAGTGTTTCCCCGTCCATCGTAAGGAGAATATGCGTGGCCGTTCGCATCGATTCATTGGGCATCGATCGCCTGAGCGTACGCGATCGTCTCGATCTCATCGAACAGATCTGGGATAGCCTACCGGAACAGGTCGACACCCGGGACATTCCTGATTGGCATGTTGCGGAACTCGCCACACGCCGCGCCAGTGCCGCACAATCCCCCGGCGTCGGCAAGCCGTGGCGGGAAGTGCTGGAGCGGCTTGAAGGTGGTTCGTGAGTCTGCCGGTCATCCTGCGCCACGAAGCGGAGGTCGATGTTCAGGAGGCCCGCGACCAGTTTGAGGCCATTCGCGTTGGCTTGGGAAATCAGGTCCTTGCGCGTTTTCGGGAAGTGCTTGCGCGCATCGAGAAGATGCCCGAGTTGCATGGCAAGGTTTGGGAAGATGTTCGTGCCGTGAGGCTGAAGCAGTTTCGGTATATCGTCTACTTCATCGTGCTGGCAGATCGTGTCGAGGTGCTGGCTGTCCTCCACAGCGCTCGGGATCCTTCGTCCTGGCAATCCCGGGGATAAACCCCCGCGGGCATGGCGAACCCGGCGTTGGAGCAGGCTCGCGATAGCGTCCTACGGAACGGCGAGCCGGTTAGTCGCGAGCGGCTGATTGCGACCGAGCCCTTGCAGCCGATCCGCCCGGACCGACCGCCGCTGAAAACAAAAAATCCCGGCGAAGGCCGCTGTTGCCGGTACATCGCAGTGGTTTCAGAAGCAGAGGCTCCGGTCGGAGTCGAACCGACTATGGCGGAGGCGAGCGGCTCTCCCAACCAGGAAGGACCCAGCGGACCGTCGCCTCGCCATCGCCCTGCGTTGTGGCTTCCCAGTTATCGCAAGGTGCCCAGCCCATTTTCATTTGATGCCCGCAAAACACGCTGCTCAATTCACCACCGGCGGCGTTTGCGATACGTTCAGGGGCGTGAGAGGTAGCGAGGCCAATGCGCAGGGAGGTTGAGATGCCAGAGCGAAAGGTCGCCGTCGTGACAGGGTCTGCCACGGGTGTGGGAGCCGCCACGGTCCTGGGCCTGGCCCGCCGCGGGTACGACGTCGTCATCAACTACACGAAGAGCGAGGCGGAGGCCGCAGCATCGGCCGCAGCCTGCGCCGAGGCTGGTGCCGACACGCTGGTGGTGCGGGCCGACGTCGCCGACGACGCTGCCTGCCGCAGTATGGTCGGCGCCGCAGTCGATCGCTGGGGACGCATCGACGCGCTCGTGAACAACGCGGGTCGCACGTCGGTTGCCAGCATGGCGGGCTGGGAAGGGGTCGATGCGCAGGTCTTCCATGACATCTACGCCGTGAACCTGATCGGGCCCTTCCAGATGATCCGCGCCTGTGCGCCGGAGCTGACGAAGGCCAAGGGGGCGATCGTGAACGTCTCGTCGATGGCAGGGGCGCTCGGGATCGGCACCTCGGCCCCCTACATCGCCTCCAAAGGAGCGCTCAACGCCCTGACCCTGAACATGGCGAGGATGCTTGCACCGCATGTGCGGGTGAATGCCGTATGCCCGGGTCTGATTCTCAGCCGTTGGTTTGCGAGCGGAGCCGGCGAGGGCGGCATGGAGCTGCTGAAGAGCCAATACGAACGGGCCGTTCCGCTGGAGCGGGCCAGCACTCCGGGGGAGGTTGCCGATGCGGTGATCTGGTTGATCGATGGTGCCGCCACGATGACGGGCGAACTGCTGCTGCTCGATTCGGGCATGCATCTCGGCAAGGGGCTGTCAGGGACCCGGCCGGCCCCTTGAATCCCATGGCTTGCGTTGGCGCCGGACGAATCTCGAGGATACTCTCTGGTTCTGGCGGAATCCTCGAGGACAAGACGTGACAATCAGCGTGGCGATCGTCGGTGGCGGGCCCGCGGGCCTGACGCTCGCTGCGGCGTTGGCCCAGCAGGGCGGGTTTGAGATCGCGGTATTCGAGCGTGCCGAAGACCACTTCAGCGTCGAAACCTACAACCCCGACCGCAGCTACACGATCGACATCACGGGCCACGGTCTGCGTGCGGCACGCTTCATCGGCATCACCGACCGTTTCGATGCCGGGCTCATTCACTTTAAGGGGCTGAGAATCGCCCCCCATCCTTGGCTCCATCGGCTCGGGGTTGGCTTCGCAGAGGAGCCATATCACGGCAAGGGCTGGACGGGGAGCCGCGGTGACATCTGCCGCTGTCTTCAGGCCCATCTGCTTGAACGGCATGCAGATTCCGTGGCCCTCCACTTCGGTGCGGAGACGACCCTCGTCGATGCCGGGCAGCCACAGCTCCGCATCGCGTCGCGGGGTGACGTGGCCGGCGACGTGCGAAGGTTCGATCTGGTCGTGGGCTGCGACGGCGGCGGCAGCGGTGTGCGGCGGTCGATCGCCGAGCAGGCCAGCGGGTTTGCAGTCGAGGGAGCCGATCTGGGCAACCATTCCCTGATGCTGCATCTGGACCAGCATCTCGACGAACTCGATCCGCAGTATCTCTATGTGCTTGCGGTCCATCCTGTGACGGCAGTGGCCGGGGCGATCAACGGCCCCGGAGGGCCGGCGGATCCGCGCTGGTTCTGCCAGATCGGGTTTAGCGGCACGAGGCGATTCGACTCCGCCGGCGAGGCCGGTCGTTTTCTCGACAGGGCCCATCCATTGCTGCGGCATTTCGCCTCCGATGCAAAAGTGGAGGAGTTCAGCCATCGGCAATGTCTGCCGACCGGCAAGACCAAGCGGTGCTCGTCTCTCGTGGCCGGGCGGGTAGCGCTTCTGGGCGATGCTGGCGCTCCGGTGCCGCCCGTGGGGCAGGGGGTGAATGCGGCCATGGAAGGCGCGACGGTGCTCGCTCAGTGCCTGCACGAGCAGCGCGATTCACTGGATGCTGCGTTGGCGGCCTACGCGGCCACGTGGGGCCGGGAAACCGATGCGCTGCGGCGGATCGCGATGACGGTCGACCTCTCACAAACCATGACGCCGTTCCGGATCCTGATGGCCTCGTTCCTGGGCTACTCCTGCTTGAGGCTCGCCAAACGCGAGGATCTCAGTTACGCCGAGGCCTGGGAGACTTTCCGCCGCGGCGAAGACCGCATCAGGTGCACGCCCCTGGGGCTCATGCTGCCTCGCCAGCGAGGCTGATCGAAAGAAAAAGGTGCCATCCACGGAATCTGGGTTCCGGCTCGCGAATCTGGTCCCGCCGCCGAAGAGCCAGCTGACGGGAGAATCTGCCAGCGTGCCGTGCGAGACCGGGCGCCAGATCTGCCAGAAAGTGCGATCAGCGTTTCGCCGGGGGTGCCTTGAGGTAGGCCACGATACAGCATGCGATTTCGTGCACTAGCGCCGGGACCGTCATCGGCTTGCCGCTGACTTCCTGGTCGTCGAACATCATCTGCTGGGCCAAAGCCGCATACACCATCCGCCAGGCCACGTCGGTCGCGGTCTCCGGGTCGGCATGAGCGATCTCATCGCGGTGGCTCAGCACGAGCGCGGTGAAAATGCCGGCGAACACGGCGTTCGCCCGGATGCCCTGAGCCCGCAGGTTTGGGTCGGCCGAACGATGAAGAACGAAGAAGCGGGCCGAATTGCGGTACTCCTGCGTGGCAGTGAAGACGTGCGAGAGGAACACCTCGATTGCGCCTGCGAGGGTTTTTTCGTTGCCGGCTGCTGCGACCGCCACGTGCGCCGCGCCTCCGAGTCGCAAGAGAAACCGCTCGTGCATTGCTTTCAGGAGGCCGTCGCGGTCTCCGAAGCGGCCGTAGAAGTTTCCCACCGAAGTTTTCGCGCGCCTTATGACCGCTTCCACAGTGAGGGAGTTGTCCCCGCCCTCTGCGAAAATGGCCTCTGCGGCGTCGAGCATTCTGGCCATCGAAAGAATGCTACGGGCTTGCTGCGGTTTACGGCCCATGGTCATCCACAATGCGTTATCTGGGTAAGGTTCCTGCCCCCCAAGCCCTTGCGTGGGAATGCAAGCTGAAACGGTAGCAGGACGGGCAATCAAGCCCAAGACCTGATCGTGATCGTTACGTGATCACTACGAGACAGGAAGTAGGGGATAGTTGCGATTTTGCTGGCCAATAAGTGCCCGTGATCGACATCCGCATGCCCTTGCAAGCCGTGATGTACGGGTCTTTTAAATGTGTTTGGCGATTTATTTGACACGGTTGGGCGGGATGTCTAAAAGAGAACGATTATTCCTAAAACGCCATCCTGACGCGAAAGCCACGACCGTGAATCGCATCTCGTTGACGGCGTTTTGCCTTTCGCTGGCTGCGGTGGCCTGCCTGCTACCGGCTTCGGCATTCGCAGGACCGATCCAGTGGGTAACGGTCGGCGATCCGGGGAACACGGCGGACACTGCTCCCTCGGGCTACGGTGCCGTCGCTACTTCGTTCCAGATCATGAAGTACGAGTTCTCGAACCAGCAGTACACGGACTTCCTGAACTCCGTGGATAGAAACGGCACCAATCCGTACTCCGTCTACAACGCGGAGATGGGGAGCGGCGCCCGTGGGGGGATCAGTCTCACAACTGGTGCGTCCTCCGGCAGCAAGTACGCCGTGAAGACGAACATGGGTGACAAGCCGGTGAACTTCGTGAGTTGGTTCGACGCGGCGAGGGTATCCAACTGGCTCATGAATGGTGCAACGAGTTCGTCGAGCACAGAGACAGGGGCGTATACGCTCAATGGCGCGACCACCGGCATTGCCCCGGCGGTAAACAACGGTGCGACGTTCTATATCCCGACTGAAGACCAGTGGTATAAGGCGGCCTACTACAAGGGCGGCGGCACGAACGCGGGCTATTGGAACTACGCCACGCAGAGCGATACGGCCCCGAGGGCCGTATCGGCCACAACCGTAGGCAGTGGCACGTTCGGCGGCGTGAGCCCCGTCACGAGCGGCACCTGTGCGAACTTCAACCAGAAAGCTGACTGGAACAGCCAAGATGGCAACGTGACGACGGTGGGCACCAACGGTGGTGCGAGTGCCTACGGCGCGTTTGACATGAGCGGCAACCTGGGCGAGTGGAACGACCTTACGGGTGCTGCCGGCACGTCTCGTCAGACGCGGGGCGGCCATTGGAGCAGCGACGGTTCGCTCGGCTTGTCGTCCCCCGAAAGAGAGTCGCGCGCCCCGTCGTTCGGGAGCAACGCAGTCGGTTTTCGTCTCGCAAGTCCGGTCAGCAGTCCCTCCGCCGTTCCCGAGATCGACCCGAATAGCCTCGGAAGTGTTCTGGCTCTCGTCTTGGGATCGCTGGGGCTGCTTGAGCGTCGTCGGCTTTTTCCGTGCAAGCCCGAAGCGCAAGCGAGAGGAATCCGCGTGGCGTTCCCGTGACGGCAACCCGCATTCCCTTGCTTGCGCTGCGGCCTTGGATGAAGGCGGGGTTCCTTGCTGCTCCCGTTCTCTTCTTTCACGCCGTTTTTCCTCCCCTTATCCCAAAAATTTGACTGGGATTGGGTAATGAATAGTCTGGATTTAGCGGCTTCGGCTGAATGGGTCGCCATCCGCCATAGACTCGATCACGAGCGACAGGAAATCCACCATGACGGTGAAAGTGTCCGACGCCAACTCCGCTCGTCGCTTGTCGCTCTCGCAGAAGCTCGCCGTCGCCAGTGGAACGGCCGCGGCTTTCGCCGGCGTTGCGGCCCCGCAGGTGGCGGAGGCGGGAATCGTTCCATCGACAACACTGCCGATGTCGCCGCCTGCATCAAGCGGATCCAATTCCTGGGATGTCGATGGCGACGGGACGGCCGACTTCGACCTGATTAATCAGTCATCATCAGCGGCTTTGCTCGCGGAACTGGGAGCGGCTCAGTTTGTGGCCCCGTCGAGTAGGACGAACCGCGGCTTCGCCAAGCTCAGTTCAGGATTCGATGTTGGCGGCTTGATGACAGGAGGATTCAAGTTCTTGTCGAATACTCAACAATCGATCAGGATGACCAACAGTGGTGTCATCGGCGGCAACGTTGTCGCGCAAGGCTGGGCCATCGGCGACATCGGATACTTCGGGTTCAAGTTCTCGAATACGACTGGCGTCCACTATGGCTGGGGGCAGATTAGCATCACCGGAACGCCGGTGGGCCGGGGTTTCACCTTCACCGAGGCCTACTACAACAGCACGCCTAACGCTTCAATCCAGGTTGGCGACACCGGCGGTTCGCCGTCGTCCGTCCCCGAAATCGATCCGGCGTCGGCCGGCAGCGTGCTCTCGCTCGTGATGGGCTCGCTCGCCATGCTCGAACGCCGCCGGCTCCGCCGCGCAAAGGCTGCCGAAGGCGACGCCACCGTGTCGGCCTGACGCCATCCGCAGGGCAGGCGGTCACATGGCAGAAAAACGTCGTGTCCTTCTCGTCGGCTGGGATGCCGCCGACTGGAAAGTGATTTCGCCGCTGGTTGAAGCGAGCGTGATGGGTTCTCACTGCTCGGGAAACAAGCCCCATTCCTCGCTGACCCCCAATCGATCGGCCCATTGGGCGATGTAGTGCCGGTCGATGCGTTCGGCCTGCACTTTGAGGACACCGGCAATATCACGGAGATGCTTTTCTGATCGTCCTTCCTGGTAATAGATGAGTTTTTTAAGGATGACGTCTTCTGGCGATGCGAATAAAGCGAACTCATCGTCAGAAGTGGCAATCCGTTTGCCGCGGTTAAGGCGGCTGCGATCGAATGCACTGTCGGTGGCGATCATCATGTCGATCTTCAGCCCGGACGCCGGATGAATGATGTTGAATTGAAACTTCTTCTGGACGGCGTCAAGGACCATGTGACGCGGACAGTAGTATTCGGGCGAAGGAAACCGATCGCAAAAAGCATCGATCTTCTCTTCGGGCAGGGCGATCACCACGTCAATGTCGTTGGTGAACCTAGGTTCGCCATAGGCGATCGTCGCCATCGATCCTGTCACCAGATAGGGGATTTCGAGGAGTGCGAGACTGGTGGCCAGATGAGCGAGCAGATCGGCAGGGCCGCGCTCGCCCGACCCTGCTGGTTCAGCAGGCGCCATGCGACAATCTCCCGGCTACGATCCGCTTGACCTCCGATTCCGGCAGGTCCGGACAATCGCTCCGCACCTGGCGGGCGGTTATGTCACGTGCGAAAGACCACATCCGAAACGCTATCGCCAATCGTTCGGCTTCCGTTTTCTGGCGGAGCACGGCGGCCATAGCGTCCTCTACGACCTCAATTTGTCGCAGATCACAAATCATGGTTGGGGTGCTTCACAGCGATTGAAAACGGATCAGTGCGGCTTTGGTCTGAATATACAGGCGTACATACAAGACCGTCAACGCCCGTGATTGGCTTCCGTCGTGCCACCGGAAGCAGCGGGGTGGACGGCTGAAAGCATGTACTCTGAACAGCATTTGATCCCGTGGCAACGCTCTTCGCCCGCCCCAACTAGCGGAAGAGAAATTCGCTCCCATCCCCATTTTCACGCCCGAACCTCTCCAACCGGTGTGTTCGTGTTGACCCCGCTTGTTCAACCGACGTGTTCACCCGAGTGGTGGGCGTAGATGAGAAGATTCGTGTCGATCGCGATCATCGCTGCCCGCTCAGCCAGTCATGCATGGCGGCCCGATCGGTGATATCCACTCCGGTTGGCAGCCCACCATCGACCGTCACCCAGGTCAGCTTGACTGCTTTCGATCTGCCCGCCGCAGTGGCTGGCCTGCTGATTTCGGCCCGCAGACCCCGCTCGAAAAGCTCGCGCAGAGGCTGCCGCAGTTCCGCCGCCCTCTTCTTGGCGGCGATGAAAAGTTCATCGGGAATATCAACGGTCGTTTTCATATGGGAAAGCATATTCCCGTAATTATGGGTTTTCAACAGGAAGATGCGGGCTAGTCCCATGCAAGCCCGAAGCGCAAGCGAGAGGAATCCGCGTGGCATCCCCCTGACGGCAACCCGCATTCCCTTGCTTGCGCTGCGGGCTTGGATGGGGAGCGGCTGCGGGGTTTTGTTCGCTCGCTGCCGAAAAGTTGACGGGATTCGATGAATGGATACTCTATTGCTGCGGTTCCCGCCGAATGGTTCGCGGCCGCCGCAGATTCGATCACCAGCGATAGGAAATCCACCATGACGGTTCAAGTGTCCGACGCCAACTCCGCTCGTCGCTTGTCGCTCTCGCAGAAACTCGCCGTCGCCAGTGGAGCGGCCGCCGCTATTGCCGGCGTTGCGGCCCCGCAGTTGGCAGAGGCGGGAATAGTTCAATCGACGACGCTGCCGCTGTCGCCGCCTGCATTAGCCGGATTCAATTATTGGGACGTCGATGGCGACGGAACGAACGACTTCCAGATGAGAAACTGGACAACAGAGGCGTCCGTCACAGAACTCGGGCCCGCCCGGTTCGTATCGCCAACCTCGCGGACGTTCAACGGCTTTGCCAAACTCAACACCGGGTTTAACGTGAACGCCTCCCTAGCGGCAGGCTACCAGTTTTTTGGTAGTGCTCAAGACGGTATCAAAATGACGTGCATCGGCAGCACCGGCGTCGATGCCGATGCACAAGGCTGGGCCATCGGCGACATCGGCTACTTTGGGTTCAAGTTCACGAACTCGAGCGGCGTTCACTACGGGTGGGGGCAAGTCAATATTCACGGCACAACCGGGGGCTTTGTCGTTGGCCAAGGTTTCACGTTCACCCATGCCTACTACAACACCACAGCGGACGCGCCGATCCAGGTTGGCGACACCGGCGGCTCGCCGTCCTCCGTTCCGGAGATCGACCCAGCCTCGGCAGGCAGCGTGCTCTCGCTCGTGATGGGCTCGCTCGCCTTGCTCGAACGCCGCCGGCTGCGCCGCTCAAAGGCTGCCAGAGTCGACGCCACCGTGTCGGCCTGACGCCATTCGCAGGGCCACAGTCCCATGGCAGCCAAACGCCGCGTGCTGCTCGTCGGCTGGGATGCCGCCGACTGGAAAGTGATTTCGCCGCTGGTCGACTTGGGGCTGATGCCCCACGTCGGTCGGCTGGTCGAAACGGGCGTGATGGGGAATCTCGCCACGCTCCAGCCGGCCCTCTCGCCGATGCTCTGGACGAGTATCGCCACGGGCAAGCGACCGTATAAGCACGGCATCCACGGCTTCTCCGAGCCCGATCCGCAGTCGGGAGCGGTTCGGCCGATCACGAATCTCTCGCGAAAAACAAAGGCTGTCTGGAATATCCTCAACCAGACCGGCCACACCTCGCTCGTCGTCGGCTGGTGGCCAAGCTCTCCCGCCGAGCCGATCCGCGGCGCAATGGTCTCGAACCACTTTCAGCAGGCGGTCGCGCCGCTCGACGCGGCCTGGCCTTTGCGGGCGGGCACTGTCTATCCGCCGGAATTCGCCGAGGCGCTCTCGCACCAGCGGCTCCATCCGCACGAACTCGACGGCGATCTCCTGCAGATGTTTGTGCCGAGGGCCCCGGAGATCGACCAGGAAAAAGACAAGCGGCTCGGCACGCTCGCCAAGACCATCGCCGAATGCACCGGCATCCACTGGGCGGCGATGCACCTCCTTGAAAAAGTGCCCGACTGGGATTTTGCGGCGGTCTACTACGACGCCATCGACCACTTCAGCCACGCCTTTATGCAGTATCACCCGCCGCGGCTCGACTGGGTGAAGGAACACGACTTCGAACTCTACAAGGACGTGATCAAGGGGGCCTACTGCTACCACGATCTGATGCTCGGCCGGCTCCTGCAGTTGGCCGGGCCCGAGACGACCGTGCTCCTGATCAGTGACCACGGCTTCCATCCCGATCATCTGCGGCCCAAGAGCGTGCCCAACGAGCCGGCCGGCCCGGCGGCGGAGCACCGCGACTTTGGCATCTTCGTCGCCAGCGGCCCGGGGATCAAAAAAGACGATCTGGTGTTTGGTGCCTCGCTTCTCGACGTCGCTCCCACCGTGCTTTCCCTGTTCGGCCTGCCCGTCGGCCGCGACATGGACGGCCGGCCCCTCCAAGCGATTTTCGAGACGCCGAAGCCGGTGGAATATGTCGACTCGTGGGATGCAGTCAGCGGCGAAGACGGCCGGCATCCCCCCAACACGCAAATCGATCCCGTCGATGCTCAGGAGGCGATCCGCCAGCTGGTCGATCTCGGCTACATCGACGAGCCGAGCGAAGACATGGCCGAAGCGGTTGCCGAGACCACCCGCGAGTTGCAATACAACCTCGCGAGATCGTGCGTCGATGCCGGCCGGCTCACGCAGGCGGCAACGATCTTTGAGGACCTTTGGGAAACGTTTCCGCAGGAGAGCCGGTTTGGCGTGCATCTCCTGCAGACGCTCATCCGCCAGGAGCTGCCGATCGAGGCCCGGGCCACGCTTACGAAGCTCCGTGAACGGAAAAACGACGCGATGCAACAGGCCGCCGAGAAGGCGAAGGCCCAGCTGGCCGAGTGGAAGGAAAAGTATCCCGTCGATGAAAACGCTCCGGCGGATGCCGCCGGAATCGATTGGGAGAAGGTCGGCGAAACCGACAAACGCCGCTTTGGCAAGCTCCAGCGAGCCAGCGGCTTAAACCTCCACGCGCTGGCCTACCTCGAGGGGAGCGTGCTCGCGCTCGAGGGCCGCCACGACGAGGCGATCGAGACACTCGCGCTCGCCGAGAAGGTGCAGACCAACAACCGGCCCTCGCTTCTCCTCAAGCAGGCGGACGTATCCTTACGGAAGCGGGACTGGTCCCGGGCCGAGGGCCACTATGCGGCCGTGGTCGAACTCGACCCGATGAATGCCCAGGCCCATTTTGGATTGGCCCGCGTCGCCTTCCGTCGCCGGGAATCGGAGCGGGTGGTGACCGAGGCGAAGACAACGGTCGGCCAGCATTTTCATTTTGGCCCGGCGCATCATCTTCTCGGCCTCGCGCTCTGGAAGCTCGGGAAAATCGACGAGGCCTTCGAGTCACTCAAGAAGGCGGTCGAAGTCAATCCGATCTTCCCGCTCGGGCACCATTCGCTCTCCCGTTTCTACCGGCTCGTCCGCCGTGATGCAGACGCCAGTCGCCGGCATCGCCATCTGGCCCACGAGGCGCGGCAGCATGCGAGCCGGTTCACGGGTGCCGCAGCCGGCCCGGAGCACCCCGAGGAGATCCGGGACCTCTTCCGCGAGAGGGAAGGGGACGACACCTGGGCGCCGTCGCGGCCGCCGCTGCCGCTGCCTCGCAGGGCCGAAACGGTGATGGTGGTGACGGGGCTGCCGCGCTCGGGCACGTCGATGATGATGCAGATGCTCGCGGCGGGGGGCGTGCCCGTCTTCGCCGACGACCATCGCCCGGCCGACGCGAGCAACGAACGCGGCTACCTCGAACACGAACTCGCCCGCCGGCTGGCCGTCGACGGATCGTGGGTGCCACAGGCCCGCGGTAAGGCGGTGAAGCTGGTGGCGCAGCTCATGCCACACCTGCCGCGGAATCAGAAATATCGCGTCGTGATGATGCACCGGCCGCTCGACGAGATCATCGCCTCTCAAAAGAAGATGCTCGACCGATTGGGGAAAGAAGGCGGCCGGATCACCGACGAGGCGCTCAAGGCGACGTTTGCCAGGCAGGTGAGCCAGGTGCGGTCGCTGCTTGTCCACCTGCGGAAGGAGGGCGTGCTCGATGTGCTCGACGTGAAGTATCTCGACGTGCTCGAGGATCCGGGCAAGGTCGCCGAGCGACTCGCAGCGTTTTTGGGCGAGGGGTTCGACGTCAGCCGTGCCGCGGCGGCGGTCGATCCGAGCCTGCGACACGAACGGGCGTGAGACAGGCGGCTCCATTGTCGGCGTGAGGCAGCCCGCATTCCCTTGCTTGCGCTGCGGGCTTGGATGGGGACGAGGCTTCTTGGGCGGCTTCGGCTGAAAGCGGCCTGACCGGCATCGCGGGCGTCTCTCCCGGCATCAGCGTGCGGACCGACACGCGAATGTCACCGTCGTCACAAATGGACTAGCCGTTCTCTACCAGCCAGTCTTCGGCCTGGAATAGCGTGCTGGCGGCGTCGATCCCGGGGGCGATCCCGCAGGGAAACGGCCTTTTTGTGCGAGAGAGGGCCCTCGCGATCCCTCTGCAAGGAATAATGCGCAAAAAAATTGACGCGCATAAAACGGAGTGTAGATTCCATTCGATAGTAGAAGATTTGTTCTTAGGGATCTTTCTGAAAAGGCTTTCGCAATGAGTCGCCACACCGGGTTTCGATCGGTTTTTTCCACCCGCAAGCATGCCAACCGTGGGGCCCGCCGGGTCCAGAGGCAGTTCAACCTGGAGCAGCTCGAGCAGCGGACGGTGATGGCGGCGGAGAACGTTATCTTCCCCACCGAATATGCATCCCAGCAGACAGATCTGCGGCCGTTGGATGTGATCAAGAGCCAGAACGGCGTGCTCGAGGCCAACGTCAGGATGGTCACGGCAGGCTTCGACTCCAATCCGATCCTCGTCGGCGGGCGAGAAGTCTACAGCAGCCTCCCGGATGAGTACCGTGACTACAACTCTTACGCCATGGCCTACGAGTTCGACGCCTACGGCACGTCATACCCGGCCGGCTTTCCGGGCACGATGCTCCAGATCAACAGCGGCGACACGCTCAAGCTTCGCCTGACAAATGATCTCGCCGGGGACAACGATCCCTCCGATCCGGTCTTCACTTCCAATTTCCACTACCACGGTTCGCACGCTCCCGACCTGAGCACGGCGGACAATGTCTACGTCTCAATCGAGCCAGGCGAAACAGTGGACATCAACATCCCGATCTCCACCTACGAAAATAGCGTAGGTGCCAACTGGTATCACCCGCACAAGCACCATGTGTCGAAGAAGCAGGTTGAGGCTGGCCTAGCCGGCATGATCATGGTCGGCAACCCACTGGAGCCGTGGCCGCAGTACAAGGACGAACTCAAGCAGGTGAATTTGGTTCTCTCGCAGTCCTACATCTCCGTCGATGGCAAGTTCGAACAGATGATCGGTACGAGCAGCCAGAATAATTACTCTGCTAACGGGACTACTTACACCGACGGCTGGCAGAAGCGGGTCAATGGCCAGATGAATCCGATCATCCGCTTCCGCCCCGGTGAGACGCAGGTCTTGAACATGGGCCAGTTCGGCGCCCGTGGCGCCACGAACTTTGTCATCGCAGACGACAATCTGCAAAACCCTTGGAATGCCACGATTCTTGCCCGGGACGGTGCCAGCGCGTTCGTCCACCCGTACAACGTGACGCTCAGCGCCAGTGAACTACGGATGCAAGACGTCTCCGCGCTCACCGTGCTCAGCCCGGGCAACCGGATGTCGATGGCGGTAACCGCCCCCACGACACCGGGCACCTACTACTTCATGGACGGATGGGGCGGCGAAGAGTCGCGGAACAACGACAGCGGCAAAGGCTACTACTACGTGCTGGCCACCCTCGTCGTGGAAGGGGATGCCGTCACCACCGAAGCACCGGTGTTTGCCCCGCAGGAGGCAGACCCGCTCTGGAAGGAGACGCCGGACGTCGTTCGCACGTTCTCGCTGGAGCAGTTGGGCACCATTGATGGTGTTGATCCCGACACCGGCGCGCCAATCATCAACATCGACAACTTCTACATCAACGGCAAGAAGTTTGGCTATGGCGTTATGCCCCAGCTTGAGATCGGGACGGTCGAGGAGTGGACGATCCTCAACGCCGGCCCGCTCAATCATCCGTTCCACATCCACCAGGGTGTGTTCATCGTCACGAAGATCAACGGCTTCCCGATCGAGCCCGACAAGAAATTCCCGAATGCCAATGCCGCCAACTACGTCTCTCCGCTGGACGTGATCATGGTGCCGGCGTTTGGGAGTGTGACCATCCGATTCCGGGCGCTCGACTTCCCGGGCAAGTATGTCTTCCACTGCCACATCCTCGAGCATGAAGACGAGGGGATGATGTCGCCGGTGTTCCAGTTCGGCAACACCGAGGGTCTGCGGTTGGCGCTGGGCACGACGGCTCAGTCGACTGTTGTCGTCAACGGCAAGGGCAACACGGTCGGCGAGATCAAGGCCTTCCCCAACTACCGGGGCCCCGTGGCGACCGCATCGGGCATCGGCACGTCCACAGAGCCAGCTCAGGCGCCACCCATCGGCGGGACTGCCGAGGAGATCAATGCCTACTTCAGGTCGAAATACACGCCTGAGACGATGGCCTTCGGCACCGGGTCAAAGGCTTCGTGGGTGAGGGTCTATGAGAACGGCGGACTCAAGCCAACGGCCACATTCCGTGCCTTCGCGGGCAAGGCCGGCGTCGGCGGCGTGAGCCTGGCGGTCGGGGCACTCGGCCCACAGGGCACGGTGAACATCGCCGTGGGTTCCAGAACGGCCGGCGCCGCCAACGTGCGTCTCTTCGACACGAAGGGCACGCTGGTCCGAGAATTCAAGGGCGTGCTGCCCGGTAAGTTTCCCAACGGCGTAAACGTGGCCGTCGGTGACGTTGACGCCGACAACTACGACGACATCATCGTTTCGGCAGGGGCCGGCCGGGAGGCGATCATCACCGCGCTCAGCGGCCGCGACATCGCTGACGGCGTTGCCAATCCGGAAAAGATCTTCACGTTCGTAGCCGGTGGAGGTGCCAAAGAGGGCGTGAAGGTGGCCGTTGGCTATGTGGCACCCTCGACGGTGCCAAGCTACAAGCCGAACCTGGTCACGACCGCGGAAGTGGGCCGGAACGCCGGCACGATCTCCGTGTGGAATATTGACGACATCGTCGGTGAGTCCCATAGCATGCCGATGGGTGGTGGCATGTCGATGGGAGGTGGTATGTCGATGGGAGGTGGTATGTCGATGGGAGGTGGTATGTCGATGGGAGGTGGTATGTCGATGGGAGGTGGTATGTCGATGGGAGGTGGTATGTCGATGGGAGGTGGCATGTC
>CANHCU010000034.1 GCA_947459185.1 Planctomycetaceae bacterium | reverse complement strand
CTGGGCTTGCGTGAAGGACCAAGCGTGGGCGAAGCCGGCGCATCGCGGCCGGACCTCATCGTCTGGCCAGAGACGATGTGGCGGTGGGGCCTGCTCGACATCGATCCTGACGAGGTGCTGCCGGAGAGCGTGGTCGAACAGACGCTTGCCGGCCGGGATGCGACGGGGACTGCCGCCGACAGGCAGGCGCAGTGTCATCGCATCCTCGAGCAGGAGCGGCTCACGCTGCTGGCAGCCTTCGCGCGGCGGTATGGTACGCACTGGCTGGTTGGCCTCGACAAGCAGGTGGTCACCCCCCGCGCCCCCTCCGGCGCGAGGAACTACAACTGCGGGTTGTTTCTCGATCCCGAGGGCGTCGCGATGGCGTGCTACAGCAAGCAGCATCCCGTGATGTTTGGTGAATACATCCCTTTTGCTGAGCGGTTCCCCTGGCTCTACCGGCTCACGCCGCTCCCGGCTGGCCTGACGGCAGGCACGCAGCCGGTGGCGGTGACGATCGCCGGCTCGCGGGTGGCAGTGAACATCTGCTATGAGACAGCCCTGCCGGAAGCGGTGCGGTCGCTGGTGCTCGACCTGGCCCGCCAGGGCGACCGGCCCGACGTCATCGTCAACCTCACCAACGACGGCTGGTTTTGGGGGTCGAGCGAACTCGACATGCACCTGACGGCGGCGATCTTCCGGGCAGTTGAAGTGCGGACACCGCTGGCGATCGCGGCAAACACAGGGTTTTCGGCCTGGATCGACGGTTCAGGGCGGCTGCTGGCCAGGGGCCCCAGGAGGGCCACCGGCACCCTGCGGGCCCGCGTCATGCCGGACGGCCGCATGAGCCCGTGGCTGGTGTGGGGGAGTCTGCCGCTGGGGACGTGCGTGGCGGTTGCAGCGGTCGCGCTGCTGTCGGGATGGTCTCGGCGAGGGAGGTTGCAGACTCGTTGACCCGCCTGCCGATCAACCCTTAGGCTGACAGGAGCGGGCGGGAGGCGGTGCCATGCCGCCCGTTGAAACGTCGCCATTCCGCGAGCGCAGTGGTTCGACCATGAAAAACGTCCTCGGCAAGATCTTCGTGTTTGGTGTGTTCGTCATGAGCCTCATGCTCATGAGCTTTGCCGTTGCGATCTATTCGTCGCACGTCAATTGGCAGGAAGTCGCCAAGAAGAAGCAGGAAGATCTGGACAAGCTCAAGGCGGAGGAGTCCAGTCTCAATCAGGAGATCACGCGGCTGACGGCGAACGTCGCCTCGTCGGAGGCGGCCCGCGACCAGGTGATCGCCAAGTTTCAGCAGGCACTCATCGAGAAGGATCAGGAGCTCAAGAAGCTCACGGAAGCCCGTGACGAGAAGTTGACCGATATGCAGAAGAAGATCGCCGACCTGGCGACCGTCGAGGCCGACCTCACCCGCGCCCGGGAGGAAGTCGCAAAGCTTCAGACCGAGGTGCGCGAGAGGCAGCAGAAGGTTGACGCACAGGTGACCAGGGCCGCGGAAATCGCCGGACAACTGCACGAAAAGGAGTCGTTCCTCGAGATCGCCAACGAGCGCAAGTCGCAACTGGAAAAGCAGGTCGCGCAGGCCCGCCTCCTCCTCAAGCAAAACGGCCTCTCGCTCGACAATCTGCCGAAGGACCGCGTGCCGACAATGAACGGCGTGGTCATGGCCGTGGCGGATGACGCCATCGAGGTCTCGCTGGGCTTCGACGACGGCCTCCAGACCGGCCACCAGATCGAGGTCTATCGCAATGACGAGTATCTGGGACGCGCGATCGTGAAGAGCGTGAAACCCGATCGCGCGATCGCCGTGCTCGTGAGGGAGTACTCGCGGGGCATCGTCCAGCGGGGCGACAAGGTCACCACGCGACTCAAAGCCTGAGTCCCCCTGGAAAGAGTACGCCGGTCGTCATCCCAGTCCCGAGCCTGTCCTCAGACTCCGAACCCTTCTGAATGCCATGGCCGACGATTCGAAGTCCAACGCTCCGCGTCCACCGATGAACGTCTACACGGCGATGCTGCTGCTGTCGTTCATCGCCGTGTCGAGCGGCTGTCTGATTCTGGCACTGGACCTGTTTTTCAGGCGGATGCCCTTGCCGTTGAAGCCCTAGCATCAGACGCCACGGGTGTCGCCATGTTCGGCTGGCTGCGGTCACGACGACGCCGCTCGATCCAGGATCGACCGTGGCCACCGGTCTGGGACGACATCCTCAGGCGAAACCTGCGGCAGATGCAATGGCTCGCCGCTGACGAGCGGGAGCGGCTGCGGGCGTGGGTCGCGGTGTTCATTGCCGAGAAGCGATTCGAGGGCTGTCGCGGCATGACGATCGACGACGAGGTCCGCGTGTCGATTGCCGGCCAAGCCGGTCTCATCGTGCTGGGGATGCCCGACGAGTTTTTTGACCGCCTGCAGTCGGTGCTGGTCTATCCGGGCGACTACCTCGTCTCGCGGTCGACGCCGCTGGAGGGTGGCGGTGAATTGCAGTGGCAGGAACCGCGGCTGGGCGAGACCTGGAACGGTGGCAGCATGGTGCTCTCCTGGCCGCGGGTGGTCGAGGGGGGCCGGCTCCGCGACGGACCGCGGAGCGTGGTGATCCATGAATGTGCCCATGTCATCGACCTGCTCGACGGCGAGATCGACGGCGTTCCGCCGCTGGCGTCGGCCACCGCGCGTCGCGAGTGGATGCGGGGCATGGCCGACTGCCGGGAACGGTTTGCGGAGGCGGTTGACGAGGGGCGGTTCGTCGCGTTCGATGACTACGCCGCCGAAGGGCCAGGGGAGTTTTTTGCGGTGGCCAGCGAGTGCTTCTTCCAGGATCCCCACCGGCTTTACCGGTACGATCATGACCTCTACGGGCTCATGGCCGAGGCGTGGCAGCAGGACCCGAAGGTCCGCGTGCCGGTGCAGCGGGCGAGGTAGCAGCCGGATCGGCCGGATCGGCGGGGGTGGGCGTGCCTGTCGCACGCGGTGCCAGGCTCACGAGCATACCCGACGGAGAGGCCAGCAAGAGTCGGTCGGAGTGCGTATTCACTACCGGCAGGGTGAACGGCCCGAGGCAGAGCCGCTCGCGGGGGGAACCGTCTGCGAGATCAAACGCGGAAAGTTTCCCCAACTCGTCGATCAGCCACACCCGGCCGCCACCGACAGCGAGGATGGTGCCGGTCAGGCAGGTCTGCCAGAGTTCGGCCCCCGTCTCGGCAGAATAGGCCGCGATTCCAAGGTCGCCGAGCGATACCACGATCGTGTCACCCGAGAGAAAAGGCCCGGAGAAGGCGGGCCCCGGCAGCACCGTGTGCCAGGCCAGTTGCAGGTCTTTGGTGCCGGTGGGGAGTTCGATCCGGGCCAGGTCGCCGGCGGTGGTGGTTGCGAAAATACTGCGGTCCCGCACCACTGGCGAACCGGCCGGCGGATTCTCCAATGAGAATTCCACGCGCCGCCAATCGAGTTCTGTTGGCTGCAGGGTGACGAGCAGCCCGTCCGACGTGCACCACAGCACGCCGTCGACCAACGGGATCGGCGCGATTGCGACGTCGTTGCTGCCGCCGGCATGGATCGCGATGGGCTCCATGGTCTCCTTCCGCTGCCGTTTGGACTTGGTCTTCTTGGGTGATTTTTTGGCAGCCTTCGCCGGAGAGGATTTTTCGTCCGCTGATGTTGATGCCGCGGGCTGCCGCTGCGGATGAACGGCGAAGCGGTTGACAGCACCGGCTGAGGTGGGCACATAGACCCAGTTGCCGGTCACGGCTGCGCCTCCCGACACGCTCTGGCCGATGGGCTCCTGCCAGCGGAGTTGGCCGGTTGACCGTTCCAGGCCGGTGAGGCCCTGTTCACTTGGTATGGCGACGAGATCGGGGCCGATGCCGGCCCGTGTGATCGGGCCACCGCGGGAGCCGACCCGCTGTGACCAGAGCAATGACCCGGGACGCGGAGCACCGGCCGCCGGCACGCCATCGCCCCATGGGGCGGCCTGCACGGCGTGGACGGTGCCATCGGTGGTCTGCGCCACGACGAGGCCGTCTCCCACGACCACCTGATTCAGGCTGTAGCCGCTGGCGACGTAGGGCAGTTGCAGGATCCACTCCCTGGTCAGCCCAGCCCCATCGGCCGTGAACTCGTCGGCGGCCGTGCCAGCGAGGCAGGCCTGCCCGAGGGCCGGCGTGGGTGCAACCGCCGCGGAGGCAAGTGTCAGGAGCAGGATCAAGCAAGCCGAGGCGTGAATCCTGACGAACATGGCTGTGGCCTGAGAAACGGGGGCAGGGAGTCTTTCGGAGCGGCGGGGGCAAATTCCCGTATGCCAAGCTTAGCCCACGAAATCAGGGCCTGCGAAACTGCTAAACTCCATGACTTCCGGCGCGATCCCCGAGGCCCGTGCCGCCCCCGGACGAGCCTGAAACAACGAGGCAATGTGTCGATGCGGCAGGACCCCCCCACCGATTCCCGAAACCATCCGCAGGCCGATCCGCAACGCAGCCGACCGAGCGATCCTGCGGCCGTCGTGCTGGGGTACCTGAACTTCTCCTCCGGGACCTTCGATCCGGCCGTGTGGCGGGCGATGAACGCCCTTTTTGAGTCCGTCGAACCGGCCCCGGCCGGCGGCACTGCCGCCGGACCGATCCCGGAGCGGCCCGATGCCGCGGCGGGGGTGGCCGCGCTGCTGGCCGAGCGACTCCAGACGCTCGCGGCGACCGAAACTGCCTTTCGGGATGCCACACAGGCCAGGGCGGTGATCGACCTGCTCTTCTCCCGGCTGCTGCCGGCCTACCGTGATTTTCATGGCGATCTTCTGGAACATCAGCCGGTCGGCGGCCTGGAGCGGCCCTTCTTTCTGATGGCGGCAGCGCAGGCCATCCTTGCCAGCTACAAGGCCGGGGATCTGGCCGGGGATGTGGCCGGGACCGATCCTGACGCGGTCGTGCAGGAGGCGATCGGCCGGCTTAATGACTACGTCGGCTGGCGGCCGGTGGCCGTGCTGGAGAATGGTCAGCTTTCCGAGTCGTATCCGCATGAGCGTGTTCGACCGGTGCCGCTGTTCATCCGTGGAGCGGGGGCTGCACATGGCCGCTATCGTCGGCTCGTCGAGGATGCGCTCGCAATCCTCGAGCAGGCACCGGAACAGCTGCTGCGGCAGGCCGACTTCGACCTCGCGTTGTTGGAGGAATTGGCCTTCGATCCACGGGCCTTTGATTTCATGCATCCCGCGGCAAGCAGGCCCAACTATCTCTTCGGCCTGTGGGATCCCGCCTGCATCGACGGCCAGGGCTTCTACCGACGGATGGTCGTGCAGCAGGCCACGCTCGATGGCATCTTGTCGTGGGCCGAGGCGGCGGTCGAGTCGTCCGCTGACCGAGAGCCGGCGCGGCAGACACAGCTACGGCGCGAGTCGGCGGCGGTGCTAGCGGGGGTGATCCTGATGGCGTCGGGGCTCTCCGGGCACGGGCCGGGAGCTTCCTCCGCGAGCCTTGCGCTGGCCGATTTGCTACCGCGAATCGCCGGCTACCGCGATGAGTTTTACCGCTGGCTGATGGCCCAACTCCCGGAGGATCATCGGCAGCTCTTGGACGACGAAACCCGCCGCCTGCGACAGCCGTTCGGGGGCGTGCGACGGCACATCAACAGCCTGCTGGCCGGTCGGCGGGCGCGGCAGGTGGAGAGCGTGGCGTTGGCGGCCGTGCTTGCGCGGCTTGGTCGGGCGGATGGTGCAGAGCGGATGGCCGGCATGGTGCCCGCCGCGTCGGCCCGCATGGCAGCCCGCATTACAAGCCGCGTCGTGGCCGCGCAGCAGTCGTTGCGGCAGGCGGCGGCCGACGACGAGAGCATCTCCGCGCGCGAGAGCATCTCTCCAAGAGAAAGCACCGCCGCACTTGATCATCTCGACACCGCGACTGCACTCCTCATGCGGGCGGTGGCCTGTGGCGCGGTGGTCGATCCGTGGAACATTCTCGGACTGGGCGGTCAGTTTCCCCTGCACGAACCCGGGGGCGAGAGCCTGACCGATTCACGTGTGGAGGACCTCGTGGCGATCACGGAATCGATCCTCGATGGCTATGCCGCCGTGTGGCGGCAGGCAGCGCTCGACGGACCGCCGGCCGCGGCGGCGCGGGCGGCAGCTGCGGTCGAGACGCTCGGCGGGTGGTGGGATCGGTTCGCGACGACGACGGTGTCGGGAGTGCCGCATCTTTCGGGCCGAGAGGTTCACGATTCGGCCCGCGAGGTGATCGCGGCACTCACACGCCGCCGCGAGACCGCGCCCCTGCCGCCGCCACCAGGATTCTGGCGGCAGGAGGTGGCGTTGTTCTCGTCACCCGAGACGCATGCAAGGGCCACTGATTGTCTGCTCCACGAGGGGGATCTCGATGGGGCGATGGGTCTGCTCGTGCACTGGGCCTCGTTACTCGAGGGTCCGGCGATCGACCGCTCCGGCGGCGTCTGGATGGGGGAGGCTACACGGTGGATGGCGCGGGCCTGCGCCGATCGATCGGAGGCCGGCCGATCCCGCGTGCGCCGGTTTATCGAACTGGTCGAGGCCAATACCAGTGGCGTGGCCGACGTGATCGCGGCTGCGGCAACTGGTCGCGAACCGGGCGATAGCCGGCGATCGGGCCGCGACGCCGACGGTTCCGACGGACGCCATGACGACTTCGCCGAAGAACAGACAGATGACAATGACAGCAGCGAGGAGAGCGTGGCGTCGGCCTATGAGTCGATGGTCTGGCGCGACTCCACGGATGACGGTGTCGATGGTGGCATGCTCGACCTGGAAGGCGGTGGCGGCTCGACGCTGGCGGGCGTGGCATCCGTCGAGGCGGCTGCTGAGTTCATGGCTGGCGTCTGCAACCTGCTCGCGGACGCGGCGGTGGGCTGGTGCACGATCGATGCGGCGACCGGCGCGAAAGTATCGCAGGCCGAGATCGATGCCGTCTCTGGCTGGCGGGAGTCGGTGCGACGGCTGCGTCGCACGCTCGTTCGCGCGGCGGCAACGGTGGCCGGTCGCGATGCCACGCCGTCTCCGGGCATGTCGCCCATGGAATTCGACAAGCTGCGGTGGCACCGCGATGCCGCGGCCGAACAGATGATCGAGACGGCGGTGCAGGCGAGCGAAACGCTCTGGCTGCTGTCGGCGCGGCTGCACGGCCCCGGGCTGCATCGCATGGTTCAGACTTCGCCCCGACGGCAGCGGGTGGGCAAGGCGTCTATCGGCAGGCTCTTTGCGGCGCTGCTCGCGGGCGAGGCCGAGGCGACACGGGATCAGCTGGCACTCGTGCGGAGCAGGCTTGTCGGGCGGATGGTGCTCTATGTGCCGCTGTCGCGTGGCGGTGATCCCAAACGGATCGTGCTAGCGCGGAGCCGGGAGCGGCTGCTGACGCGGCTGGCGGCATGCCTGCCGCGGCTGGGGCTCGTGGTGGAGACGGCCGAGATCGTGCACCTCGCCAAGGCGCTCGAGAGTCGGCGGCCTCGGGGTGCGGCGAGCGTGAGCGAGTTCGATCGGGTGTTCGAGGCCGCCGCGAAGGCGCTCGTGGAGCGGATCGTGGAGACGGCGACGGCGGCAGAGCCGGGCGGAGCGAAGCCGGAGACCACCTTGGCGACACAGCGAATTCTCGACGGCCTGTCGCTGCTCGTGCCCCGTCTGCTCGACACCTGGACGGCGCATGCCCGGCAGCTCCGGCTCTCGGTGCTTGAGCGATTGCGAGACGAAAAGTCGTTCGCCGTGATTCGGGAGTTCGTCGAACGGTATGGCGCCGGCCTATTCACGCAGCAACTGCTCTCGCCTCCCTCGCTGCGTGGCATCCTGCGGGGCGGCGTGCGGAATTTTCTCGAGCACCTCGTCGACCGTGCAGCGGGAGAGCCGGACGAGATCGAACTGTCGGAATCTCCGACGCCGCAGCGGCGTCCCACGCGGCTGCTCGAGGATCTTGCCAGCGGTGCGCTGCCGATCAAGCAGGCTGCGTCCCGGCTGCGGCTGGTGCTCGAGAGCGTGGCGGAGAATCACCCGGAGTATCGCGACTGGAACTCTACGACCACGCAGTCGGACCGTGGCGAGTGCCTCCATGTGCTACTGGACTTCCTGCGGATCAAGGCGGAGCATGAGCGCATCGCGTGGACACTGCGGCCGGTGAACATGGCCCACCGGGTGCTGGCGCGGCGGTCCGCGGTCGAGGCGGCCGAGGCCTGGAGGGGACGCATGCGGGACGAGACCGGTACGACGGCCGAGAGCCTGGTTGAACGGCTCACGCGGCTGGAGTCGCACTGGGGCGTGCGGCTGGCAAGCGTGTCGGATCGGGTTCGGCGGCCGTTCACGACGGCACTGGAACAGGATGAGCTCGAGGCGCTGGTCGATCCGGCTGTGAAGGAACTGTTCACGGGAAGCCCTGCGGGTGCCGGCGGCTCGCTGGAGGCATGCGCGACGCGGTTTCTGGGTGTGGCGAGCGGCTCGGGCGTGGAGGTGCCGGCCTGGCTGGACCGGCTCACAACTGCCGTGGACCGTGCGATCGACCGGGCCGATGCCGGCCTTTCGGTGGGACTCGCGACAAGTCCGGCGCTGATTCGTCTGCCGGAAGCCTTGCCCTGGGCACCGCTGCCGTGGGATGCCCTGCAGGCGGCGCTGGCGAAGTGAGGCGACTGGAATCATGAATGCATGTCGTGGAGGCTGTTCGTCGCGCGCCGGCGTTGCCGTCTGGCTCGCTGGCACCATCGGCATCGATGCCTACGGAGCAATGGCCGAGCGGCTCGCGTGGGAGGTGTCGGAGCCGCATGGCCGGCCGCCGACGCTCGTGCTCTACGATCTCGCGCCGTCGATCACGATCGGCCGGCTTGGATCCCGGGCCGACGTTGCCCTCTCCGACGACGAACTGCGGTCCCGCAGACTGACCGTGCGGTTCGTCGGCCGCGGTGGAGGTGCGGTGTTGCACGGCCCCGGCCAGATCGGCATCAGCCTGTTTGCCCCGCTGGCCAGCCTTGGGCTCGGTTGCCACGCGGTTGGCCCCTATCTGGAGCGGTTGGAGGCCGGGCTGGAAGGGGCGATCCGTAGCCTGCGGTGCGGCGTGGCCCGCGACTCCCGGATGCACGGCATCTTCGGCCGGACCGGGCTGTTGGCAGCCGTGGGCGTCGCCGTGCGGCGGGGGGTGGCCTGGCACGGCGGATTTCTCAACATTCAGCCCCCGCTCGAGCTTCACCGCCGGATAAAAAGCGTGCCTGTCGCCGCTGGGGCCGGAACGCATACGATGGGGTCTGTGGAGGCCGATGTGCAACGCCGGGTGCGGCTGCAGGATGCCCGGGCGGCGCTCGTGGAACATCTGGTCGATGCCTTCGAGTTTCCCCAATCGCATATCCAGTCGGGCTTTCCCATCGCGATTCAAGACGCCGGATCGGCACCATCGGAGCGGACGCGCAGTGTCGGATAACAGCATGACCCACTCGCTCGGTTCTCTCCCGATCATCAGCGTTGATGACGCCGCCGGCCCCAATACCGGAGGCAAGACCGGCTGTGGCTCCGCCGAGCCTGCTCTGACGATGCTGCAGCCATCCCGCCGGCTGCCCCCCTGGCTACGGCGAAACCTGGAACCGGGCGGCGGTCACGGCGAGACGGCACACCTGATTGCCGAACTTGGCCTCGAGACGGTCTGCTCGTCGGCGAAGTGCCCCAACAGGCTGGAGTGCTGGTCGGCCCGCACGGCCACGTTCATGATTCTTGGCAACGTCTGTACGCGGCCCTGTGGTTTCTGCTCGGTGCCGAAGGGAAAGACGGAGGCCCTCGAGCAGGACGAGCCCGAGCGGGTGGCCGAGGCGGCGAAGCGACTGGGCCTCAGGCACGTGGTCATCACGAGCGTGACCCGCGATGACCTCGCCGATGGCGGCGCAGAACACTTCCGTCTGACGGTGGAGGCGGTGCGGGCGGCCACCGGCGCCACGGTCGAGGTGCTCGTGCCTGACTTCATCGGTAAGGACGGAGCACTCGAAAGGCTGATGCAATCAAAGCCCGAGGTCTTCAACCACAACACCGAGACGGTGCCTCGCCTCTACCGCACGGTCCGCGGTCGCAAGAGCCACTATCCCTGGACCTTGCAACTGCTCGCTGACGCCAAGCGATGCATGCCGACGGTGAAGACGAAGAGCGGGCTCATGCTCGGCCTGGGCGAGACCCGCGACGAACTGCTCGACGTCTTCGCCGACCTGCTCGACCACGGCGTCGATTTCCTCACGCTCGGGCAATATCTGCAGCCGACACTCGAGTCGTTGCCGGTGGAGCGGTATGTGCCGCCGGAGGAGTTTGACGAACTTGCTTCAGTCGCACGCGGTATGGGGTTCAAACGTGTGGCCTCGGGACCGCTGGTACGGTCGAGCTACCACGCTCGCGACATGGCCGAAGACGGCATGATCGTGGAGTAGGGGGTGTTGCCCCGCTGGCCACGGTTCGGGGCTGCCCATGCCCCGAGAGCCGGACGCTCGCTTCGGCATCCTGCCTTCGCTCACTCGATGCTGACTACGCTCCGGCATCCTGCCTGCGCTTGTCAGCAACGCCGGCTTTCGGGGCACGGGCAGCCCCTCACGGATGGTTCCGAGTCGCAGACAAGCCCTGAGCGCAAGCGACGGGATCCACGACGCGGCCTGTACGGACCTCACTCCGCCTCTTCGAGGCCGTGCTCTTGGAGCTTCTTGCGGAGCGTGTTGCGGTTGATGCCGAGCCGGGCGGCGGCCTTGAGCTGCACCCCCTTGCAGTCGGCGAGCATCTGGGCGATCAGCTCCCGTTCCACTCGGCTGACGATGCGGTCGAAGAGGTTTTCGTCGTCGGGGCCGGCCGTCGTCATTCCCTGCTCGACGAGGTCGCGTGCGAGACTGTCGAGATCGCCTCCTCTTCCAGGAAGGGAAACCGTCGGCCGGTCGCCCGTCATCGCCGGCGGCAGGAGGTCGAGCGTGAGTTCGTCGCCCGTGGCCATCACCACGCACCGCTCGACTACGTTCTGCAGTTCGCGGACGTTGCCCGGCCAGTGATACTTCGCCAGCGCCGCCGCGGCTTCCTTCTGGATGTGCACGACGTAGCGGTCGTTGGCCTCGTTGTAGTGCTCGAGGAAGTGGCTGACGAGTTGTGGAATATCCTCGCGACGGGCCCGCAGGGGAGGCAGGTAGATCGGCACGACGTTGAGCCGGTAGTAGAGGTCCTCGCGGAAGTTTTCCTTCGCCACCTCGTCGAGCAGTTCACGGTTGCTCGCCGCGATCACGCGGGTGTCAACGCGGATCGTCTCGGTGTCGCCCACCCGCTCGAACTCGCGCTCCTGCAACACTCGCAGCAGCTTGACCTGCAGCTTCGGCGTGGTGGAGTTGATCTCGTCGAGAAAGATGGTGCCGGTGTGGGCGGCCTCGAAACGCCCGGTGCGATTGGCGATGGCGCCGGTGAACGAGCCGCGGACGTGGCCGAAGAGTTCGCTCTCCAGCAGGCTTTCGGAGAGGGCGCCACAATTGACACGGACGAAGGGACCGCTACCTCGCGGCGAAAGCTGGTGAATCGCCTTGGCGACCAGTTCCTTGCCCGTGCCGGTCTCGCCCACGAGGAGCACCGACGCATTCGACGCGGCCACCCGCCGCGTCATGGCATAGACCTCCATCATCGCCGGGCCCGACCCGATCAGACCCTTGATCGGGGAGCTGGTCTCGTCACCGTGTTGGCCGGGGGTGCGCAGCATCGGCGGAGACGGAGCGGGCCTTCCTGGAGGGCGTTTCAATGATGTCGAGGACCGCGCCTGCCACGGCACGGTCGGACGACACGGTCGATTGATTGTACCGTGCGTAGACGGCCTGCAGGGGATCGCATTCAAGGAGCACGCCGTAGCGATTCACGCTCTCCGCGAACCCTGCGAGAGCCTGTTTGCGCGACTCCGCCGGCAGTTCGGCCCGCTCCGTCTCCCCCAGAAGAGCCTGTTGTGCCCGGCTCGAGCCGATGGTGCCGAGCAGGGCCGCCGCCGGCCCGAAGAGATCGGTGGGGCGTCCCGGCTGCGGACCCTGCATGACCGCCAGTCGCGCGGTCGTCTCGGCGGCCGACACATCCCAGCCTTGGCGACCCAGTTCGGCGAGCAGGGCAAGTGCCTGGCTCGCCCGCGTCCGCCGCTGTGTGGCGCGGGCCTGCCGGGCCACGGGATCGACGGCCTGCGGACCGGCGACCTGAGCCAAGTGGTCAGGAAATCGCGGCGGTCCGATCGGCTTGCCGGTGACCAGATCGACCCGCGGCACAAACAGGCTGTCGAGGCGATCCATGATCCCGACGCAGTCCAGATCGGAAAACTTCAGGAGCAGCTGGGTGAGAAATTTCCCACGGGCATCGTCATCGAGCGGATCGACCACCACGAGCACCGGCGGCACGTCGCCCGTCGCCTGCCGCTGGATGAACTGCACCGTCTCGAGGGCCGTGGGCCGCACCGTACGGGCTGCAATCACAACGAGCACGGTGTCGATGTTGGCCCGCGCGGCGAGAATCGCGTCACGGCCCGAGGCAACCTTCTCCACGCGATAGCCGAATCGGGAAAGGCCCGTTGCCAACTCTTCCCGCACGGTCGCATCGACGTGTGCCACCACTGCGACCTCCTCGCCTGTGCTGGTGGCGGCCTGAAGCAGGATCTCGACGACACGGCTCGAGCCGCGATAGGGCGGATCGCCGCCGGCCAACGCAAGGGTCCGTGCCGACTCGAACTGCAGCGTGGCGTCGGGCACCGTCAGCGCACGCAGCAGGGACTTTCGCACCTCTGGAGTGAGGGCAGCAACCTCGTTCGCAGCGGCCGGGTCGTCGGATGCGTGTTCGTCGGTCGCTTGGTCGTCGGCTGCCTGTGTCGCGGCCGCGGCATGGGCGGCCGCGATCGCCCGTGCCGCTCCAGCTGCTGCAGGGAACATGCCGCGGGAGGCGGCGATCTCGAGCACGTCGGCCGTGGACTCGTAATCAAAACCCTCCGGTCCCGTGACCGCCGCCTGAAACTGTTCGGTGGGCACGCGGTCGAGCGACGTGAGCGGATCGCCCACGGCAGCGAGCATCGCTTCGAGCCTTGCCAGGATCACAAGTCGAACGGCCTCGGGCTCGGTGGCGTTGAGCGCCGCCAGATCACGGGCCAAGTGGATCGCCTCCTGTGCCCGTGCTGTCTGGGGTGGCAAATTGAGTCGCACAAGCCGGCCTGACTCCGAATTCCAGACGAACCGCTCCACCGTCTTGCCTCCAGCGGCAGCCGCCATGGCCGGATCGAGCACGGGCTCCATGAGGAGATGGTCCGGGGCGGGGAGGCCGTCGATCGAAAGCACGCGGTCGAGTCGGCGGGTGAGCAACGAGATCGCGGTGCCTGGGCTCGGCGGCACCGTGTGGTCGGCCATCGCTTCCGCGGGCAGCAGTCCGCGTCCCGACAGTTGCTTGAGCAGGCGGATCGCCCGATCCCGGGCCGCGGGGGGCACATCGGGCACGAGTGCCGGGGCCAGCAGATAATCGGCGAGGTTGGCTGCATCGTCGTTGGTGGCCCCTGCTGCCAACGCCTCGATGATGCCGGGCCAGTGCTGCACGTCGTCAGAGCCCAGCCATGCCACCAACGGCTGTCTGGCATCAGCACCGAGCGTGCGGATAAGTTCCCTGGCGAGTTGCCGGGCTCGCTCGTGCTCCGCGTCTTCGCTCTGCAGCAGGTTGACGAGAACAGGCAGGGCATCGACGCCGGCTCGCGCCAGTTGGTCGAAGGCGGCAGCCCTCGTCGCTGTATTGTCGCTGGAGAGATCGTCGCCAGCCTGCGTGAGCCGGGCGGGGTCGCGCCGCCGTTCCCTCGCCGCATTCTGTATCGCCTGCACGATGGGCCGCACGTCTTCGTCACTGTCTCCGAGCACCCTCTCGAGACGGCGAAGGCTGGCGGGGTCGGCGGTGTCGCCCAGATCGGCGAGCAGATCGAGCCGCTTGTCGCCCGCCTTCTCAAGCAGGTCGGCGAGCGTGGAGAAATAGCGTGCGGCGACATCGTAGGCCTCGACGTCGGCGGCCCGGATCGCGGCGTCGAGCAGGGACGGTGGGGTCGTTCGCGGCGGAAAGGCGAGCGAGTCGAGCACCGATTGAGCCAGCGGATCGGGCATGGGACGCACGCCGTCGGCCGCGCTGGCAGGAGCCACGCAGGCGGTCGCCAACGCGATCACGCACCATGCCGAAGCCTTGCTAGAAACACCCGTCGCCACCCGCCACCCCCGTGTCAGGCGTGGGTGGCTCCACGCACTTAGGCGAGCCGGCGATCCCACGCTGCTATTTGGTCGGCAACCTGCGCAGGGGCGGTCGAGCCGAAACTCACCATCCGTTCAACTGCCCTGGATGCCCCAAGTGCGCTGCGAAGCGAGGCGTTCCAGCCGGCATAATCCTGCAAAAACTCCGGATCGGTAAGCTCTGCCAGCGACACGCCCTGGGTCATCGCCCGGCGGACAAACGTGCCGACGAGCTCGTGGGCGGTCCGCTGCGGCACGCCGGCCGCGATCAAGGCCTCCATCAGGCTCGTGGCATCGAGGTGGCCGCGGTCGATCGTGGCGGCGATGCGATCCCGGTCGAACGAGCTGCCCGTAACCAGCGGCGCGGCGACGCCGAGCACCGCCTCGAGCGTGTCGATCGAGTCGAAGATCGCCTCCTTGTCTTCCTGCAGGTCACGGTTGTAGGCGGTCGGCAAACCTTTGAGCAGCACGAGCAACGCCTGCAGGTTGCCGATCGACCGTGCCGACTTGCCGCGGATGAGTTCCAGCACGTCGGGATTGATCTTCTGCGGCATGATCGAACTGCCGGTGCAGAAGCCCTCCGGCAGGCGGAGAAAGCCGAACTCCTGCGTGCTGTAGATCACCCACTCCTCGGCCCACTGGGAGCAATGCACACCGGCCAGCGCGATCACGAAGGCGAGTTCGCAGACAAAGTCGCGGTCGCTCGCACCGTCGAGGCTGTTGGCGGCCACGGCCGCGAAGCCGAGCGCGTCTTTCACATGGTCGCGATCGATCGGCAGAGTGGTGCCGGCGATCGCCCCCGAGCCGAGCGGCAGCACGTTGGTGCGTTTGCGGCAGTCGGCCAGCCTGTCGCGGTCGCGCTGGAATTTCTCGCACCATCCGAGCAGTTGATGCGCCGCCAACACCGGCTGGGCCCGCCGCATGTGGGTGTAACCAGGAATGACGAGCCCCTGTTCGCGGACGGCGAGCGCGAGAAAGGCCCGCTGGAGTTCGAGTAGCCCATGGTCGAGCCGGTCGATCGCCCGCCGGCAGTAGAGCCGCAGGTCGGTGGCCACCTGATCGTTGCGGCTCCGCGCCGTGTGCAGCTTGCGGCCGGCGTCGCCCAAGCGGGCGGTGAGGGCCGCCTCGATGTGAAGATGGATGTCTTCCCTCGCGGCGGTGAACTCGAACTGGCCGTCAGCGATCTGCCGGCGGATCTCCTCGAGCGTCTGTGAGATCGCGTCGGCCTCGGGCACCGACATCAGGCCGCAGGCGGCCAGCATCCGGGCGTGGGCGATGGAGCCGTCGATGTCGTCGTCGGCGAGACGGCGGTCGAACGAAACGCTCTCGGAGAACGTCTCGACCCGCTTGTCGGTCGGCTCACGAAACACGCCGCCCCATGCCTTCTGCGGTCCATGCGATGCTGCCACTGAAAATCCTCTACGAAGAACGAAAGCGATCAGCCTATTTGTACTTGCGATCCCGGGGAAATTCATCTGCAGCCGTGTGTGGACGCGATTCGTGAGCGTGCTGCCCCGCCGGGGACGGCAGAAGTCTCGTCGCAGTGGCTTTCAGGCCTCGGGCCGTGCGGCCAAGTCTCCTTCCACGACCTACGGCAGCGCATTCCCCAGAAGGTCGAAAAATCCAAAAGCTCCTCGAGCTTCCGCCGATCCCCGGCTCCCCGTTCCCTCGTGGCGGCAAGTTTTCAACTTGTCCGTGTGCTGAGGAGGCCCGCTCCGACGGGCCGTAGCGGGTACATTGCCCGTATGACGACTCCCGACGAACTGCTGTCGCCCACTGGTCGGCTCGCTGCCCGGCTCGCGGGCTGGGAGTCGCGGCCGCAGCAGATGGTGATGGCCAATCTGATCGCCGAGGCGATCGCCAACCGACAGCATGCGATTGTCGAGGCGGGCACCGGCACCGGGAAGAGCCTGGCCTACCTCGTGCCCGCCATACTGGCCGCCACCGCCGATCAGGTCGAGGGGAATGCGATACCTGTGCCTGCCGCATCCCGGTCTGATGACGAGCCAGATGAAGACGATGAGGGAGCAGCAGGCGAGATCGTGGCGACCAGCACCGCCCACGGCCGGCCCCGGCGGATCGTGATCTCTACGCACACGATCGCGCTGCAGGAGCAGCTCGTCACGAAGGACATTCCGCTCGTGGCCGCGGTGATGCCGCGGGAGTTTTCCGCCGTGCTCGTGAAGGGCCGTCGCAACTATGTCAGTCTCAGGCGGCTGGCCTTGGCTCGCGAACGGGCCGGCAGCCTCTTTCCCGAGGAGGGGGAGATGGCCCAGCTTGGAGAGATCAGCGGGTGGGCAAAGCAGACGGCCGACGGCTCGCTCGCCGATCTTTCATTCGTGCCGCACGATGCCGTCTGGGACGAGGTGGCCAGCGATGCCGGCAACTGCATGGGCCGGGCCTGCCCCACCTACAAGCAGTGCCACTACTACGCCGCCCGCCGCCGCATGACGCATGCGCAGGTGCTGATCGTCAACCATGCGCTCTTCTTTTCAGACCTGGCGTTGCGCCGGGGGGGCGGGAGCCTGTTGCCCGACTACGACGTGGTGATCTTCGACGAGGCCCACATGGTCGAGGCGGCTGCGAGCGACCACCTCGGCGTGAGCCTGTCGAGCGTCGCTGTCGATCGCGTGCTCTCCAAGCTCTACAACGAGCGGACCCACCGCGGGCTCGCGGTCCATTACGGGCTCGAGGAACTGGAACTGTCCGTGCTGCGGTGCCGGCGGGCGGCCGAGGATTTCTTCGGGGCGGTTCGCGCGAAGCTGGCCGACCGCGGGCCGTCGCCGTGGCGGGTGACCGCTCCGCACCTCCTGCCCGACACGCTGGGCGATGCGCTCCAGGGGCTCGGCCGGCAGCTGCGGGCGGCCGGCGAAAAGATCACCAACCAGGCCGAACGGCATGATTTCATCTCGCTGGCCGACCGGCTCGCGGGGCTGGCCGGCAGCCTCGACATGTGGCTGGGGCAGAACGAGCCGGGCTGTGTCTGGTGGGTGGAGTCGCACCGCAGCCGGCGCGGGTACGAGCGGCTCCTGCTTTCGAGCGCGCCTGTGGATGTTGGCGCCATGCTCAAGCGGGAGCTGTTTGGTCGCGTTGGCACGGTCGTGCTGACGAGCGCCACGCTCGCGGTGGGCGGGCGAGGGCGATCGGATCCAGATGACGTCTTCGATCCTGAGTCTGCGCCAGCGGACGCCGACTACGCGTTTCTCAAGCGTCGGCTGGGGGTGGCCGAGGCCCGCTCCCAGCAGCTGGGCAGTCCGTTTGACTACGCCCGGCAGGCAGAGCTGATCCTGGTCGATCGGCTGCCCGATCCGACCGCGCGGGATGCCTATGACCAGGCCGTCGTGAAGATGATTCGTCGCTACGTGGAGCGGAGCGGTGGGCGGGCGATGGTGCTCTTCACGAGCATCGCGTCGCTCGCGAAGGCGGCGGGGCCGCTGGCCGGCTGGTGCGCGGGGAAAAACTATCGGCTCATCAGCCAGTCGGATGGCTTCAACCGCTCGCGGATGCTCGCCGATTTCCGGGAGGGGCCGGGGAGCGTGCTTCTGGGCACCGACGGCTTCTGGCAGGGAATCGATCTGCCCGGCGACCAGCTCGTCAACGTGATCATCACGAAACTGCCGTTCGCCGTGCCCGACCGGCCGCTGACAGCCGCGCGGATCGAGGCTATCAAGGCTGCCGGCGGCAACGCCTTTGCCGAGTATCAGCTGCCCGAAGCGGTGCTGAAGCTCAAGCAGGGCTTCGGACGGTTGATTCGCACCGCCAACGACTGCGGTTCCGTGGTGATATTAGATCCGCGGATGCTCACGAAGCCCTATGGGAGAATCTTCCTCGACAGCCTGCCGCCGGCCCGGGTCGTGGTGGAGCGCTATGCGTAGAGGCTCGCCCAGTGGCGGCACGTTTTCCAACGTGTCGGTCGAGAACTGAAAAGGACGCAGTTCGTAGTCACTCCCCCTCGTGCAGAGTATTGGGATACGATGTCTGGTCGGTTGGGATGCCGTGTGCTCGTCCCCCTGAGACTGTCAGACAGAGGCAGCGACATGATGCTCACCCGCTTTCTTGGAACCGTAGTCTTCGTCATCGTGGCTGCGGTGCCTGCCGCGGCCGGCGACCCGCCGGTCATCCCGCTCTGGGAGAACGGTCCACCCGGCTTCGAGGGTCGCAAGGGCGAGGCGGAGTTGATCGACAAGGGCACGATCACGAACGTCCACTACCCCACGCTCACGGTCTTCCGCCCGGAGCCCGAGCGGGCGACGGGCGTGGGCATCGTCGTGGCGCCCGGCGGCGGGCTGGCAAAGCTCGGCTTCCAGGGAGGCGGAGTCGAGCCGGCACGGTTTCTGGCAGACCGCGGGTTTGCGGCGTTCGTGCTCAAGTATCGGCTGCCGCGGGAGCCGGGGGTGCCGTACAAGTTCGAGGAGCATTCGCTCGAGGACGGGCAACGGGCGGTGAGGCTTGTGCGGTCGAAGGCCGCCGACTTTGGCATCAAGCCCGAGAAGGTTGGCATGCTCGGCTTCTCCGCGGGCGGCGAGGTGGTCTCGATCACGAGCTATCGGCCGGGCGCGGGCGATCCGCAGGCGACCGACCCTGTGAACCGTCTCGACGGCCGGCCGGCGTTTCAGATGCTTGTTTATCCAGGCCCGCTCGGCATCCCTTCTCGACTGCCGGCAGGCTCGCCGCCGGCCTTCATGGTGATCGCCGCCGACGACCCGCACACGAGCGTCGTCATCAACCTGATGAACCTGTTCCGCGAGTCGGACATCGATTACGAAGCGCACGTCTACGCCCGCGGTGGCCACGGCTTCGGCGTGAAGAAGTCGGGCCGCCAGAGCCTCGAGCATTGGCCAGACCGGATGATCGACTGGCTCCAAGACGAGGTCGTCGCCGATCCTCCGCCGCCGAAGTAGACGCAGAAAAGGGGACGCAGCTCTTTGTCAGGCCCCCTTAGCCATCCAGCAAGCTGCCATCGACCCAGACGCGGACGCCCTCCTGTCGGGCGTAGGCCGTGGTCTGCGGTGAGATTTTTTCGCAGGCCACGAGCGGGATCGTGGGCAGCCCTGCCTTGACGAGGCAGGCCGCCCGCCGGGCAGCCCGCATCACGTCGTCGGCGTCAACCGTGTATGACACTTCGCCGACAAGATAGGTGGGCTGGCCTTCGACCATGCCGGTGGCGACGACGTCGGTGCGAAGGAAGTCGTCGACCGCGGCCTCTGCAAGCTTCGGTTCGATCTGGTCGAGGAGGTCAGATGCCTGAATGACTCGCCCCTTCCGCAGGAACCGACCGAGGTACGCAGGCAGCCGGTCGCGGAACCTGAGTTCCAGCAACGAGCCCTCGTGCCGATCGGAGCGGATGACTAATTGGTTCAGGATCGTCGAGAAGGACGTCATGTTCACAGCGAGTTCTTCGACGCGCGTTTCGGTACGGCCTTGAGCCTGAGCGAGCTCTTTGACCTGAGCTTCGGTACGGGCCTGGGCCTGAGCGAGCTCTTTGACCTGAGCCTCGGTGCGGTCTTGGGCCTGGGCGAGCTCTTTGACCTGAGCCTCGGTACGGGCTTGGGCCTGAGCGAGCTCTTTGACCTGAGATTCGGTGCGGTCTTGGGCCTGGGCGAGTTCTTTGACCTGAGCCTCGGTACGGTCTTGGGCCTGGGCTAGATTCGTAATCGCAGATTCCAGGCGGGCGGCGGAGGCTTCGTTCGATTGGCGGAGGCTGCGAAGATCCTCCTTGGTTGCGGCGTTCCTGGCTTCTTCAAACATTGTGCCGAGTGTCTGCGCGAAGCCCTTGGCCCCTTCCTCGCCGAGGACTGCGCGGAACTGCTCGTAGATCATCAGCGTGTTCATAAGGGCCACCATCGGTGTCGTCTCCTCAATTGTAGCGATGTCGGTTCGCCGAAGCACGATGTCCGCAGAGAATATGGACGTGCGTACACCATGTCAAGAGAGGGGGGCGTGCAGGTGGCGTGCGTGGTGGACAAAGGCTTCTCGGCATTTCGGATCGATGGCCACTGCGGCGGCCCGCCAGCCTGGCTGGATGTGCAATGCATCGCCAGATGCGAGGCGATGGCGGTGAAGAACGAGCCCGAGTCACTTCCGTTCCTGGTAGTCGGAACTCGCCACCAGATCGCCAGAGTGGACGTTCACGAACCAGGCCGTGGTTCCGGCAAGCAGCGGGGCGGTGACGATCCAACCGTCTCCCTGTCGCTCTATTGAGGCAGGCGATTCGGTCCACTCGCGATTGCCCGTGAAGCCGCTGTCGGTCGTCGTGATCAACGCCGCTTGGTCGAGAGGCTTCGTCGAGGCGAACTCGACCCGCACGGTGTCACCTGCGGCCGTCGCTGCGGTCTGCACGCACCACGGCTTCCCTTCCCGAACGATGCTCTCCGCAAACGCATAGCCATGCGGCGGCCTGAAGTCGTGCCCGTGCCCCATGCCCGGGATAAGCGCGACCATGTGTGGGCCGGGGGCGGTCCGGTAGCACGCCGCCTGACAGTCGAGCGGAAAGTGCTGGTCCTGTGGCCAAGAGAACCACAGCACCGGCATTTTCACGCGGTCCATGCGGACCAGCGGATCCCAAGCCTGGCGGTAGAGCGTATTCGTACCCAGGGTGCGGCCGTATTGATTGGGGGCATCGGACAGGCTCCCGCATCCGTACATCGGGATCGCAAAGGCGAAGCGGTCGTCGATACCGATGGCAGTGGCGGTGATGACCCCGCCCCACGAGATGCCCATGACGCCGATCTTGTCGGCGTTCACCTCGGGCAGCGACCGCAGCAGTGAGTTGGCGAGCACCGTGTCGGCGACGGCATGATAGATCCACTGATCGGCCAGCGGTGCCTCCGAGTCGCCATAGATACCGTCGCGATGGGGGCCGGCCCACGCGTGCCGCCTGGAGCCAGGCGTCCCCTTCGGTAATTCGGGATCGGCCCGGTCGGTCTGCCCCTCGACCGAGATGCTGATCGCGGCGAAGCCTCGCTCATTCCACCGCCGCACCCACTCCTTGAACGCCGAACCACCGCCGCCGTGCACGAGCACCACGCCCGGCACCTTGCCCGTGACGTTTGTGGGAAGGCCTACTGAGCGCGCAAGATCTGATTCCCGGCCCCTCCCGCGTGCGACGTCGGCCTTGAGTCGTGAGAGCGGTTCCGATCGCCATCACTTCGTCGTGATGCCGATGTCGAACACGGTGCCGCTCCGCGGCACGTCGCATGTCAGCGTGGAATTACCCTTGCGATACGCCTTGGGAATCGTGATGCCGGCCAACGCCGGCGGCAGCATGACGTTGTTGGAGCCCTCGTCATCGGATAACGCGATCGACACGCTGTATGTGCCTTCGCGGATGCCCGTCATGCCGGGCTTAAAGTACATCATGTACAGCCCTTGGTCATTCGTGACGCCCACACACGGCTCGTGATCCACTCCTTGCGGCGTGAACACGACCCGCACCCCCTGTGGAACTGGATTGCCGTCTATCTTCAGGTGCCCCGTGACGCTGTAACGGGGGGGCTCGCCACTGCAGCCTAGAAGCACCAGGATGCAGCAGGCTATCCACGCCATTCGTCGGTGCAGCGGCGAGGAGCCTAAAGAATGAACCATGAAGTACCCCTGTGAAGGAGATGGACGAGTATTCGTTGTGGAAAGTTCGTGCAGTGGAATTCGAGGGACGCGTCTGATGGTGGTCACTGCGAGACCTGAACGTTTTCGCCGCTTTTTGAGGACAGCAGGCTGAGCCAGATCTGTGCTGACAGGTTGTCGAAAGACAGGAACTGCACCGAACCGTCCGCCATCATCACACCGCCGACACTCATGTGCTGCGAGCCCAAACCGACGTTTGCGAGGTACCCTCGCGACTCGACGGCAGGCTGTTGCACCGCCCAGGCTGTACTCGAGGCCGCCGACCATACGCCGTTCCAAAGCGTTGCCGGAGTGTTCCCTGCGACGGTTGATGCGAGTGCACCGGCAAACCAGGATTGCCCGCAGGAGTTTTCAACAAGCATCACCGTCTTTGACATGCCGTCGGTGAAATCCTTGAACGCCTTCTTTTTTTGCCAGCCAAGGGCTCCGGTTCCGTCGAGGGAGTCGAAGTTGTTGGGGAGTCCAGAGAGGGAGACGCCAAAGTTCGCGCGGTAGCAGGTCAGCCCGGTCCGGTCGGTCTTGTGGAAATCCTGGTTCAGTCGAACGCCAGAGTCCGCACTCGCGGCATAGGACTCGTTCACCGGCCCGCCAGCCGCGACCCCATTGAGAACCAGCCCTCCGGTGTAGGACGGGCAATACAGCGTGTTGATGCGAACATTCTTCGACATGGCAGGTGTGACAAAGGCCCGGATATCGGTCAGGCTGGCGAACATGCCCTGAAAATTGCGAGTCGCGGTGACCCACGTCTGATACACAGAATCTTCCTCGAGTTGTGGAAGTATTTGCACGATCCAACTGACCGAGTCCTGCCAGAGCATGTTGTTGACCGTAGTTCCTGGCGGGGATGAGCCGAGATCGTTTGCGCCTCTGCTGTCGTTTTGGTAGGCGATGTAGGGAAGCCGACCGTCACCCGCGCGGGCGTTGGCCGCAGCGTAGCTGTGGAGTGCGAGCCCCAGTTGCTTGAGGTTGTTACCGCAGGCGGTGCGCCGGGCCGCCTCGCGAGCAGCCTGCACCGCCGGCAGGAGCAGTCCGATGAGCGTGCCGACGATGGCGATCACGACCAGGAGTTCGACGAGCGTGAAGCCCGCAGACGTTCGCCCGCGGCGGGATGAAAGGTTTTTCGGTTGCATGATGGCACCTGAAGACGAAGATGACGAGAAGGAATGAAGTACGGAATGCATCGGAGGAATCAGTGGTGTTTCGGGGGAGTGGTCGATTGCCGCACGACCAGCGTGGGAACGATCCTCATGCTGTGGGCGCGGTCGGTGGTGGTGCGGCCCTCGATGCGATCGAGCAGCAGTCGGGCGGCGTTGCGACCGATCTCCTGGAAATCCTGCCGCACGGTCGAGAGACTCGGTCGCAGCAAGCCGGCTTCGGGAATGTCGGCATAGCCGAGAACGGAAACGTCTGTGCCGACTGAAAGTTTCAAGGCGGCGGCGGCTGCATAGATATGCGCGGCCAGCACGTCGCTCACGGCAAAAACGGCCGTTGGCCGGTCATGACTGCTTAGCAGTTCACGGGATTCGTCGAGAGCAGACTCGTTGCGACACTCGATCTGCTCACACACGACCGCCTTGTCGCCTGCTTTGTCGCATGCAGCCGCCGCGTTATGGGCCGTGACTGCCTCGACGAAGCCCTGTCGCCGGTCGGCGTAGGTCGACACCCATGGCTCGCCGCAGAGAATGGCGAGCCGGCGGTGCCCAAGGCGGAGCAGATGCTCGGCTGCAATCCGGCCGCCGGCCACGTCGTCGGTGCCACTGAAGTCGGCCCGTGTGTGCGGCAGCTGTCGGTCCACGGCCACGAGCGGCACGCCCCGCTTCCAGACCTCCTCGAGATAGTGATTGGGCACCGTCTCGTCCGATGGCCAGAAGACAATCCCATCGACCCGCTGATCGAGCAGGCGGTGCAGGCAGTCCAGTTCGGCGGCGTCCGGAGTTGCCTCGCCGCCAGTGCGGCTGAAGTGCATCACCGGCAGGCTGCCGGCCGCGACGAGTTCGTCGTGGATCCCCTCGATCAGGTCGCACCGATACAGCTTCGAAGGTCGAACCATCATGCCGACGAACCCGGTGCGGCCCGTCTTGAAGGCATTGACGACACGGTTGGGTCGATACTTCAGCCGCTCTGCCGCCGCCAGAATCCGCTCGCGGGTGACGGCCGACACCTCCGGCGATCCACGCAGACCCCGCGATACCGTCATCATCGACACGCCGAGTTCGGCGGCGATCTGGCGGAGATTGGGCCGGTTGCGCACCGTGCGATCGGGCTTTGTTGGAGTGTTCAGATTCATCACCGATTGCCTGTGGCTCGCCGTCGAAAAGCCGCCCCTTGCCAAGCCCAGTAACGTTAACGATAACATTCAGCGATACTCGGTCAAGTTCCGGGTATCGAACGATGCCAGAAAGGTCGTGGAACGGCCGTACGGTCGCCAAGTCGTGGTGGCCGCCCGATACTGCGGCAGGGGGGCGGCCCGAACCTCCGGCCCAGACCGAAGGGTTTTTATGCGACCTTTTTGGCAGCGAGTGCTTTCCGTTATCGCTGTTTTTGGCCTCGGCGGCGGCCCTGAGGCCTTCGTGGCGGCCGCTGAACCGGGCTCCGTGCCGCTGCCTACGGCCGCGGGCGACCATACGGTGATGTGGTGGCGGGATGGGTTTCCCGCCCGCGTGCCAAACGCCCCCTGGCAGCGGTGCATCCAGACCGGTCGGTATGGCTTCGTGCTCGACACAGCCGCGATGCGTGTGCCGCACCTCGGTCCGGTCTCGGCGAGCAGCTACGTGAGCCTTGCGCGCCACGACAACGCAGCGATCACGGCGCTGCCTGCGGCCGACCTGGGCCTCTTCATCAAAGCCGACGGAACAACCTACCGGTGTTCTGCCGGAGCCGCTTGGGACCGTACGTTCGGCCCGCGGCTCATCGAGTCGGGCCGCTGGTTGCAGCGGGCTGACGTGAACGGACTGGTGTTCACATCGAGCGATGGCCGGCAACTGGCGGCGGATGCCCGGTTCGAAACGATCGCCTGGCCCGACCGGCTCGCGCTCGTCCTCGCCGTGCGGCCGCCACTCGCGCCGATCGCGGCGGGCGACACCAGCTTCGGTCGGCTTGGCGGCGGGTTTGGGCTCGATGGCACCAATCATCTGGAGTTGCCGCACGTTCCGAGCCTTGATCCCGAACGGTTCACGCTTGAGTTCTGGGCGTATCTCCCTGCGGACTTTGCGACGGCGACGAAGGCCGTGCCGTGGCTCGTGTGCAAGAACTTTCACGAGGAAGCCGACGGTAACTACGGTCTCACGATCAGCCGCCGTGGCGTGCTGCAGGCGGGGCTCAACATCGGCGGTGGACGCGACAATCGCTTCACGGTCGAGGGGAGGGAACCGCTGGCCGTCGAGGCCTGGAGCCATCTCGCCATGACCTACGACAGCGACTCGTTTCGACTGTTCGTCAACGGCAAGCCAGCCGGCGAAAAGAAGGTGGGCCGCCCAAGGAAACCCGGCTCGCGTGGCCTCGCCTTCGGTCGGCGGCAGGATAACTTCGGCGACGGCTACCACTTCCGCGGCGCGATCGATGAGATTCGAATGTATGACCGTGCGCTCTCGGCCGAGCAGATTCGCAGCCGGTTCGCGAAGCCTGAAGCGGCGCTTGCCGACGTGGAGCCGACGTTTGCGGAATCGTTTCGCCGCGACGGCGAGGCGGCGGTCGTGCGGCCCCATGTGGTCTGGCACGACGCGAAGCTGGCGATCCGTCTCGATGCGGGTGGCACGCGGCTCGAACGCCGTGTCGATCTGCCACCGGCGACGGCCGCGGGGCCCGCCCCGTGGCACGACGTGTCGCTCGCGTTCGACCCGGCCACGATGGTGGAATTGGCTGACGACGACTCCGCCACCGTCATCGCCGTGCCCTTGGACGTGGCAGGCAAACCTGCTGGCGATCCACTGCTGATTGCACGAGACGATGCCCGTGGCTGGCAGCGGATCAATCTCGACGCGGTGACGGCGATCGTGCCGGCTGTGTCGCAGGCGACCAAGCAACCGGCCGATAACGGGGCAGCCTCGCGTGACCACCGCAACGACGCGATCGAGCGGGTGCGGCTCACGCTGACAAACCCCGCCTCACGGGATGCGACGGTCCGGCTCCTCTTCGAGAAGACTGCTGCGGGTCTGTCGATCACGGGCATGTCTGCGATCCTTCGGGATAGAGAAGGCCATCCCCTCGGCATCCCGGTGCAGCTCTCCAAGAACTGGCACGGCCGGTCAGGCGACAACCCCTACGAGGGCACCTGGTTTCATGGTTTCACGCAGCTGCGGCTGCTGGCGGAGACGACGGTCGACGTGGAAGTCACACTCGCGTTTGCCCACTGGGGCGGCGTGCCTGCCGCCTCCCATGCGCAGCTCTGCCTGATCGGCTGGGGAGCGAATCAACTCTGGGACGAGTCGGCGATGGGCTCGTGGTGCGAGTCGATCTGCTACGAGCCCGACCAGATACAGGCTGGCTGTTCAATCCTCGATGTCCGGCCGCTGATGGTGACGTCGATGGGCAACGACCGAGCCTGGGGCTGGACCAACAACGTCGGTGGAGGTGACTTCTTCAGGCTCTTCGACCGCTCCGGCCGCCGCGTGCCGCACGGTCGCATGAAGACCGCCTACGAGCGACAGGGCCCGTGCCTCACGGAGGTCACCTATGCCGGCCAGGTCGGCGAGGAGATCGAGCATGCCGAGACGGTGAGCCTCGCTCGGACCGACGACATCGTCCGCGGCGTCTATTCGGTAAGGATGGACGTGAAGCAGCCCGTCGACTTCTCCCGGCTGGTGCTCTTCCAGATCGGTGCCGACACCTACAGCTACACGGGCGAACGGAAGATGGCCGTCGGCAACGTGACGGGGCTGGTCCGCGAATGGGACACGCAGTGGGGTGGCGATATCTATCGCACGCAGCCGCTTGAGTGCACGGGCACGGTGCCCTGGGTGTCGCTTCACGAGGCGGTGCGGCGACCGGGGGCAGACCGAGGTGCCTGGGCGAACCGCGGCATCGTCATCCGAGAGTGGCGGGCCCGGCTGGGAGGCAAGGATGCGCGGCCGTGGGTGGCGGAGCGTGGTGCCGTCGTCGGTGGCACGGCGACCTCGACGCTCGACATCGTGCCGCCGCCAGATGTTTCGCGGCTCGAGGTGGGTGACTTCGTGGAGGCGACGATTGAGCACCTGGTGCTGCCGCAGGCGGCCGCGGACTATTACGGACCGAATGAGCCGCTGCGGGCGGCGCTCGCCACGATGCACGACAGTTGGCGGCTTGTGTACCGCGAGGCGGTGGGCAACGCGCGGCGAGTGGCGGTGCGAAAGGGGCGTCTCATACGGCTCCATCCGGATGTGCGGGTGGCGGCGGAGGATGGCCGCGTTCAGTTCACGATCACAGGTGGGGTCGGATACGTGCCGATCACGGTGACGGGCCTGCCGAAGCACCGTGGCGGCGGGTTTACGATCGACGGCACGCCGTGCGACCAGGACGTGCACGGCAACGACTTCTGGCAGACCGACTTCGATCCCGAAACCGGCACATGGAGCCAGACCGTAACGGTGCCATTGTCGGAATCGGCGGACCATACGATCCGGTTCGGTGCCACCGTTCCGTAGGCCACGGCCCCCCGCTGTCCCGCGGGATTTCGCGGTTTTCCCAGCTGGAAGCCCACTGGAGGATCCTCCAGTGACGGGCTTCCGGCCGCGAGCTAGCTTCGTGGATATACCGGGGAGGTTGGTTCTCTGGCAGCACGGCTTCGCGGAGCGACGGCGCTCCACTCGTGATCAATCTCATCAGTCTTCAGGGGGGCTTATGAACAGGCAACCTATTTCACTCGTTTGTCCACGCTGTGCTTCAGCGGGCCGTCGCGGGTTCACGCTCGTGGAACTGCTCGTCGTGATCGCGATCATCGGCACGCTCGTGGGCCTCTTGCTGCCCGCGGTGCAGGCGGCCCGCGAGAGCGCGCGGCGGAGTAGCTGCGCGAACAACTTCAAACAGCTTGGCGTGGCCATGCTCTCGTACGAGTCGGCGCGGAAGACCCTGCCGCCGTCGCGGTGGGGACCAGCGAGCTCGGTGCCCAGTTGGTACACACAGTCGACGAGCAACACACCGGCGACGAGCAACGTCGGCTTCCTTAGCGGTTTCGTCGCGATGCTGCCCTACATGGAAGGCGCAGAGATCTACGACCGCATTATGGGGAGTGGGTCGCCGCCGCACGTCGAAACCACTACCTTCGCCCCGTACGCCACGCAGTCGCCAGGGCTTCTGTGTCCGAGCGACCTGCCGCGGATCACCGACATCCCGAATCATCCCTGGGCTCAGACCAACTATCTGTTTTCGATCGGCGACCAGAGCTACGTGCAGAATGCCGACTGGTCGGTGGGCGGTTACAAGCAGCGCGGTCTCTTCGGGGCGAATAGCAACTGCCCGATCCGCGAGATCACAGACGGCACGTCGCAGACGATCGCGATGTCGGAATGCACGCGGCCCGAGGGGAGCGGCGCAACGGCCGCCAACAAGCTCACCGCGGCCTACGGCGACAAGACCTGGTACCCAAGCGACTGCAACGCGACGTGGAACGGCACTGCGTTCGTCAACGCCGCCAATCTCAGGACACGCGACCTCTCCCCCGGGATGCGGTGGCACACCGGGTGGAATGGCACGGTCAACTTCACGACCAGCCTGCCGCCCAACGGGCCAGTCTGCAATCAGCCCTGGGGGCAGCAGAACGGCGTCGTACCGCCCCGCAGCAAGCATGGCGGCGGCGTGCAGGCGATGTTCGCCGACGGGCGGGTGACGTTTATCAGCGAGAACATCTTTACGGGCAACATCGCCGCCTGGCCGACGCCAGCGAACCACGCGGCCACGCCCAGCACGTACCGCACGTTGGCCGACAGCCCGTACGGCGTCTGGGGCGCGCTCGGGACCAAGGCGGGCACCGAAAGGGTGGACATCCCATGAGCATCAGAAGCGGGACACCACGCGGCTGCTCTCAATACGGGTCGGCCGGCTTCGCGGGGACTGCGGCAGTGGCCGGAGCCCTCATCGCCAGCATGCTCGCGGGCTGCTCGAAATATCGCGAGGACGAGTGGAGCCGGCAGTGGCCGCCGCGGTTTCCGACCGGCGGCCTTGTGACGCGCGATGGTGCACCAGTGGCGGAGGCCGTGGTCACCTTCTCGATCACCCGGGCTGACCGCGGCAACAAAGCGTTCACCGCGGTCGGCATGACCGACCAGCAGGGCCGGTTCGCGCTGCGAACGTTCCGGCCCGGAGATGGCGCGGTAGAAGGCTCGCACGCCGTGACGATTTCGAAGTCGACGATGGACAAGGGCGCGGTCGTGAACGAGATCCCAGCCCGGTACGCGCGGTTCGAGACCTCCGGTCTGACGGCAGACGTGACCAAGAAGACCGCCAACGAGCTGCGGTTCGAGCTGTCTTCGAAGTGAAGCGATGGGAGCAACGTGACGAGAATCCTGATGCGATTCGCCGCTGTCTGGCTCTATGCAACGCTGGCCTGGTGCTTTGCTACTCCGGCCTACGCCGGCGACAACCTCCTCGCCAATGGCGACTTCGAGGCGCCCTTCAAGACGGTCTCCGATCTCTACCGATCCTGGGCCGCCTGGGGGCTCGACGTCCCCCAGGTGGCGCCGGGCATGACCAGCGAGACGTCGAACCCGCACGGCGGCAAGGCCTGCCTGCGGGTGCATCGGCCGGCCGATCCGCGGGAGTGGCGGGGCGTGCTCGTTACGCACCCCTTCAACAACGCGATCGAAACCCGCGACAACACCCGCTACTCGCTCTCCTTTTGGGCACGGAGCGATCGGCCCGGGCCGATCCGCGTGGCAGTGACGTCATACACGCAGCTCAAGCCGCCCGTGGTCGGGCCGCAGGTGCTCGATCGGCAGTTTGATGTCGGAGTCGAGTGGCGGCAGTTTCAGCTCTCATTCATAGCCGGCCGCGACTGCTACGCCGACGAGGCGAGGCACCTGCACTTCGCGTTCTTTCCGGCGGTGGGGATGGCGCTCAAGCAGGACCGGACGCTCTGGCTCGACGATGTCGTCGTGACGGCCGCGGCCGCGGCCACAAGCGGCCTGGTCAATCCGAAGTCGCTCGATGTGCCGCCGCTGCCCCTGCGGCTGGAGCCGGGCCCCGCCCTCGACCTGCGGGTGCTCACTGCCCGGCGGCTGGGCCCGCCCAATCGTCTCGTAGGCGGCCTGTCGATTTCGAGCCTCGGCCGCTGGCAGCCGGCGCCTTTCTCGAAGTCGGGCGAGTACGTGCTCACGCCAGCGATCGAGGAGGCCGTGCGGGAAATGAAGCTGCCGCTCACGCGACTCTACGCCCTCGAGGAGGACGAGCCCTTCGGCTCCATCGAGGCGGCCCTCGACAAGACGGCCTGGCTGCTCGACCGGCTCAGTATCCCGCGCGAGACATCGATGATCGAGCTGGAGGGCGTGCATGCGAATACGAAGCTCGCGCCCCAAGCCTGGAAACGGGCGGTGGCGCATGCCCGCGATCACAAGCTCGGCTTCCGCCACTGGGAGATCGGCAACGAGGTCTATGTCTCGATATGGAACGCCGGCGGCAAGGCGTTTTCATCGGCCAGCGACTACGCCGAGCACGTCGTCGCCGTGAGCCGGGCGATCAAGGAGGCGCAGCCCGATGCGCTCGTGGGCATTTCCGTCGAGCCGAGCCACATCCAGTGGGGCAACGCCGTCCTGCGGGACGCGGCGGGCCACTATGACTACGTCTGTCCCCACCTCTACGGCTTTCCCAAGGTTGACGAGGGCTTCGAGGCGACCGTGATCGGCAACAACCACCAGCGGCTGGCGGACGCCCTGCGACTCCAGGCGTTGATCAAGGCCTACAACCCCGATCGCGACGTCTTTATCTACGATTCGGAATGGGGGCTGCATACCGCGTCGCCCGGAGCCCAGGCCTGGCAAGTGGCCCGCAATGCCGACTCGGTCGGCACGCTCTACCGGGCCGTGCGGCTTCTCTACTACGCCCGTGAAAACGTCGTCCGCGGGGCCTCTGGCTGGACGCTCTTCAGCGCCGCCGCGAACCCGGGGTTCCTGGTCGTCGCCGGCGACAAGCCCGAGCAGCGGTCGATGCTTTCCTGGCTGCACCGCCTCTTCAACGACAGGCTCGCGGATGAGCTCGTGGCGATCGAGGGCACAGCGCCGCAGTATCGTGATCCCGCACGGCCGGCTGATCCGGATGTGCCGCTGACGCCTGCCATGGCGTCGATTGCGAAGGACGGCAGCCGGCTCGAAGTAATGCTCGTGAACGGCTCCGGGACGAGTGACGTGCCGGCCACGATCCACCTCCCCGACTTCGCCGCAACCCGCTGCGACGCCCTGCTGCTCCATGCCGCCGATCCGAACGCCCCGCCGCTCCTCGTCCGCGAGCAGGACTTCGTGCGGCAACTGCCTGTGACGTTGGCGGCTGGTAAAGTGACATTCAAACTCCCGGCCCGATCCGTGGCTTTCGTCACGTTCACCCGGACAGGGTCTCCTTAAAGGGCACCACGTTCCGTCGGGCGGAGGTGACTCGAGCAGGCGGTTGCGGGTGACGTTGGCTCCGCCTACCTTTGAGGGAGCGCGCCCCATTTTATCGTCGCCGTGACGCTGCCATGTCGCTTCTCTCACTGACGACTGGACCGATGAAGAAGCGGCTCTTCCGAGCTGGTGTCCGCTGCGTCGGCGCCGCGGTTTGCACGGTCTTCGCGGCGGTGGGCATGGCTGCCGATGCGTTGCAGCAAGATTTTGTGCCGATCGCGGTGCTTCGCCGCGACCTGAGCGGTGAGCAGCGGCAGGTGCGAATCCGGGGCGTGGTCACGTGGCGGCGGAGGGCCGGCATGATCGTCCAGGATGATTCTGCTGGTATCTGGATCGACGTCGCCAACGCGCTGGCCGCGGGAATCCTGCCGCCGGATGACTCCGAGCTTGCCAGCGCTGCGACCGGTGTGGAGGTTGAGATCAAAGGGTTGCTCCATCGGGGCGGGTATGCGCCGAATCTTTTGCCGACCGCCATCCGCACTCGCGGTGCGGCAGTGGAGCCGGCCGCCCGTCCGCCCGATCGCGACCGATTCTTCAGTGGTGCCGACGACTGCCTCCGCGTGACAGTGCGCGGCGTGGTGCAGGGCTATCGCGACGACCGGGACAGTTGGCTGCTCTTGATGCAGGACACAGCACGCGGATTTATCGCCTCGGTGCCGAAGGATCTGCTCACCGACGAACCAGATCGGCTGGTCGACGCGGTGGTGCGGCTATGCGGCGTGGCAACGTCACACTTCAACGCCCGGGGACAGTTCCTCGCACCGCGGCTGGCCGTCGTACATGCCGCCGACATTGTGGTCGAGAAGCCGGCTTCCGGACCGCCATTCTCCGCGCCGGAGGTACCGATGGCGGCCATCGCGCAGTTTCGTCCAGGTGCTGAGGCCGGGCATCGCCTTCGCACCCGCGGCATCGTGACCCATGCGGTGCCGGGCAGTTGTCTCTACCTCCAGGACGGAACGATTGGCATCCGCGTGGAGACTTCGGATAAGTCTGGGTTCGCCGCCGGCGACCAGGTGGAAGCCGCGGGCTTCGTGCACCAAAGACATGGCGTGGCGGCGGTGGTCGAGGCGGCCGTCCGCCGAGTCGGCCGTGGGAGCGTGCCGCTGCCCGTCCGCATCCGGCCGGACGAGATTCTCCGCATCAACGCCGCCGCCACGAGGGCCGGCCGGATCGCCACGCCGGGCGATCACCTGGGCTGTTTGGTCACGTTTTCTGCCCGGATCGTTGAGTTTCAAAACCGTGGCACGGATGGGCTCGTTCTGCTGGCGGCGGGCGACGCCGACCTCGCGGCGGTCGCGACCCCATCAGCCTTCGCCGTGGTTCGACGGTACCCCATCGGGAGCGAGGTCGCCGTGACCGGCATCGTGCAGCCGG
>CANHCU010000033.1 GCA_947459185.1 Planctomycetaceae bacterium | reverse complement strand
GACAACGAGTATTCCCACCTCGCCTGGCGGCGGGCCCACCCCGACCTGGCAGACCTGAAATTCCCGCTGCTTGCGGCCCAAAAGCTCTCTGCCGAGCTGGGCATTCTGGAAAAGACCGAGGGCTACTGCCTGCGGGCCACCTTCATCGTCGATCCCAATGGCGTGATCCAGTGGGTGGACGTTAATCAGGGCCGGGTGGGCCGGAATGTGGCCGAGGTGATGCGGGTGCTCGACGCCCTGCAGAGCGACGAACTCTGCCCCTGCAATTGGAAGAAGGGCGATCCCTACGTGAAGGCGGGCTAGGCTCGATGACCCTGACGACCCTGCGAAGGCAAACCTCCGGGGCGCGAACCTCATCCCGCACGTGGTCGCGGAAATTCGCCGATGCCTTCCGGGGCCTCTGCCGGGCCGTCAGGACGCAGTCGAGTTTTGCCGTGCACCTAGGCATGGCAGGGGCTGTCGTGGCTGCCGGGGGGTTTTTCCGCGTCACAGGCGTGGAATGGAGCCTGCTGGTCTTCGCGATCGGCCTGGTGCTGATGGCGGAGATTTTCAACACGGCGATCGAGTCGCTGGCCCGAGCACCCGGGAGTCGGCGGCATCCCCGCGTCCGCGATGCGCTCGACATGGCCAGCGCCGCGGTGCTCTTGGCAGCGATCACGGCTGCCGTGATCGGCGTGATCGTGTTCGGCCCGCGGATGCTGGTGTGGGTGTAAACACAGGCCAACCGTATTCCTCTTGCTTGCGCTGCGGGCTTGGATGGGGCAGGGCAGGTGCGAGGCACGCGCGACGTTCATCCAAGCCCGAAGCGCAAGCGACGGATGGTTCTGGGCGCGGATATAAAACAAAACCGCGACAGCGGATCACGCTGTCGCGGCTCTTGTTTGTATCAGCCTTTCAGCCACATGCTCAGGCGATCGCGGTCTCGATGGCCTGACGACGGGACTTGGCCCGACGGCGGGTCCAGGTGCTCCAGCCGAACATCGCCATGCCGATTCCGGCGAAGACGATCGTCGAAGGCTCAGGCACCACGGTCAGCGTGCCGGTTGTCTGCGAGAACTTCAGCGACTGGCCACCGGAGGTCCAGCCAGCTGGGACTGCTCCATTGACGCCGTCCCAACCGGTGTACCAGTCGCCGTCCGTACCCTGGTAGAACGTTGTTATGCCTTCGAAGTCGGTGCCAGCAGCATTCAGCGTGATGCCAGCCAAATTGCCAGTCGTGCTAGTGAACCCGGTGAATAGGTTGAAGACCGTGCCGGTGTCATAGGACGTGGTGTTGTCAGTGAGCGTCAGGGCCAGCGTGCCACCGTAGTTGAGCGTGCTGGTGCCGATGAGCTGCTCGTAAAGATCCGATGTGCTGCCGGTGATTGTCAGCTCAGTTGTGGCCGAGCCGCCCAGCGAGAGTGAACCCACCGTCAGAGAACCGAGGGTGTCGACAATGCCACCGGCCAACGACAAGCCACCTGGGGACAGCGTGCCGGATGACACGATGACCGCACCGTTGAAGGTGCCGGAACCACCGAGATAGCCATACGAAGTTGTCGTCGATCCAGCCGCAACTTCGCCATTCATCAAGAGTTTGCCACCAGCCTCAACGGTGGTGTCGCCCGTGTAGGTGTTGATGCCGTTGAACACCCAGGCATTTTGCGAATTCGCGGTTCCGACCTGAACGCCGACCTTGCCGCTGCCGCTGTTGTCCTGGATGGCACCGTTGATGGTCTGCGTGCCGTTGGAGCCGCCGGCACCACCAATCAGGCCCAGCGTCACAGGCGTGGTGACGCTAGCGACCGCTTGATTGAAGTTGGCAGCATTGAAGGTGATGTTGCTGGTACCGTTCGGAGTGATGTTGCCGTTGCCGTTCAGTCTGACCTGCATGTTTGTCGAGACAGGTGCGCCTGGGCCACCCACGCCGGTGGTGCGGAGCGTGCCGGTCTGGCCGCTCGATCCGAGGTCGACGACGAGGTCATTGACTCCACGGAGAAGCGAAGTGCCGAAGGATGTGGCATTGACCTGCACAATGCCCTGCTCGATTGACAGGGCGGCGAGGTCGTTCGTGTTCGTCAGAGTCAGATCGCCAGCACCCTGCTTCACGAGCGAGCCACCGCCAGAGAGCGTGCCCGACAGCGTGAGGTTGTGGGCCGAGCCCATGTTGAACGTGGCTGTGCCGCCAAACGCAAGGCTGCTCGAGATCGTGTCGGTCAGCGTGCCCGTCGTGACAGCAGTCGTGGTGACGGTGGCGCCGTTCAAGAGCGAGAGGGCGGGCGACGTAGCCGAACGGGACAGAATGAACTGGGATGTAGACCCAGTTGCGTTGGTATTAGCGAACAGGATCGAGTCAACGCTCACAGCACCAGGGCCGATGTTGTTGGTCGACGTCGTTCTGGTCGGGGTGCCGCGGTACACGAGCGAGAACGTGCCAGTCGTCGTCGGCGTCGTGGTCCAGTTGCCGTTTGTCGACCAGTTGTTGTTGGCACCAGTTCCCGACCATGTCGTGAGCGTTCCAGCCGACGCTGTGCTTGCGACAGCGAGTCCGATGACTGTGAAGAGTGAGCGGCGGAGAGCAGGCGAGAACATAGAGAAGTCCTTGTGGGAACGTCGCGTCAGAGCTTTGGCGGGGATCGACAGGCCGAAAGGTATCAGGTGCGGGTAGATCAGATCAAGCATTCGTTTCCGGTTGCAAGGCGGGATTCGAATACACCTAAGTTGCGGAATCTAGGGAAACTGTCTGGGCATGTCAAGTGTTTGCATCGTCGCCACAGCCGCGAATTGACGAATCGGGCAAAACAGGTGACGAATCGGCACGGCGGCTGCCGGAGGGGGTTGGAAGCTTGCTCCCGGCCCTACCAGTGAAATCAGCCCAGTCGCCCTGCACTTGACGTTTTTCCCGCCGATTGCCTAGCCTCGCCGACCAGTTTCCGGCCTCTGACGCCCCGGGATTCCCCGGGGCGGGCGCGGTACGTTCGTCGTTTTTTGCGGAGAAATACGTGATGGGAAAGCTGTTGGCTGAGGCAATTGGCACATTCTGGCTCGTCTTGGGGGGCTGCGGGAGCGCCGTTCTGGCCGCTGCATATCCCGACCTCGGCATCGGTTTTCTGGGTGTGTCGCTGGCCTTCGGCCTGACGGTGCTCTCGATGGCAACGGCGATTGGCCACATCTCCGGCTGCCACTTGAATCCTGCGGTCACGGCCGGCCTCGCCGCCAGCGGCCGGTTTCCGATCGCCGAGATGCCGAAATACATCCTCGCCCAAGTGGTGGGGGGGATCGTGGGCGCCGGTGTGCTCTATATCGTCGCCAGCGGGCTGCCCGGCTTCGACGCCGCCGCCAGTGGTTTCGCCTCCAACGGCTTCGGCGAGCACTCCCCCGGCGGCTATCCCTGGCAGAGCTGCTTCATCATCGAGACGGTGCTGACGGCCGTGTTTCTCTTCGTGATCCATGGGGCGACCGACAAGAAGGCCGGCAGCGTGATCGCACCGATCGCCATCGGCCTCTGTCTCACGCTCATCCACCTGATCAGCATCCCGGTGACGAACACCTCGGTGAATCCCGCCCGCAGCACTGCGACGGCCGTCTTTGCCGGCGGCTGGGCGCTGCAGCAGCTGTGGCTCTTCTGGGTGGCGCCGATCGTGGGCGGCATCTTGGGTGGTGCCGCTTACAAGGCCGTGGCGGACGCCCACGATTGATTTTGATTGGAAATCCCGTCGCTAACGCTCGGGGCTTGTATGGGTGCGTTGCATACAAGCCCCCGGCGCGAACTGGGGATCCGCGTTGGGCGTGATCCCGTCGCTGACGCTCGGGGCTTGTATGGGTGCGTTGCATACAAGCCCCCGGCGCGAGCCGGGGGATGTCGCCGCCACTTACTTCCGCAGGTCGTAGCAGAGGATCTTGTCCTGCTCGCGGAGGTAGAGCCGGCCGTCGAGGATCACCGAATGCGCCCAGCTCGGCCGGGCATCGCTGCCGGGAATCTTGAACGTCGCCACCTCCACGTAGTCGGCCGGATCGGCCTTGACGAGCGCCAGAGTGCCATCGGCAAATCGCACGTAGAGATGGCCGTCGGCCGCCACCACCGTGGCTGATCCCTTACCGCTGCCACGCTTCTTCCAGACCACGTTGCCGGTCATGAGTTCGGCACAGAACGGGATGCCGGCGTCGTCGGAGTCGCCGTAGAGATGGTCGCCCACCAGCACGATCCCGCCGTGCTTGTTGGCGAGCTCTTTTTTGAGGCCATAGACCTCTTTTACCGTGACGCCGCCATCGGGCCCCGGCACCTGCCTCAGGAGGGCTCCGCCCCGCTTGTAGCCGGCAGAAAAGAAGACCAGATCGCCGCGAACGATCGGCGTGGGGATCACGGCGGTCGTTTTGTCGATCGGGTAGGCCCACTGGAACTTGCCCGTCTGGGCGTCCACCGCGAAGGTGCCGGCCCCAGTCGTCTGGATGTAGACCTTCCGGCCCCCAGCCTGGCTGGATCGTGGCTGGCTGATCACGACCGAAGAATGGCCGGCGCCGCGGTCTCCCTTCATCGGGCACGACCAGAGCGGCTTGCCCGTCTTCTTGTCGAGCGCCACGAGCGTGGCCTGCTCGCCGCCGGGCGTGCAGACGAGCCGGTTTTCATCGACGAGTGGCGACTCGCTATAGCCCCACGAATCGTCCTTTTTGCCGCCAAATTGGGCCTTGAGATCGATACGGAACCGCTCCTTGCCGTCGGCCGTCGCACAGGCTACGAGTTGGCCGTGGGGCGTGATGACGTAGACCATGTCGCCGTCGACCGTGGGCGTGCTCCGCGAACCCTGCCACGACTCGGCACCCTCGTTCCACGGCTGGCCGGTCTTCGTCTTCCAGAGCTGCCGGCCCGTCTCCCGGTCGAAACAGGAGAGGTATTCGTCCTTGTCAGGGGCGGTCGAGAGGCCGTCGCCGAGGGTGTAAATGCGCTCGCCTGCGATCGCCGGGCTGGCATAGCCCCGGCCCGCCCCGGCGGATTCCCAGACGAGCCTGGGACCGGTGGCGGGCCAGGCCTCCAGGAGGTCGGTGTCGGGAGCGACGGCGGTGCGGTCTGCCCCGCGAAAGGTGGGCCAGTCGGCGGCGGCGGCTGGCTGCTGGAGCGACGGCAGCGCCAGCAGCATCAGGGATCCCAGCACCAGGGATCCGAGCGGCTCGCACCATTTGCCCGCCACACCGCGGACAGATCGACGCGACATAAGCGACCAGGGCATGTCAACCGAGACCATGGAAGAAGGCTCCTCGAGTGGGCGGGCGGGCTCCAGCGGGAAGGGTAGGGGCTGGATAACCGTCCGGTCAACCTATTGAATAGAGGTTCGAGGTGAAGGGTCCGTCCCACCAGACCGCATCGCACAACGCATCCGAGCCCGTATCAGAGGAGCCATCGCACCGTGTCCGCATCCGCGTCCCCCGCCCCCGCGTCACCGTTCGGCCAGAGAATCTCCGTGGAGCAGGTTGAGGAGGGCCATGAACTGGCGCCGAAGTTCGACCCGCAGGGCCTCATCCCCTGCGTGACCACCGATCATGCCTCCGGCGAGGTGCTGATGGTGGCCGTGATGAACCGCGAGGCGCTCGCCAAGACGATCGAGACAGGCGAGGCCCACTACTGGAGCCGCAGCCGTCAGCAGCTCTGGCACAAGGGAGCCACCAGCGGGCTGGTGCAGAAGGTGGCCGAGATGCGGATCGACGACGATCAGGACTGCGTCTGGCTACGGGTCGAGATCGCCGGCGGCGCCAGCTGTCACGTCGGCTATCGCTCCTGCTTCTACCGCCGGGTGCCGGTGGGGGCCGAACGCGGGCAGGGCACGAAGCTCGAATTCACCGAGCATGCCAAGGCGTTCGATCCCAAGGCGGTGTATGGAGACGCCCCGAATCCGACGCAGTTGTGATCCCGTCGCTCGCGCTTGGGGCTTGTATGGGAGGGTCGCATACAAGCCCCCGGCGCGAGCCGGGGGATCTGCGTTGGACGTGATCCCGTCGCTTGCGCTCAGGGCTTTTATGAGAGCGGGCGGGGCTTCACGGGGCCGGGCGGGCTTGCTCGTCGTCGGTAGGTTCGTCCGCCGGTTCGGCCGGCTCTGCTGGCTGTGCCGCGGCCTGTTCGCGGGCGAGCGCCAGATTGCGGCGGATGCCGTCGTTCAGGAGTTCGTCCGGGATCTGTTCGAGGAGTTCTACCGCTTCGGCAGGGTGGCCTGTTTCAAGCAGGCAGTTGGCCAGATTGTTGAATGGCTCGATCCGGTGGGGATAGCGGTTGGCCGCCAGGGTGAAGCATTCGATAGCCTCGTCGAAGCGGCCGGTGCTGGCGTAGAGGATGCCCAGATTGTTGATGACATACATGCGGTTGGGATTGTCGATCCGCGCCTGTTCCAGGCACTCGATGCCCTCCGGCACCTGTCCCAACTGCACGTGGGCCATGCCTTCGAGAAAGGCCACCGGGCTCACCAGTGGATCGAGTGTCTTCCAGGGTGTGCGGGCCCGCTTCGCGGCCGCGAGCATCTCCTCCCACTTGCGTTCTGCACAGGCCTTCCGCGCCACGATCACGTCCTTCTCCTGCCGGACCGCCGCGATCGAGTAGGCAACGCCCAGTCCGAGAGCCGCCAGCACCAGCGGCACGGCCACCAGTCGTCCGAGCCGGGCGGTCCCGCTGGCCGGAAAGCCGCCGGCCGCCGGTTGCACGGCATGCTTGAGCACGGTGACCACCGCCAGGAGCAGGGCGAGATAGACCTGATGGTTGATGCGCTCGAGCGGAAAATCGAAGCTCGAGAGCGTGATGTAGGAGACGAGACCCATGCACGCCGCCAGTGCCAGCCAGCGGCTGTTCGGCGGCGTGTCGCTCCGCAGGATCGTGCGGATGGCGGCAAAGGCGGCGACGAAGCAGCCCACGAAGAGCGCGATGCCGAGCACGCCCTTCTCCACGAACACCCAGAGGAAATCGTTGTGGGGCTGCACCCAGTTGGTATGCACGTTGGAGAAGTCGAGGTCGTCTTCGCCGAAGTATTCGTGGAGGCGGACTGTGAAGTTGCCCGCTCCCACGCCGGTGAGCGGATGGTCGGCGATCATGCGTGAGGTGATCCCCCAGATCATCAGCCGGCCACCTTCCCGTGGCAGGGCGGCGGGATTGGTCGATTCCATGAAGATGCTGCGGAACCGCTGCGCGAAAAAGTTGTCGGCCGGAGCGGTGGCGATGCCGCCCGCGAGCGCGAGAAGTCCGCCCAGGCATGCGGCGGCCAGGCCCTTGCGGGCCCGCCGCGACAGGTTGAATCGGGCCGGCGCGACGAGCAGCACGCCGATGGCAGCCGTGGCTCCGGCAAGCACCGCGAGCCAGGCGGCCCGCGACTGTAAGAGCAGGACGATCGCGAGGATAGCGGTGGCTGCCACGGCTGCCAGCCACCGCCCCGCTCCGCGGAGGACCACCGCCCCGCAGAGGCACCAGGGCAGGATCAGGGCAAGGATGCCGGCATAGAGATTCACGCTCGACATCAGCCCCGTGATCTGCTCCATCGCCCTGCGGCCATGGATGCCCAGACCGAGCTTCGTGACGATCTCGTAACAGCCGACCGCCACGGCGACGAGCCCGGCCACGGCGACGACCCGCAGCAGTTGCTCCTGCCACCGCGGCACGATCGGCAGCAGCAGGCAGGAGAGGCAGAGCATGAGAAAGGTTGCCAGCGTGCGGAAGACGTCGGTGAAGCCGGCCGAGACGTTGGCCGCCACCAGGAGCGACCCGCAGGTGACGAGACCGTAGCCGGCGAAGAGCGGAATGATCGGCTCGCCGAGCACGGAGAAGTCGAGCAGCCCGCTGATCCTCGGCACGCTGACGACGACGACCGACAGAAGCAGGAAAATCAGCGCGGCCAGCAGCCGGGGGATCAGGGTCACGTCGATGGCGGCATTGTCTACGAGACCATTGAGGACGATGAGCATGAAGCCGAAGAAGGCCAGAAACACGGCCTGCCGGACGACCGGGGGCGTGGTCGTGGTGTGAGCGGCGGGATTGCCGAGCGGGTTCGAGGCGGCGGTGGTATGCATGGCGGGCAGGCTGTTCAGGGCATCTGGATCTGGTCTGGCCTGCCTGCAGCATGATTCGAAGCGGGCCGGAAGGGAAGCGAAAAAGCCCGCGGATGGAACCCAAAATCCCGTGTGGCCGCCCCGTGGTCAAAGACGAGATCCTCGTTCATGCGGGCGGCCATCGTCGGCAGGGACTCGAGCCCCGGCAGCATCCGCACCAGTGGTCCGACTGCCCGAACGAGTGTCCCGGCTGCCCGCACCAGTGGCAGCGGGAGCGTCACCAGCCGAGGTGGTCGTTCGAGCCAGGCAAAAATTCGCCCGACCATCTCGCGGTAGGTGAGTGTTTCGCCGCCCGAGATCTCATAGGCCTCGCGGAGCCCGTCACACTGCAGGGCCGACTGGCAGGCGGTGGCGACGTCGTCGGCATGGACGGGCTGCCGCAGGCCAGCCGCGGCGCCGGCGACAGGATAGCAGCCGAAGCGGCGGATGAACCGGGCGATGCGGGCGACATTCTGGTCGTGGATGCCGTCGTAGATCATCGTGGGCCGAAGGATGGTGGCCGCGATGCCATGGGTCCGCGCCCAGTCGAGCACCTGATCCTCGGCGGCCGCCAGTCGCGCGGCGATCACCCGCTCTGACGCGGCGGCGGAGTCGCGCTTGGTGAAGCGGCTTGTCGACGACAGGGCCACGAGCCGCCTGGCACCCGCGGCCTCAAGCAACGGAAAATGCTCGGGGACTGCCCACAGTGGACAGACGGTAATCCAGTGCGGGATCGAGGCCTGCCACACGCCGGGGCTGACGGGCAGCCGCTGCCAGCGGATACCGGCAGCTGCGGTCGTTGCGGGCGGCGGGGCGGCCCGGCGGGAGAAGGCAACCACCGGTGCGACCACGCTCGTGGCGGTCGTCGCGTCAGACTCGTCGCGGCTCGATGCCTGAAGGCTGGATGCCTGGAGACGCGCGAGCACCGACTGCCCGATAAAGCTCGTGCCCCCAAGGACTCCGGCCGCCTCGGCGGCACCGCTGTTCCGTGCCGGGTGGGGTTCGCGGTGCATCGCCAACGGCCGAACGATCAGGAGGTGAGCGGACGGTTCGAGACGATGACCGGCATGACGGCCGCGTCGAGCGGCGTCTGATCGACCGCCGATCGGGTGGCCCACACCGCTGGCGTTCGCTGTGCCCGAACGCGTTTCCAGAGGACGGCTGTCTGCTTCCGTGCCGCGATCGCCGCAAAACGCAGCCACACGCCGATCGTCACGAGTTCCATGAGTCCGGCCGGATACTGGTGGCGGAAGTGCTTCCTGTAGAAGCGGACCATGCCCCGATGCTTGTGCCATTCCACGAAGATGGGCCGTTCCTGGCTGCAGCCGCCTTTGTGATGCACGATCGGCGCATCGGGCACGAAGAGGATCTGCCAGCCATGGGCTCGGGCCCGCATGCAGAGGTCGAGATCCTCGCAGTGCAGGAAATAGCCTTCATCCATCAGGCCGAAGTCATCGATGGCCTCGCGTTTGACGAGCATGCAGGCGCCGGAGATGGCCTCGACCGGAATCGGCGCCTCTGGCAGCGGCTGGCAGTGAAGGTGGAAGTCATTGAACAGCTTCGGCCATCGCTGTGACAGCCGCGCCAGGCCGAAGGCCCGTACAAATGACCGCCACGGCGTAGGGACGGCGCGGCGACCACCCCCCTGCTCGCCGCCATCGGGGTAGGTGAGGAGGCCACCCGCCATCCCGGCTAGGGGTTGTTCCTGGATCGCCGCGCACAAGCGGGCCAGCGACTGATCGCCAACCACGCAGTCGGGGTTGAGGAAGAGTACGAGCGGCTGGGTCGAAAGCTCCGCCCCCAGATTGCAGCCAACGGCAAAACCGCGATTCTCCGCCGAGCGGATCAGGTGCAGTCGCGGGTGCGACTCAAGATGTGCGATCAGCGGTTCGAAGCGGTCTGGCCGGGAGGCGTTGTCAACAAGCACGACCTCGCTGGCCTGACTGAGTGCTGCCTTGAGGCAATCGATGAGCACGTGGCCGGCATTGTGGTTGACGATCACAACGGTCACCGGCGCGAGCGTGCCTGCCTGGAAAGGCACTGCCGCCGGCGCATGTCGGGCGACCACCAGACCGGGGCCGCCGACACCCTGTTGTTTGCCCGTCGTTTTCACCAGCATCTCGGAAGCCTGTTTACAACCTGCCACATCGCATTCAGTACGGTGCGGAACCGCCCGGGGGTCACGGCACGGGCTGGAAGGAGAATAGGTTGGATAAGATGGGCAAGCAAGGGGATGGCGAGGCTGGCCTGGGGCCTGTGTTCGGCAAAGCATCAGACCCGCGTTTCTACGACCGTAAAAATCAGCAAAACCAGACTTTTCACTCGGCCCGGACACCGATTCACCGAGTGGGTCGACTGCATGAGACACTTCGCGAGCCCGGCGTGTTCGTGCAGGGGTCCGGCGGAGGCTGAGGATCAGCCGGCCGTGGCGACAGTGAAAGACAAACCGGCCGCGTCCTTGCTGGAGAGGATCGGTGGTTCCGCAAGCGGCCAGCGAATGTCGAGCACGGGATCGTTCCAGAGGATGCACCGCTCGTGCGCGGGTGAATAATAGTCGGTTGTCTTATAGAGAAATTCCGCGGTGTCGGAGAGCACGACAAATCCGTGGGCCAGTCCCGGCGGAATCCAGACCTGCTGCTTGTTGTCCGCTGTCAGTTCCACGCCCACCCAGCGGCCGAAGGTGGGCGAACCTGGCCGGATGTCTACGGCCACGTCGAATACCGCGCCGGCCACCACCCGCACGAGCTTTCCCTGCGGCTGCTCGACCTGATAGTGCAGGCCGCGAAGCACGCCGCGACCGCTGCGGCTGTGGTTGTCCTGGACAAACGCCGCCGGGCCGCCGAGTGCAGCCTCGAACGTCCGTTGGTTGAAGCTCTCAAAGAAGAAGCCACGGCTGTCGCCAAACACCTTCGGCGTCAGGATCAACACGTCGGGAATGGCGGTCGAGGTGATGTTCATGGCCAGTGTTTCGCGGGGAGTCAGTAAACCCTGTCCTGCATGATGCCCAGAAGATACTCGCCGTAGCCACTCTTGCGGCACGCTTCGGCCAGACGCGTGAGTTGGGCGTCGTCGATCCAGCCGCTCCGCCAGGCGATCTCCTCAGGGCAGCAGATCTTCAGTCCCTGTCGCTTCTCGAGCGACTGGATGAACTGACCAGCCTCGAGCAGGCTGTCGTGGGTGCCGGTGTCGAGCCAGGCGTCGCCGCGGCCGAGGATCTCGACGTGAAGCTGGCCGCGGTCGAGGTAGACCCGATTGACGTCGGTGATCTCGAGTTCACCCCGTGCCGAGGGCCTGATCTGGCTGGCGATTTCGACGACCTGACGGTCATAGAAATAGAGCCCGGTGACAGCGTACCGGCTGCGTGGTCGTTCCGGCTTCTCCTCGAGCGTTTTGGCACGGCCGGCGGCGTCGAATTCAACCACGCCATACCGCTGGGGATCGGCCACCGGATAGGCAAACACCGTCGCGCCGTCGGGCTGAGCACCGGCGGATTTCAGTCGGTCTGCCAGGCCGTGCCCGTAGAAGATGTTGTCGCCGAGCACGAGCACCGACGGACCGTCACCCACGAAGCCGGCGCCGATGATGAATGCCTGGGCCAGGCCCTCCGGCCGCGGCTGGACGGCATACTCGATCCGCATGCCCCAGTCGCCGCCGTCGCCGAGCAGCGATTGAAAACGCGGCGTGTCGTCGGGCGTGGAGATGATCAGCACCTCTCGCACGCCCGCCAGCATGAGGGCGCTCAGCGGGTAGTAGATCATCGGCTTGTCGTAGACCGGCAGCAGCTGCTTCGAGACGGTCCGTGTCACCGGGTGCAGTCGGGTGCCGGATCCGCCGGCGAGAATGATGCCTCTGCGGTTCATGCGTGCGGTGCTCGATGCGTAAGGGTAGCGACCACTTCCTGCACGTCGTCCTGCCAGGGAGGCAGGATCACATCAAACGTGCGATGCAGTTTTGTCGTGTCGAGTCGGGAGTTGGCCGGCCGCCGTGCCGCCTGCGGCCAGGCGGATGATGGGATGGGGCGGATGCGGTCGGGATCGACCCGGAGCGGCAGACCAGCAGCGCGGGCGGCCGCGGCGATGTGCTGCGCGAGCCCGTGCCAGGAGGTCGCGCCTGCGGCTGCCAGGTGATAGATCCCGCTCGCGGGCCGGTCGCCCGCACCACCTGCCAGCCTGCCGATCGCGGCGGCTGTCACGGCGGCGATCCGGGCAGCGGCCGTCGGAGCGCCAACCTGGTCATCCACCACGGAGAGTTCGTCACGGTCCTGTCCGAGCCGCAGGATGGTGCGGATGAAGTTCGAGCCGTGGGCGGCGTAGACCCAGCTGGTGCGGAAGATGAGATGCTCACAGCCGCTCGCCGCGACGAGCTGCTCGCCCGCCAGCTTTGTGGCGCCGTAGACCCCCAACGGCCCGGTGGGGTCGGTTTCGACGTAGCTGCCCGACTTCCCGCCGTCGAAGACGTAATCAGTCGAGTAGTGCACAAGCCAGCCACCGAGCCGGGCCGTCTCGGCGGCGATGACGCCCACGCTGTCGGCGTTGATCTGTCGGGCACGTGCGGGCTCCGATTCGGCCTTGTCCACGGCGGTGTAGGCGGCGGCGTTGACCACGATGTCGGGCGACTCACGGCGGAGCAGTGCCTGCACGGAGTCTGGGCGTTCCAGATCGGCCTCGTCGCGGCCGAACGCCACCAGCCGCCCCAGCGACGGCAGCACCTGCGCGAGTTCGCGGCCCACCTGGCCGCCTCTGCCGAACAGGACAATTTTCATGGTGCCGATCCGGATGACGCATACTGCGTTTCGATCCACTCGCGGTAGCCGCCACTGGTCACGTCAGCCACCCACGCCTGGTGGTCGAGATACCATCGCACGGTCTTGCGGATGCCCGTGGCAAAGGTTTCGGCCGGACGCCAGCCGAGTTCACGTTCCAGCTTGCGGGCGTCGATCGCGTAGCGACGATCATGGCCGGGGCGGTCCTTGACGAACTCGATCTGTTCGGAATAGCTGTGACCGTCGGCCCGCGGCCGCTCCTCGTCGAGGATCCCGCAGAGCGTGCGGACCACGTCGAGGTTGGCCTGCTCGTTCCAGCCGCCGATGTTGTAGGTTTCCCCGGGCCGCCCGGCCGCAAGCACCCGCCGAATCGCGGCGCAGTGATCCTTCACATAGAGCCAGTCACGCACCTGCCGACCGTCACCGTAGATCGGCAGCGGCCTCCCGGAGAGCGCGTTCAAGATGCACAGGGGGATCAGCTTCTCGGGGAAGTGAAAGGGGCCGTAGTTGTTGGAACAGTTGGTCGTCAGCACCGGCAGGCCGTAGGTGTGGTGGTAGCTGCGGACGAGATGGTCTGCGGCTGCCTTGCTGGCCGAGTAGGGGCTGTTGGGCTCGTAGCGATGCGTCTCGGTGAACGCGGCCGCATCGGGCGTGAGTGAGCCATAGACCTCGTCGGTCGATACCTGCACGAACCGAAACGCCTCCCGGCCACCGGCATCGAGCGCGGCCCAGTGAGCCCGGGTCGCCTCCAGCAGCCGGAACGTGCCGACGATGTTGGTCTGGATGAACGCCTCAGGTCCGTGGATCGAGCGGTCAACATGGCTCTCCGCGGCAAAGTGCACGACCGCGCGGATAGGGTGCCCGGCCAACAGGCCCGCCACGAGGCGGCTGTCGCCGATGTCGCCGCGGACGAACTGGTGCCGCGGGTCGCCCGCCAGCGAATCGAGATTCCGCAGGTTACCGGCGTAGGTGAGCGAGTCGAGGTTGACGATCGGTTCGTCGTGCTCAGCCAGCCAGTCGAGAACGAAGTTGCTGCCGATGAATCCGGCACCGCCGGTGACGAGAAGCATCGGTCGAAAGTTTCCGTCGCAACGAGAAGCGGGGGACACGTGGTCAACGTTCTCCCTCACGCTACCCATGGCGGACTGGTTGTCAAGAAATGGATCGGCTGGAGGGGTCATGCCGGTTGGGGGGGAGGTCGCCGCGTCTGTCGGCCGCCCCGGTGGTAGCTATGATGGAGCCATTGGGTCACGACGCCGCCGCGTGGCGGCCGTTGTGTCCACGTCCTCCAGAGGTTGATGCCGAACATGCTCTCTGCAGCCCAGGTCGCCGAAACCTATTTTCTCGAGAGCCGTCACATGCTCCTCGAGATTGCCGCTCATTTCGACCGGTATGACGCGGCGGTGGCCCGGGAGTCTGGCGGCATCGCAAACGGTCGGGCTGCGTCTGGGCAGGGTGGCAATGGCAGCATGGCCCGGCTCCGCGAGGCGATCGCGATTCTCGCGGCCACGCATGCTGACCGCGAGCGGACCGAGACGCTGCTCGAACTGTTTGCCAAAGACTGAAACGCCCGCGCGAACGCTTCACATTCTTCAACGCCTCACATTTTGAGAGGAGCAGCACCACCATGCAGATCATCCAGCCCCACTACCACGCCATCGCCCGCACGGCGCAGGACTACGAGCGGATGGCGATGAGTGGCGTCGTGGCAGTTGCGGAGCCGGCATTCTGGGCCGGGTTTGACCGCTTGTATCCGGAGACATTCATCGACTACTTCCGGCAGATCAGCGAGTTCGAGCCGACCCGCGCGGCGCAGTATGGCATCCGCCACTTTTCCTGGGTGGCGGTGAATCCGAAGGAGGCCGAGAACCCGACGCTCACCCGCGAGGTGCTCAAGCACTTCCCCGAGTTCTTCGCGAAGCCAACCGTGCTCGGGGTCGGCGAGACCGGCCTGCACAAATCGACGAAAAACGAGTGCGATTCGCTCGAGGCCCACGTGGACATCGCGATGAAGCACGGGCAGCTCGTGCTCATCCACACGCCGCATCTGGCCGACAAGGCCCATGGCACGAAGCGGGTGCTCGAGGTACTGGCCGGCATGAACGTGGACCGGGAGCGGATCTGGATCGACCACGTCGAGGAGCAGACGATCCGTCCCTGCCTCGACGCGGGATACTGGGTGGGCTTCACGCTCTATCCCATCACCAAGTGCTCGCCGAAGCGGGCCGTCGATATGCTCGAAAAATACGGCACCAACCGCATCCTCGTGAACTCCTCGGCCGACTGGGGACCGAGCGATCCCTTCACGCTGCAGGAGTGCATCCTCGAATACCGCCGGCGCGGCCACTCGCTGCAGGAGGCGATCGAAGTCTTTCACAACAATCCCTGCCGTTTTCTCGGCCAGAATCCCAAGTTCGACATTCAGCCGATCCGGGTGGAGACGCTCTCCCGCGAACCGGTCTCCGCCTGACCGTCTCTCCAGATCCTCTTCCAGAAGTAGCCCAGGAGTCGCGCCGTGCACGATCCCGCCGTCACCCAGCTCTCATTGATCCGGCAGCTCAAGTTCTGTGCCGGCCACCGTCTCTATCGCCACGAGAGCAAGTGCGCCTTTTTCCATGGCCACAATTACAGGGTCGATGTCGAGGTGGTGGCCGCGGGCGGCGGGGTCGAGGTCGATAGTGTCGGCCGGATCGTCGATTTTTCGCTCATCAAGCAGCGGATGCTCTCCTGGCTCGACGCCAACTGGGACCATTCCTTTCTGATCTTCGAGGATGATGCCAACGCCCTGGCGGCGATCCGGATGGTCGAGCCGACCAAGTATTTCGTGATGCCCTACAACCCGACCGCCGAGAACATGGCCCGTTATCTGCTGGAGGTCGTGGCTCCAGGTGTGCTTGGTGATCTCGGCGTGATGGCCCGCAGAGTAGCCGTCTGGGAGACCGATGAATCGTGCGCCGTGGCCACTCTGACGGGTGATGCAGGCGAGCTTGGCCTGGCGCTCGAGTCGGCCGTGCTGATCGATGACCGCCATGATCGATGACCGCCATGATCGATGACCGCCATGATCGATGACCGGAGAGAGACCGAGCCCATGACAGCTTCCGCAGCCTTTCCCGCGACCCGTCTGCGGCGGAATCGTCAGCATCCCTGGCTCCGGCGGATGGTGGCCGAGACGACGCTCTCCCCGGCCGATCTGGTCTGGCCCCTCTTTGTGCATGACCATGAGGCGAGTCTGCCGGTGGCAAGCCTGCCGGGCGTGGAACGGCTTTCGATCGACGGCGTGGTGAAAGCCGTCGATGAGGCGCGGCAGTTGGGCATTCCAGCCGTCGCACTCTTTCCGGTGGTGGAGCCACGGCTCAAGTCGGACGACGCCGCCCATGCGACCGATCCCGACAATCTCATCTGCCGCACCGTCCGTGCGATCCGACGGCAATGTGGCGACGCAGTGGGCGTCATCTGTGACGTGGCCCTCGATCCCTACACCAGCCATGGACACGACGGCCTGCTCCACGACGGGCGGATTCTCAACGACGAGACGGTGGAGGTGCTCTGCCGGCAGGCGGTGGTGCTCGCCGAGGCGGGCTGCCAGATCGTGGCCCCCTCCGACATGATGGACGGCCGCGTGGGGGCGATCCGTCGGGCGCTCGACGCCGCCGGCAGGCAGGAGGTCTGCATCCTGTCCTATGCGGCGAAGTATGCCTCGGCGTTTTACGGCCCATTCCGTGACGCGATTGGCAGTGCCACGGCGCTTGGCGCGGCCGATAAGAAGACCTACCAGATGGATCCCGCCAACAGCGACGAGGCGATCCGGGAGGTCGCCCTCGATCTCGCCGAGGGGGCCGACATGGTGATGGTGAAGCCGGCGGGCGTGTCGCTCGACATCATCCACCGCGTCAAGCAGTCGTTTGGCGTGCCGACATTCGCGTATCAGGTGAGCGGTGAATACGCGATGATCCATGCCGCGGTCGCCAACGGCTGGATCGACGGGGAGAAGGCGGCGCTGGAAAGCCTGCTGGTGATCAAGCGGGCCGGAGCCGATTGCATCCTCACCTACTTCGCGCCGCAGGTGGCGCGGAAGCTGGCGTGATGGCAGCGTGGGGTATCGAGACAGATCCCGTCGCTTGCGCTCAGGGCTTGTATCAGCTGCCCCATACAAGCCCCCGGCGTAAGCCGGGGGATCGCCCGGAAAGTGGTGTGACGCCTGGCTCGGCCTCGTCACGTCTTCGGCCGGAAGGCCACGAGCCGCTCGGGCTTCGTGTCGAGCCGCGGCGGGGATGCCTGGCCGGTGTGGATAAGATCGATGCAGTAGGGGATGGCAGGGAACACAGCCTCGAGGCACTCGCGGATGCTCTTGGGCCGCCCCGGCAGGTTGACGACCAGCGCCCCGCCGCAGATGCCCGCCGTCTGCCGCGAGAGGATCGCCGTCGGCACGTGTTGCAGCGACACCTGCCGCATCCGTTCACCAAACCCTGGGAGCATCTTCGTGCAGACTTTTTCGGTGGCCTCAGGGGTCACGTCGCGCGGAGCCGGCCCGGTGCCACCGGTCGTCACGATGAGGCAGCAGCCGTCCTCCGCCAAGGAGTTGATGGCCGTGGCGATGGTGTCGCGATCATCCGGCACGATCCGCTCCCGCGGCTCCCACGGTGACGCCAGCACCTCGGCCAGATAGCCGCGGATGGCGGGGCCGCCCTCGTCCGCATACTCGCCCCGGCTGGCCCGATCGGAGACGGTGAGGATCCCGATCAGGGCGGGCATCAAATCATGCCCCGGGACTCGAGGAGTTTCACGACCGCATCCACGCAGCGGCCCACCGGCCATTCATGAGTCGGCAGCACGAGGTCTGGATCGGCGGGCTCTTCATACGCCGCGGACACACCCGGGAAGTTGGCCAGTTCGCCCTCATCGGCAAGACGATAGTGGCCCTCGGTGTCGCGAGTGCGGCAGACCTCGACCGGCGCCGACAGATGCACCACGAGAAACCGGTCGCTGCCGACCCGGTCGGCCGCTTTCCGGCGGACCGCGTCGTCGGGCGCCACGAAGGCGGCAATGCAGAGCATGCCGGCGTCGTTGAAGAGCCGTGCCACCTCGACACTGCGGCGCAGGTTCTCGCTGCGATCGGCGGCGGTGAAGCCGAGATCCTTGCTGATGCCCAGTCGCATGTTTTGGCCATCGAGCACGACCACGCCGCGGCCCATGTCGAAGAGTTTTCTTTCGAGAGCCTTGGCGAGCGTTGACTTGCCCGACCCCGTCAGGCCGGTGAGCAGGATCGTGGCGGGCTTCTGGCCGAACCGCGCCTCCCGTTCGGCCACCGTCACGCCGCTCTGCTCGGCATGAAGGTGTTCGGCCGCCGCCGAGTCGTCCCAATGGTCTGCGGCGGCGCCCTCCGCCTCGCGGTCGAGGATCATGCCCGCCGCGACCGTGGCACTCGTGAGGCGGTCGATCATGATGAAGCCGCCGGTCGTGCGGTTGCGGCGGTAGGTGTCGTGGGCGATGGGGCTCGTGAGCGTGACCGTGCAGCGGCCGATCTCGTTGAGCGCCAGCGTCGGGGCTGGCTGGCTGTGGAGCGTGTTGATGTCGATGCGATAGCGGAGCGTGCTCACCGCGCCGGGAACGACCTTGCTCGTCTGCTTGAAGAGGTATTGCCGGCCAGGCACCAGCGGCTCCTCGGCCATCCAGACGACCATCGCCTCGAACCGCTGATCGACCTTCGGCACGTTGCCCGGCCGCACGAGCATGTCGCCGCGGCTCGAATCGATCTCGTCCTCGAGGGTCAGCGTGACCGACTGGGGGGCGAAGGCCTCTTCGAGTTCGCCGTCGAACGTCACGATCGACTTCACGCGGCTCTTTTTGCGGGATGGGAGCGACATCACCTCGTCCCCACGGCGGATGATGCCCGAGGCGATCGTGCCCGCGAAGCCGCGGTAGTCGAGGTTGGGCCGGAGCACCACCTGCACCGGAAAGCGGAAGTCCTCGAGGTTGCGGTCGGAGCCGATGTAGACCGTCTCCAAAAGCGTCATCAACGGGCTGCCGGTGTGCCACGGCATGTTCGGGCTGTTGGTGACGACGTTGTCGCCCTTCAGCGCCGAGATCGGCATGAAGTGGACGTCAGGGAGATCCAGCCTCGAGGCAAAGTCGATGTAGTCGGCCTTGATCTTCTCGAACACCGCCTGGTCGTAGCCCACGATGTCCATCTTGTTGATGGCGACGACGATGTGCCTGATCCCCAGAAGCGACACGATGAAGCTGTGCCGCTTCGTCTGCGGGAGCACGCCGTGCCGCGCATCGACCAGGATGATGGCCAGGTCGGCGGTCGATGCCCCGGTCGCCATGTTTCGCGTGTACTGCTCGTGGCCCGGGGTGTCGGCGATGATGAACTTCCGCCGGTCGGTCGAGAAATAGCGGTAGGCGACGTCGATCGTGATCCCCTGCTGCCGCTCGTCTTCCAGCCCGTCGGTGAAGAGTGCGAGATCGACATCTTCGCCAGTGGTGCCATACCGCGAGGTGTCCTTGCGGATCGCGGCGAGTTGGTCCTCGTAGATCATCTTCGACTCGTAGAAGAGCCGGCCGATGAGCGTGCTCTTACCGTCGTCGACGCTGCCGCAGGTGATGAACCGCAGCAGCTCCTTGCGCTCATGCTGCGCGAGGTAGGCGTTGATGTCGGAGGCGATCAGGGAGGACTGATGGGACATGGCTTAGAAGTAGCCCTCTTTCTTCTTCTTCTCCATGCTGCCGGCCTCGTCGGAGTCGATCAGCCGGCCCTGCCGTTCGGAGAACGTGGTCAGCAGCATCTCCTGGATGATCTCGGGCAGCGTGGTGGCCTGGGAATCAACCGCCCCGCTCAACGGATAGCAGCCGAGTGTGCGGAACCGCACCCGCCGCATCTCGGGCTGTTCACCGGGCTTCATCGGCAGCCGGTCGTCATCGACCATGATCATCACGCCGTCCCGCCAGACGATCGGCCGCTCGGCCGCGAAGTAGAGCGGCACGATCGGAATCTGCTCCAGGTGGATGTATTGCCAGACGTCGAGCTCGGTCCAGTTGGAGAGGGGAAACACGCGGATACTCTCCCCCTTGCGAACCTTCGTGTTGTAGAGGTTCCAGAGTTCGGGCCGCTGGTTCTTGGGATCCCAGCGGTGGAACTCATCGCGGAAGGAAAATACCCGTTCCTTCGCGCGGGATTTCTCCTCGTCGCGGCGAGCCCCACCGAAGGCGGCGTCGAACCGGTATTTGTCGAGCGCCTGCCGTAGCGCCTGCGTCTTCATGATGTCGGTGTGCACCTTGCTGCCGTGCGTGATCGGGTTGATGCCCTGGGCGCGACCTTCCTCGTTGACGTGCACGAGCAGCTTGAAGCCCAGCTCCTTGGCGACGTATTCGTCGCGGAGCTTGTACATCTCGCGGAACTTCCAGGTCGTATCGATGTGGAGCAGCGGGAAGGGAGGCTTGGCCGGATAGAACGCCTTCTCGGCGAGGCGGACCATCACCGCCGAATCCTTGCCGATGGAGTAGAGCATCACCGGATTTTCAAACTCGGCCATCACCTCGCGGATGATGTGGATGCTTTCGGCTTCGAGCTGGCGGAGGTGGGTGAGGTTGTAGGACGACATGGTGACCATGGGGTGCAAACGTCGATTGCTCCGCACTACTGTAGGAAACCCATGGGCCCGCGGCAATTGCAGGCTTTTCCGGAGATCGAGCCTCCCGGGCGGGCTTCCCGGATACGCTTCGCTCGCTCGGCGGCGGTTCGGGGCTGCCCATGCCCTGAGAGCCGGACGTTCGCTCCGGCCATCCTGGCCTCCACTCGATCGATGCTGACTGCGCTTCGGCATCCTGCCTGCGCTGGTCAGCAACGCCGGCTCCCGGGGCATGGGCAGCCCCTCACGGATTCCGCAACACCCATGAGGCACTGGCAGGATGCCGATGGGTCGCGTTATCGCAGCCCATCCGCCTGGCGGTGGATGCTGCGGAGTTCGGCGGCGTCTTTGCGGGCGAGGTTCTTCAGCTGCATCGCCATCCGCGGATTCTTTTTGAGCAGCTTCTCGTGGCGGGCGAGGAAGTCCCAGTAGAGCGTCGTGAACGGGCAGGCGTCGGGGCCGGTGGCCAGCTTCGGATTGAACCGACAGCCACCGCAGGCGTTGCTCATGCGGTCGATGTAGGCCCCCGAAGCGCAGTAGGGCTTGGAGGCCATCACGCCGCCGTCGGCGAACTGGCTCATGCCGAGCGTGTTGGGAAGCTCCACCCACTCGACGGCATCGACGTAGACCGCAAGGTACCAACGGTGCACATCCTGCGGCTTCACGCCGAGGAGCATCGCAAAGAGCCCCGTCACCATCAGCCGCTGGATGTGGTGGGCGTAACCGTGGCGGAGCGTCTGTGCGAGCGCGTCCTTCAGGCAGTTCATCTCGGTCTCGGCCGTCCAATAGAAGTGTGGCAATGGCAGATCGGCGCCGAGCGCGTTCCGCTGCTCGTACTCCGGCATGAAGTGCCAGTAGACGCCGCGGACATACTCCCGCCAGCCGAGCACCTGCCGGATAAAACCCTCGGTGGCCTCCAGCGGCGCTTTTCCCTGCCGCCACATCCGCTCGGCGCCGGCGACCACGTCGCGGGGGTCGAGCAGCTTCATGTTCATCGCCTGCGAGAGGCGGGCGTGGTAGAGCCACGGCTCGCCGGTCCAGATCGCGTCCTGATACTTCCCGAAGTTGGCGAGCCTGTGCGTGAGGAAATCGTCGAGTGCCGCCTGGGCGTCGTCGGGCGTCACCGGCCAGTCGAAGGCGTCGAGGCTGCCGGGATGGCTGGCGAAGCGGGCGTTGACCAGTGCGATCACGTCGCGAGTGATGGCGTCGGGTGGAAACGATCTCGGCGCGGGGAGCCGGCCCGGGCCGGGCGTGGGGCCGCTCTTGGGAAACGAGCCGCGGTTCTCCGCGTCGAAGTTCCACTGGCCGCCGGCGGGCTCGCCGTCGTCCATGAGTACCGCATGCCGCTCGCGGAGAGGCCGGTAGAAATATTCGAGCCGCAGTTGCTTGCGGCCCCGGGCGTGCTCCGCGAATTCCTCCCGCGACGAGAAGAAGTGCCTGTCCGGACGAATTTCCAAGGGGATGCCTGCCTGCCGGGCGGCTGTCTCGAGGGCCAGCCTCACCCGCCATTCGCCCGGTTCGACGACGATCATGGTGTCTGGGGTCCGACCGGTGGCCTTCGCCCGGACGAGGCTCTGCAGCAACACGTCAGCGAGCGTGCTGGACTTGCCTCCCGACTCTCCGTCTCGTGCGTCTGCGGTCAACTCCGTGTAGTCGACGTCGATGCCGGCGGCGGTGAGGGCGAGGCGGAAGTGCCGCATGGCCGAGAGGAAGACGGCAATCCTGGCCTTGTGCGTCCAGACATGGGTCGATTCCTCGGCCACTTCGGCCATCCAGACGGAATCGCTCGTGCGATCGAAGCCGTCGAAGGCGGCGCTCTTGCGATCGAGTTGGTCGCCAAGCACAAGGACGAGACGGCGGGGCATGGAAGGACTGCGATGGGGTTAGGCGGGCTGGTTGCCGCGACGATTGGGATCGGCGTCAACCGGTGGCTGGGATTGGCCCACGGCGGGCGCGATCACCAGCAAAGCCAGCGACACCAGGAGCAGGAGGGCCGAAGGCGGGGCCAGACAGGCTAGCGTCGGCGAACCCGGCCACCAGGGAGCCAGACTCGTCACCAACTGCCGCCAGACACAGAGATGGATGAAGGTCGCCGGTACGAGGAGCAGTTCGAGCGGCATCGACGGCCAGGCCATTACGGCCGACCAGATCAGGATCTGGACGAGACACGCGAGAAGCAGCAGGATCACCGTGCCGAGCATGCCCTGCCAGCCAAGCACGATGCCCACCAGCGCCAGGCCGACGCCCATTGAGCAGGTGGGTAGCAGTGGCAGACCGCAGCGGCCTGCGGCATCGCCACGCAGGAGGCGGTTGAGCAGCAGGTGGAGGAACTGTCCAGAGCAGAAACCGGCAAGGCCGCCGACCACTGAGACCGCCAGCCCGTTGACGAGCCAATCGTCGGCCGTGCGACTCTCGCCGGCGTCGAGGCCCAGCGGCAGGGGATGCAGGGACGGAAACAGACTTGGCAGGAGGATGGCCACAAGGAGCACGGCCACCACGTGCCGACCCGGAAGAGGATGGCGATCCCAGGCGATCAGTCCCCAGACCAGCAGGATACAGAGCATGCCGCAGTGATAGAGAGAGAGTCCGAGAAGATCGGGGGAGGGATTGGGAAACAGCATGAGCACACCGCCGTGCAGAAGGTCTGGAGCCCGCTGCGGCAGATTCGCACCGCCCGAGAGCAGTTCGCGGAAGTAAATCGCTGTACCAAAGCCGGCGCAGATCGCCTCGACGACCGGATAGCGGGCCGCGATCGGCAACTGGCAGGATCGGCAGCGTCCGTTCAGCAACAGCCAGCCCACCACCGGCAGGTTGTCGTGCCACTTGATCGGGGTGTCGCACCGCGGGCAGCGGGAGCCGCCATGCACGACCGACTCACCCAGCGGCAGCCGGTACACCACGACATTCAAAAAACTGCCGATCAGCGACCAAAAGACGAACACCCACACCGCCAGGATCGCCGCCCCCCCCACCAGAGGCAGCATGTCGACCACTGAGTCATTGCTGTGGAAGCGGTGTGGCGTTGCCGAGACCGCCCAGGCGATGGCGTCGGCGGCAGGGAACCACACCGCCACCGCCACCGCCGCCAGCGCGACGGCCCAGACCGTCGCACGGCTCGGCAGAGCCTGCTCGGGATGGTGTTCCGGTTCATCCGGCCGGGCAACCGGCTCTGGCTCCGCGTCGATCACTCGGGATTCCTCATCCTGGCAGCGCCTTTTCCTCCAGACTACCACGGACCGGAAACCGCAAAAATTCGGACTGGACAAATTCGACGGCCTGTTACGAGTGCTCGGCGCGTGCGGTTGAAGGGGGGAAGGAAGCACGTCTGTCAGACTGTCGTCAGGAGGCCCCAGTGATCGCACTCGCCAAGCATGGTTCGAAGTCCCGGCGACGTCCTGCGACGGTCGGCAGTTCGACATCGAAGTCAAACCGCAGGCCAACCGCTGCCCTAGTGCGAAAGTCGGCTCCCCGGAAGGCCGCCCCCAAGAAGTCGGCTCCCCGGAAGTCGGCGCTACAGGACCGGCGAGCGCAATTCTTCGATCGCGTGATCGACTACGTTCCCTGCCGAGAGTTTCTCGCCAAGGACGCCGAACGGCTGGCAACCGCCCCCCCGAGTGAGGCCGTGGTGCCGCTCCAGAGCGTTCGCTCGGAGTCGCCCGCGGGCGCTAGTCTCACGCCCTATCTTGCGAGCCTCTATCAAACCAGGCTGCTCTCCAAGGACGAGGAGCAGTTTTATTTCCGGCGAATGAACTGGCTGAAGTTCCGGGCCGCCACGGTCCGCGGCCGGCTGGACCGACGGCGGGCAACGCAGCGGCAGATCGACAGGATCGAAGGCTGGCTGACCGAGGCAGAGACCGTGAAGTCGATCATCATTACGTCAAACCTCCGGCTCGTTGTCTCGATCGCCAAGAAGTTCGTCGATGCGACGAACTCGTTCGAAGAACTGGTTGGTGAGGGGAACGTCGCCCTGATGCGAGCGGTGGAGAAGTTCAGCTTCGCACTGGGCAATCGTTTCAGCACCTATGCAACCTATGCCATTCAGCGGCATTTCTTCCGATTGTCGTTCAAGGCTCGGCAACTTCGTCAGCGGTTCGTGTCTGACGATCAGTCGTTCAAGGGGCTGCCGGCCGCCGAGCCCAACGCCGAGCAGTGTTCGTCCGAGCAGATCGCCTTGCTCAAGGAACTCTTCGCCAAGTTCCTCGGAGAATTGGAACCGCGGGAGCAGCAGATCGTGGTGGCCCGCTTCGGATTCGACGGCCAGCCGCCGAGGACGTTCCGTGAACTGGGGGCCTCGATGGGCGTCTGCAAGGAGCGGATCCGGCAGATCCAGACGCGGGCCCTCGACAAACTCCGCGGCATGGCCACCGAAGCCAGGCTCGAGCAGACCGTTGGTGACTGGCTGTAGGTTGGCGGGAACGCGGGTCGACTGGAGTCGTGGCCGAAAGACCGACCTGCTATTCTCTGCGGCATGAATACCACACATACCGCTGCGCCGACGTTTCGTCTCTGGATGATGATGGTGCTCGAGTTCGTGATCTGGGGCGCATGGCTGCCCCTGATCTGGGGCTACATGGGCACCTCGGTCGCCGATGGGGGCCTCGGTTTCACCCCTGCGCAGATCGCCTGGGTCGGCAGTGCCTTCGCGATCGCCTCGATCGTGGGCATCTTCTTCTCCAGCCAGTTCGCCGACCGCACGTTTGCCGCCGAGAAGTTTATGGCCGCCAGCCACTTCATCGGCGGCCTGGCGATCCTCGGGATGTACTGGGCCAAGGACTTTCCCACCTTCTTCGGCCTCATGCTCATCCACTCGCTGCTCTATGTTCCCACGATCTCGGTCTCCAATTCGATCGCGTTCGCGCACATGAAGAACGCCGAAAAGGAGTTTGGCCCCGTCCGGATGGGCGGCACGATCGGCTGGATCCTTGCCGCCTGGCCGCTGTTCTTCCTGCTGGAAGGAAAGACGGGCGTCGCGGCGACGACCGCGAAGGCGAACATCTTCCTCGTCGCCGGCATCGCGTCCCTGCTTCTCGCCGCCTACAGCCTCACGCTGCCGCACACGCCGCCGAAGCGGGCGGCTGCCGGCGAAGGAGGGTTCGCGTGGCTCAAGGCCGCGAAATATCTCTCGAAGCCGTTCCTGCTCGTGCTCTTCGTGGCGACGTTCATCGATTCGGTGATCCACAACGGCTATTTTCTGCTGGCTGGTAATTTTCTCGGCGACAAGAACGCCGCCAACATCGCGCAGCAGTGGATCATGCCGGTGATGAGCATCGGGCAGGTAGCCGAGATCCTCACGATGGCGGTGCTGGGGAGCGTGCTCGCCCGGCTCGGCTGGAAGACGACGATGATCCTCGGCATCCTCGGCCATGCGGCCCGCTTTGCCGTGTTTGCCTTCATGCCGCAGAACCAGGCGATGATTATCGTGGTGCAGGTGCTCCACGGCATCTGCTACGCCTTCTTCTTCGCCACGCTCTATATCTTCATCGACGCCGCGTTTCCGAAGGATGTGCGGTCGAGTGCCCAGAGTCTGTTCAACCTGCTCGTCTTGGGGTTGGGCGATCTGGCGGCTAAGTGGCTGTTCATCCCGCTCCAGGAGCGGCTCACCCAGGACGGCACGACCGACTACCGGCAGCTCTTCCTCGTGCCCGCAGCCATGTCGCTGGCTGCGGCCGTGCTGTTGCTGGTCGCCTTCTGGCCGCCCCGGTCGCTGGCCACGGCGTCCGACACGCAGGACGATCTCGAGACGGAGCCGGAACTGGCGCGGTAATCCGAGCACTCCTATGCCGCTGGGCCGTTGGCCCGGCCCGCGGCTGCAACCCGTCTTGCACCACGCCTTCAGGCTTCCTACCCTCCCGCCCCGGTCCGTGCCCTCCGATTACCCACGCCGGTATCGGAGCGGGCCGACGCCATGGAGGATCCCATGCCCATCTCGCTTGAAGAACTCGCCCGCCATGTCCAGGGAACGGTCGTCAACGGCACAGCAGGGCTGTCGATCACCGGCGCGGCCACGCTGGAGACCGCCGGATCGACTGACGTCACGCTCATCGACGCAGCCGACAAACTGCCTCTCCTGGCGAAGAGCCGCGCCTGTGCGGCGATCGTGCCGCAAGGGTCAGGCCCACTCGATCGGCCCTCGGTTGAGGTGGCCGACGTGCATGCGGCGTTTGCCGCGGTGATCATCCGCCTGCGGCCGCCCCGCACGGCCGCCCGCATCGGCGTCAGTCCGCGGGCAGTCGTCGATGCCACGGTCCGCATCGGCGCTGATGTCGACATCCACCCTCTCGCCGTGATCGGCGCCGACGTGGAGATCGGTGCCGGCGCCACGATCCACTCGGGCGCCCAGATCATGGCCGGCTCCCGGATTGGGGCCGGCACGGTGATCTTCCCGAATGCGGTGCTCTACGACAGCACGCAGGTGGGGGCAAGGTGCGTGATCCATGCCGGTGCCGTGCTCGGAGCCTATGGCTTCGGCTACAAGGTGGTGGGCGGCAGCTACACGCTCTCGGCGCAGCTGGGCTGGGTCGAGGTGGGCGACGATGTCGAGATCGGTGCCGGCACCACGATCGACCGCGGTACCTACGGGGCGACGTCGATTGGCAACGGCACGAAGCTCGATAACCTCGTGATGATCGCCCACAACTGCCGACTCGGCCGCCACAACATGATCTGTTCACAGGTGGGTGTGGCGGGCAGCACGACCACGGGCGACTGGGTCGTGATGGCCGGGCAGGTGGGTGTTCGCGATCACGTGCACATCGGCGACAAGGCGATCCTTGGAGCCCGGTCGGGCGTGTCGAACGATGTGCCGCCGGGAATCACTGTGCTGGGCGAGCCAGCCATCGAACTTCGCGACCGCAAGCTCCAGCTCGCGACCATGAGCAAGCTGCCTGAGATGCGGAAAGACCTCAAGCAGCTCAACGCCCGCGTGGACGCCATCGAACGGTCGCGGTCCCAGCCCCATTCACAGGGCGGCTGCGGCACCGAGGCCGCCTGATCCGTCATGGACCTGCTCCAGGCACGGGCCGCGGCAGCCGCTTCATCCCTTCTTCTCTCACGCACAACGTCATGCTTCCGACCATGCCTCACGATCCACGCCCGCTCGCGGGTGAGACGATCGGCATCATCGCCGGCTGGGGCCGGTTTCCCGTCGCCGTCGCCGAGGCGATCCGCCGTCGCGGCGGCCGCACCGCCATCCTGTCGATCCGCGACCATGCCGACGCGGCGCTCGAGCCGCTGGCCGACATCCATGGGCATGTCGGCGTCGCGCAGCTCGGTGGGGCAATCGATTTTTTCCGGCGGCACGGCGTGAAGCGGGCGACGATGGCCGGCAAGATTCACAAGACGAAGCTCTTCGGTCGCCATGCATGGATCCATCACCTTCCCGACTGGCAGGCCCTGATGACCTTCTGGCCGCACTTCATCAGCCGCCGCCGCGACAATCGCGACGACTCGCTGCTGGCGGCCATCGCGTCGGCCTTCGACGCGGCCGGCGTGACGATGTGCCCCGCCACCGACTTCGCGCCGGAGCTGTTGGCCGACGAGGGCGTGCTCGCCGGCCGGCCGCTGTCGGCCAGCGAACAGGCCGACGTCACCTTCGGCTGGCAGCTTGCCAAGGAACTGGGTCGGCTCGACATCGGCCAGACGGTGGTGGTGAAGAACCGGGCGCCTTTGGCGCTGGAGGCGATCGAAGGGACGGATGAATGCATCCGTCGCGCGGGTCGGCTCTGCTCATCGGGCGGCATGGTGGTGGTGAAGGTGGCCAAGCCGCGGCAAGACCTGCGGTTCGACATGCCGACAATCGGCCGCGGAACGCTCGAATCGCTGCGGGCGGCCGGGGCCACGGTGCTCGCGATCGAGGCGGGCCGTACTATCCTCGTAGACCCTGACGAACTCGCCGAATTCGCCCGCCGCAGCGGGATCACGATCGTGAGCCTCTGCGACGAGGCCGGGGCGCCGCGGCTGCGGACCGCTGCCTGACGCCGGTCGCATGGTGGGATGCAGAGATGCCGTATCGCCGGGACGGCAAAGGTTCCGTCGCTCGGAGATTCCGACTTGCTACCCAGGACGGCATGGCCCGCACAACAAGTCGGACATCCTCCTCGTCTCCTCCACCTTCGCCGATCCCGGCTCCGTCTCTCGCAGTGTCGCTGACGTATACTGGTCGCTGTCATGCGAACCCCCGCCTTCCTCTCGCTGTCGTTGATCGTGGCCAGCCTGTCCGTGGCGGACATCGCGCTGGCACAGCCGCAGGCCGCGCCGATCGACGCTGCCGTCGACCAGACGGCCGTGATTCCCCCGGCCCAGACGCATTACATGGGCCGCGAGATCGCGCAGACGATGCACTTCACTGGTGCGCCGTGGCTGGTCCGCGAGAGCCGTCAGCGTGAGGAGGACTGCCGCACGATGCTCCGGGCGCTCGGGGTGAAGCCCGGCCAGACCGTCTGCGACATGGGGTGCGGCAACGGGTTCTACACGCTCCAACTCGCCCGGCTCGTCGGCCCGCGGGGCCTCGTCTACGCCGTTGACATCCAGCCCGAGATGCTGCAGATGCTGGCCCGCAACGCGGCCGAGGCGCGACTGGCCAACATCCGCCCGGTGCTTGGCACGCCAATTGATCCCCGGCTGCCGGCGGGGGCGATCGACATGATGCTCTGCGTCGATGTCTATCATGAATTCTCCCACCCCGAGGCGATGCTGGCGAAGATCAAGGAGAGTCTGGCCCCCGATGGCCAACTCGTTCTGGTGGAGTTTCGTGGCGAGGATCCGGCGGTGCCGATCAAGCCGCTCCACAAGATGACCAAGGCGCAGGTGCGGGCCGAACTCGAGCCGGCTGGATTCGGGATGGTGCGGGAGTTCGACCGGCTGCCGTGGCAGCACCTGCTCTTCTTGGGCGTGCGGGAAGCCGCGCCCGCGCGTCCGTGACATCATCCCAGCCCGCAGCGCCAGCAAGGGATGTGTGGGACATGGTCTGATGGCATGCGACATCGATACCCTCGCTTGCGCTTCGGGCTTGCATGGGAGGGGCCGCAGGTGTCCCCGTCTTATCCAAGCCCGCAGCGCCAGCAAGGGAATGCGGGTGGCCGGACTCCAGCCTAGGGCAGACGGCAGGTGCCGTCGCTGCAGGAGCCAGCGATCTTCAGCCGGTGGCGGGCGACGAAGGCGTAGAGTCGCTGCCAGATCGGCATCGTGCCCGGCACGTGGAGGACCAGGGCGAGCGGCCAGAGCAGCATGAGCCGCCGTGAGAGATAGCGGACCGCGTCGGCACCGCCGCGGGCGAGTCCCCGCGGATCGATGACATACATCTGCCTGTGGAGATCCTCCAGAGAAATCTCCGGATAGTCGCGGGCCACAGCCGGGTCGTGGAGCGAAGTGAAGGCGAGCCTGCCGGTGAGATCGAGCCCCCGCAGGACCGCTATCTGGCTCCGGCAGAAGCGACACTGCCCGTCGTAGAGCACGGTGTCGCGGGCCGGTTGGTGGCGGGTGGTGATCATCGCTCACCAGTCATGCTACGACGCTGTCAGCAAAAGAACAGCGTCCTACGACCGGAATCGCGGCTCCGCTGCCAGGGAACCGACCGCCGCCTTGCCGCCGCCAGTCGGCAGCGTGCAGAAATGGAGAATCGTCACGGCTCCCGCCGAGATCAGGCTCCACGGTGCCCAATCCGGTGCCGTGAAGACGGCTGGGTCGCCGCGGCCGTCCACCGGCAGGACCACCGCGGAGTCGATCAGCAGCAGTTCAACGCCCGCCACACAGGCGAAGATGCCCGCCGCCAAAAATACGCTCTTCCACATGGCTGCCTGCCCGCCACTGGCGGGAACCGAAGACACCTGATCCGCACACTGCTTCCAGGGGATCTATCGGCCCGTGGCAGGCGAGGCCTGCACGGCAGATGCTCCGAGAGCGACCGTAGCGGTTGCAGCGATTGCGATGGCAGACGGCCCGCGACTTCAGCCAGAAATATCTGCCGGTCCGACTCCGCTTTCGGGGGCGTCAGTCGCCGAACGGGGGAGCGGAGGGGCCGTGTTTGACGCAGGCAACGCGGGAACGCGGCGTTCCGCTTCCGTGCCCGGCACGAGCTGCGGCGTGCCGATGGAGGCCTCAATGATCGTTCGCAGTTCTTCACCGTCGATCACCTCGCACTCGATCAATCGCTTGGTGATCGCTTCGAGCGCGACCCGCCTCGACTCCATGATCCTGCGGACCCGCTCCATGGCGGTATCGATAATGCGGCGAACCTCCTCGTCGATCTCCCGCGCGGTCTGCTCACTGTGGCTTCGGGCTTGGGAGAGGTCGCCACCGCTGCCAGCCAGAAACGGCGACCGTCCGCTCTCCCGGTAGGCCACCCTGCCCAGCCGGCTCATGCCGTAGTCCATCACCATCGAGCGGGCGATCGCGCTGGCCCGCTCCAGGTCGTTCTGCGCGCCGGTCGAGATATCGGCGTAGACCATCTCCTCGGCGATGGTGCCCGCGAGCAGCACCTCGATGCGGCTCTCCAGCTCCGACTGCGTGAGCAGGTAGCGGTCGTCCTCCGGCCGCTGCATCGTGTAGCCCAGTGCCGCCAGCCCGCGGGGGATGATCGACACCTTGTGAACCGGATCGGTGTTAGGGAGCGAGAAGGCAACCAGTGCGTGGGCCGCCTCGTGGTAGGCGACGCGTTTTTTCTCGTCCTCGTGGATGACCCGCTTCTTCTTCTCGAGCCCCGCCGTTACCCGCTCGACACCCTCGTTGAACTCCTGCATGCCGACAGAGGTCTTATTGTTGCGGGCCGCCAGCAGTGCCGCCTCGTTGACGAGGTTGGCAAGGTCGGCGCCCACGAAGCCCGACGTGATCCGGGCGATCTGTTCGAGATTGACCGCGGGATCGAGTTTCACGTTGGCGACGTGGACCCGCAGGATCGCCTCGCGACCCCGAACGTCTGGCCGATCGACGAGCACGTGTCGGTCGAATCTGCCGGGCCGGAGTAATGCCGGATCGAGTGTTTCAGGCCGGTTGGTCGCCGCCAGCACGATCACGCCCGAGTTGCTGCCGAAGCCGTCCATCTCGACGAGCAGCGCGTTGAGCGTCTGCTCCCGTTCGTCGTGGCCACCGACCACGCTCGAGCCGCGGGTCTTGCCGAGCGCGTCGAGTTCGTCGATGAAGATGATGCACGGGGCTTTCGCGGCCGCCTGCTGAAACATGTCGCGAACCCGCGCCGCCCCCACGCCCACGAACATCTCCACGAAGTCGCTGCCCGACAGTCCGAAGAAGGGCACACCCGCCTCGCCGGCGATCGCCTTGGCCAGGAGCGTCTTGCCCGTGCCCGGCGGGCCGACCAGCAGCACGCCCTTGGGGATGTGGCCTCCGAGGACCTGATATTTTTCCGAGTTGCGCAGGAACTCCACCACCTCCCGCAGTTCCTCGACCGCCTCGTCGATGCCCGCGATGTCGTCGAACGTGATGCCGAGATCCTCCTGGGCATACATCTTGCCGCGGCTGCGTCCGAAGGCCATCGGGCTGCCGGCACCGCCGATCCGACGCATCATCATGAAGAAGACCAGGCCGAACAGGCTCGTCAGGAAGAGCATCGGCAGCCAGTTCCGCCAGGGGCTCGGCGCTTCCTCGTAGCGGAAGGGCACGCCGTGCTCCGACAGCTGTCGCATCAGTTGGCTCTCCGAGTTTTCGCTCGGCAGTTTCGCCGTGTGGAACCGCCGCACGGTGCCGCGGCCGTCGGCTGCCCCGACGGGTTTGGCCGCCTGTGGGCCCGAGGCCGGTTCTGTCCGCGGCTTGGCAGCGACGGCAGAGGAATGTTCGCGGACCGTGCCGGATACCTGGAAGGAGCCGATCACGACGTCGCGGAGGTCGCCGTAGCGGGCCGTCTGCCGGCCGTCGGTGCCGGGATGGGAGATTTCGACCCACTCGACGGCGTCTTCATCGACATGGTCGCCGGCCTGAGCCGCCCCGGCCGCCTGCTTTCCGGAGGCTTGCTTTCCGGAGGCTTGGATCAGCCGTTCCAGATCGCTGTAAGACAGTTCGATCTCTGGCGTAACGCCGATCAGGCTCATGGCAAACAGGCCGGCCACACCCGCCGCGATCAGCGACCAGAGCAGATTGGAGCCCCCCATATTCGGTCGGCGTTCTGCGGGACGCTTGGCGGAGTCGCGTTTCTTGGCCATGGGCGAGGAAATCCCTTTCAAACATGCTGTCGCGGAAAGCGTAGGTACTGCCTCCCATCCTATGCGGGGAAAAACCTGGCGACAAACGCAGGGGAAAGTGGAAGTTTCGGCGCTGAACTTCTACACTTTCACGGTCTCCCAACGTGTTGTGCCTCCTGTTGCCATGCCTTCATCACACTGCAGCGCGGCTCCCGACGTCCGTGCCGTGGTCGGCGGGCAGCGTTCCGAACCGCTCCGTGTCGCCGTGCTCGGGTCCACGGGAAGCATCGGCACGAGCACGCTGGACGTGATCGCCGCGTCTCCTGAGCGATTTTCGCCGTTTTTGCTGGCCGCGCATCGCAGCACGCGACGGCTCCTCGAGCAGGCCTGGGCCTGCCGTCCCCGCTGGGTGGTGGTCGTCGATCCAGCCGCGGCCGCCGAGATCGGCGCCGGGGCTCTCCCCGAGGGCACGAGCCTGGCGGTCGGCCCGGAGGTCCTCAACGACCTCGTCCGGTCGCCGGAGGTGGACCGGGTGGTGTCGGCCATCGTGGGCGCGGCAGGTCTGCAAAGCACGTGGGCTGCACTGGAGGCCGGCAAGACCGTGGCGCTTGCCAATAAAGAGACGCTCGTGATGGCCGGGCCGTTGGCGATGCGGCTGGCTGAGCGGACCGGCGGCAGGATCGTGCCGGTGGACAGCGAGCACTCGGCAATCCATCAGGCGCTCCGCACCGGTTCGGCCGACGAGGTGACGCGGATCGTGCTCACCGCCAGCGGCGGGCCGTTCCGCACGCGGCCGCGCGAGACGCTGTGTCACGTCACTCCGGAAGAGGCGCTCAAGCATCCCACCTGGTCGATGGGCCGGAAGATCACGATCGACTCGGCCACCATGATGAACAAGGCCCTCGAACTGATCGAGGCGCGGTGGCTCTTTGGCCAGCCGGCGGCGAAACTGGCGGTGCTCATCCATCCGCAGTCGATCGTCCACTCGATGGTTGAGTT
>CANHCU010000032.1 GCA_947459185.1 Planctomycetaceae bacterium | reverse complement strand
GCGGAGTTCGCCAAGATGCAGCTCGTCAACTTCACCGCACGCGACCACATCCCGCTCGCAATCACGCTCACACTGCAGCCCGACATCGCCCCGCGGCCATTGCGGACGCTGCTGGGCCGCCTGCACGATGTGCTCCTCGATCATCCGCGACTGGCCAACGAGCCTGCCAGTGCCAGGCTCTCGTCTGCCACGCCCAGTGCCATCACCGTGGAAGTGTCGGCGGTCGCGCTCACCGGCGATGATGACGAGCATCTCGCCATCCGCGAGGAGGTGCTCCTGACGATGATGGAGGTGATCCGGTCCTCTGGCTGCGATGCCTCGGCTGAGCCGACCGCGTCGCCCGCCATCAGGCGTGCCGCTGCCTGAGGCGTTCCTCCCATCCAAGCCCGACGCGCCAGCGAGGGAAATGGGGGACGGGAGCGAATTTCGCCACGCGTGATTCGCGGGACAGCGGTTTCAATTCGCTCCCGTCCCGATTTTCTGTTTCCTTACCGCGGGAGGATGCCGTCCAGCAAATGCCTCGTGGACTCTGGAACGGCGGCGCGGATGGCGGCCACCTGCTCGGCGTCCAGCGTCTTGGCCCACGCGGCGATCAACTCCCGCTGGCGATCAGGCACGACGTTCCACGCCACCCGTCCACCGCCCGCCCCGCCGACGTAGCCGTGCTGGTCCCACCACTGCGCGACGGCGGCAAGGGCCTCCGTCATCCGCGCCGTCGCATCCGCTCCATCGGCGGGCGGCTGGCTCGTCGCCACGAGGATGCGCCGCTGGCTCTCGGCCTGCGCGGCGAGGATTTCAAGGTAACGCTGCGGCCCGCCGGGCAGGCTTGTGGCCAGCGGACTGGTGAGCTTCGCCCGCCGCAACGCCTCGGGCAGTTCGGCCGGCAGCCGGTCGAGTGGCAGCGTCATGCACTGCCATGCCGGCACGAGCAGATCCGCCGGCCCGCCGAGCGCCTCGGCCAAATCGCGAAGGATCTGCTCATCCGTGGCCGAGCGGTAGGCCGGGTTCCGCGCGGCCTGGGCGAAAAACCAGATGTTGGGCAGCACCATCAGCGGCTGCTGGGCGTTGCCGAAGACGCCGCGGACCGTGCCGGCTAATCGGCCCTCTTCGGCGAGGTTGGCGCGGATCAGATCGAACTGGAGCTTGGCCTGCGGGATCGACGGCTCAAACTCGATCGCCTCGTAGCAAAAAATGGTCGACCGATCGAGGAGCCCGGCATCGGCGGTCGCCTGCACGGGCAGGCGGCCGTTGGCCCAGCCCTCGCGGTGCGATCGGCCCGGCAGCAGTTCCCATTCGCCTGATAAGCCTTCCTTGATCGCGGCGAGTTCCGCGTCGAGGAACGGGCGGATCGGCTCCGCCCAGACGCCCTTCGTGCCCCAGCCGCACCACAGCCAGGGGATCACCTTCTGGCGGTCGGGGTGAGTGCCGTGGGCCGCGATCGTCGCCTGATCGCCGCGAAACACCTTCACCCAGTCCTGCGGATCGGCCTGGGCATAGCCGCCCGGATCGCCGTCGATGGTCACGTAGGCATCGGCATTGTCGAGGATCGCCATCATCGCAGCCCGGTGCGCAAGCCACGGTTCGGCCTGGGCCGGATCGTCGAGCCGGATCGTCTTCGCTCCGGCCGGGAAGACGCGGTCCCGCCACGGCTTCGCGGCGACCGACGGGTCGGTCGTCAGGTTTGCCGCCTGCACGAACCAGGCCTCGAGGCCGGCCGTTCTCGCCGCTTGAATCGTGTCGCGGAATGCAACAAGCGACGCCCTGTCGGCATCGGAGAGCGGCATGGGAATCGCCTCGACGACCGGCCACATCATCACCCGGTCGTATCCAAAACCCTTGATCAGCTGGAACATCCCGGCATAGTCCGCTGGCGTCCAGCTGCGGACCGCGAAGGGATGCCGGTAGACCCAGCCGGCATGCAGATAGAACCCGACGCTCCTGAACCCTTTCGTAGCTTCTGCTTGTGCCTTGTCTGCTGGCCTGGTGATCTCATCGTCTGCCACGGCAGGGGAGGGCCACAGCATGAGCAGGACTGGCACAACCAGTGAGATCAGTCGAAGCATGGCGAGGCGGTGCCGCGGTGTGGATAGCATGGCTTCAAACACTCCTGGGCGAGGCTGCTCGCGGCGCCGTCGCGAGAAAGGCGAACGTGACCGTATCCGTGCATGCCTCCAATGTGCGAGTGTAATCTGCCGCTGCGGTGACTCGCGGCCTGCTGCGGCGACTTTTCACACACCATCACCGGACGCATGCACACCACTGCGCAGGGGGTTCGTATGCTTCTGATCTCGATAAAGATCAACCGGACAGGCGTGCCCCTGCGGGCCATAACACCGGTCTTTGCCCCGTGCACACTTCCTACCGGCCCTCGTGCTCAGCGCGGCAGCTGCTGCGGTATTCGCTGGGCGTCACGCCGACCACCGCCTTGAACCGGTGGGCCAGATATTTCGAGTCGCAGAAGCCTACGGCCGTAGCCACACTGGCGAACTTCTGGTTGCTCAGCCGCAGGAGCTGCTTGGCCCGATCGATCCGGAGCTTTTCCAGGCAGCGCATCGGCGAGGTGCCGAGCGACCGTTCGAAGAGCACGGCCAGCTGCGACCTCGACACCCGCGCCGCCCGGCAGATCTGTTCGATCGTGACCTCGTCCGCGAGGCTGCCTGCCATGAACTCGATCGCCTTCTGCACCCGCCTGTCGGTGGCATTGTGCCGGGAATGCTGGGCTGCCTGGCACCAGAGCAGCACCTGCTCGAGCAGGTTGAACTGCAGCGCCACGCGATTGGGCAAGTGCGAGTTGCAGATCGCCTCCATCTGCCGGAAGCAGCGGATCATCCGTCGCAGCATCGCCGCATCGGCGATCCGCAGCAGGCTGTAGTGCGGCTGCACCTCGGGATAGCGAAGGAGCAGTTCGAGCGACGAAGGCGGGCGAAAGAGGGCGAAGTGGGCCGACACGCCCTCGCGGCATCCGATCGGGCTGTCGCTCGTTGTCCACGCATGGTCACACTCCGGCGACATGATCAGAAAGTCGCCGGCCTGGGCGTCGAATGTCCGCCGCGGGTCGGTGCCCACGCGGTAGCCGCCATGGGTGAGCAAGATCACCGCCCATTGGTGGTGCAGATACCGATCAGCCCCCCCCGGCGCATGGCTGCCGTGCGACGAGAGGATCTCGTGGACGCGGAGTTCCGGGGGGCTTCGATCGAGGCGGATCTCGTCGGCGCGAGCAGACTCCCGGGTCGGTTTCTGGGTGGTGATCGATCCCATGGCCGGTTTTCCTCAGAGTGCCGTTGGATGGAACGGGTGGACACATTTACACCCTCCTACGGCTGCCTCTGCACAGCTTACCCTATCAACAGATCTGTTTTCATTGCCGAGAGTTGCTTTTTCCACACCCAGACCGGGCGCAGACAAACCCTTTCGGTGGGCACCTGCGGCTAAACTTCAGCGGAACGGCCCTTAGAGAACGCCTCCAAACGGCCCGACGGCGTCCGAATCAGCACGATTGCGAGAAGGGGAGGGGACGATGAGACGCATGCAAACCAGCCACAGGCTCGATCGCCGCGGGTTCACACTCGTGGAGCTGCTTGTGGTGATCGCCATCATCGGCACGCTCGTCGGGCTGCTCCTGCCGGCGGTGCAGGCAGCGCGGGAGAGTGCCCGCCGCAGCACCTGCAGCAACAACCTCAAGCAGATCGGCCTGGCCAGCCACTCGTATCTCTCCGCCTATCGCACGTTTCCGCAGGGCTGCAGGATCAACAACACGAATTCAACCCAAAGGGTGACCTGGGGAGTGTGGCTGCTCCCATACGTGGAAGAAGAGAGCCTCTATAAAACGATCAATCTGACCGTCGGCGAGGGAAGCTCCACGTCGGTCGCGACGAACGGCGCTGCCTTCCAAAAGAGGGTGACCAGCTACCTCTGTCCGTCCGATACCGTTGGTCGCTGTACTGCGTTTGACGCCACCAACCCGTGGTCGCGGGCAAATTATGTAGCCCTGTTCAGTGGGGCCAACGGAATCGTCGTCAGCCAGGACTCACCGTTCACCGCACCAGGACTAGGTCCCAAGGACTCATCGACCAGGCTGCCGTTGTTCAACTTCAGCGTCACACGCCGCGACAAGGACGTGACCGACGGCCTCTCCTCGACGCTTGCTTTTTCGGAGTGCATCACGGGATCTGACCGCACCGACGACCTCCGCGGCGCCTGGTGGAACCCCTTCGGGGCCCACTTTTCCACCTGGCGAGGCCCAAACTCCACGACGCCCGATCGCGTCTGGGACTTGGTACCGAGCCTGTGCAACAACACGTCGTCTCCCGCCGTGCCCAAGCCGCAGGCTCCCTGCAATGCGTCGGGCGGCGGCTGGGGCACCTGGGCGTACATGGCCCGCAGCAACCATGTCGGCGGCGTGAACACCGTCTTCGCCGACGCCAGTGTGCAGTATGTCAACGACTCCATCGCACTCGACGTCTGGCAGCAGTTGGGCACCATCAACGGTGCCGAGGTCGTGGATAAGTCGGCGTATTGATCGAATGACGGTGGCGGACGGAGCGAGGAGTGGCCCAGGTGTTGAAGGAGCACGTGCTGAAGAAGTCGAATCGCATGCCAGCTGCGTTCTGGTGCGCATGGCTTTGGCTGGCTGTGCTGTCCATGGCCATGGCCTCCAGTGGCTGCGGCCGCAGCGGCAAGCAGATCCCCAACAGGGTACCCGTGTCGGGCCGGGTGACGCTCGCGGGGCAGCCGCTCGCGTATGGAACGGTGCAGCTCGTGCCCGACAGCCCCGATGGCCATGCCGCCATGGCCACCATCAAGGGCGGCTCGTTCACTCTTGCGTCGGCGGAATCATTCCCCGGCGTCGTGAAGGGCTCCTACAAGGTGAGCATCGTCAGCCCGCAGCCGATCGATCCCTCCAACCGGCCCAGCGACATCTTTTCGCCGGAGGCCAACAAGTCGAACATCCCCAAACGCTACGGGAATATCGAGACCTCGGGCTTCAACGTCGACGTGACAGGCCCGACCCGCGACCTCACGTTCGAACTCAAGGCCGAGTGACGCCGCATCGCATCCGAATAAAAGCCCCCGGCGGAAGCCGGGGGACTCCGGGCGTGACGACCGCCCCACCAAGCCATGCCGCGAGATCCAAGCGAGGCTCGCCCCGGCTCGTCACGCAAACACCCGGAGCCGCCGTCCCGTGCCGAGGCCGATCGACGCCGCCCGCGCTGACAGCTCGTCGAGCGCCCGTGCCCCCTCGACGCCCAGGTCGAGCGTCCACTCGTTGACATAGAGATCGACATGCTGCATCAGCACGTGATCGTCGAACTCCTGGGCATACCTCCGCATCGTGGGCAGGGCCGCCTGCCGGTCGGCCAGCGCAAACCGCAGGGAGTCGTGGATCACCTGCTGCACCGTCTGAATCGTTTCATGCGGCAGCCGGCTGCTCGCGACGATGCCGCCAAGCGGCAGCGGGCAGCCCGTCTCCTTTTCCCAGCGGGTGCCGAGATCCTCGACGAAGCCGAGCCCGTGCTCCTGCCAAGTGAAGCGTCCCTCGTGGATGCACACGCCGAAATCCGCCTCCCGCGCCTCTAGCCGCGGCATGATCTCGGAAAAAATCACGTGTTCGACCCGCGTCGTATGCGGATGGAAGAGCGCGAAGAGCAGGGCCGCCGTCGTGTGCCGGCCCGGGCAGAGCGTCAGTTGGCCGGCGTGCTCGGGCCGACTGCCGGGCGCGGCCGACAGGAGCAGCGGCCCGACGCCAAATCCCAGTGCCGAGCCGCTCGGCAGCACCACGTGGTCGTCCGCCAGATGAAGCGCCGCATGAAAGCTCGTCTTGCCGACGTCGAAGCCGTCGTCTAGCAACCGCTCGTTGAGCTGCTCGATGTCGAGCAGCTCAACCTCGAACTGCAGGCCCCGCCAATCGACCGCTCGCGTCAGCAGACCGTGAAAGGCGAAGGTGTCGTTGGGGCAGGTGGAGATACCCAGTCGGATGGTGCGGCTCACGAGGCCTCCGCCATGATCTCGAGCGCGAGCCTGCCCGCCGCCTCGAGCGCCGCCGCGATCTGCCAGTGCGACTTGTCGCGGTCGCCAGCTGCATTCGAGATGCCGCGGACGATGTCGAAGGGCACGCCCCGCAGCCGGCAGGCGACCGCCACCGCGAAGCCCTCCATGTCTTCGGCCACCGCGGCGGGAAAGACCTGCAGTCGGAGCCGCACGTCCTCGGCATTCGCCGCCGCCGCGCAGACTGTCAGGAGAAGATCGGCCTGTTCTCCGCCGGCTCGGTCGCCGGCCGCACAGGAAATGACGTCGCCGATCTGGCCGCCGGTCTGGCCAGACGCGTCGGCCGCGTCTCCTGGCCACTGCTGCCAGCCGAGCGCTGCAGCCGGCACGAAGTCGCCGCCGCTGCCGGCCCCGATGCCGTAACAGGCGACCCGGTCAAACCGATACGCATCGCCAACCGCGAGCTCGTCGTCGAGCCTGCCGGCGATGCCGACGAGCAGCACCCGTTCGGGCTTATGCTCAGCGACGAGCTGCGCCGCACGGGCGGCCGCGGCCACGAGTCCAAATCCGCAGAGCTCCACGCGGCAGCCCCGCGCTGTGGCGGCAGCCAGCATCGGCTCGAGGCCGCGCCGCTCCATGTCTGTGGGAATAAGGATCAGGTGTCGCGGCATCCGAGTCTGTCGTCCGCTCTGGGCTTGCTTCAGGGATAGAGGGTTCAGGGATCGAAAAGTCAAACCCCTGTTCAAAGAGCAGTATAGGCCGGCCGCCCGTGACGGCACCGCGTGGCGTGTGACGCACCGGGAACGGGCGCATGCACACCCGTTACAAGCGGCCGGGCAGCTATCGTAGAGGGAGTTGACCCCGCTTCGTCCTAACGCTCCGAGCATTCGCCCATGCGCGGCCTGCTCGACGCGACGGCCTGATTACCCCGATCACCGAGCCTGACAGCGAGCCCCGGCCGTTGGTATTATGAGCCCTATGATCGATCGCACGCTGCACCATCTGGCCATCGCGATGCTTGCGACCGTGTTGATCACGGTCGGTGCTCTCTCCGCTCGCGCCGAAGAGCCGGCGGACGGCGGGCGACGGCCGAAGCTGCTCGTGATCATCACCGGTGAAAGCAACTCCGGTGGATTCGCCCTCAATTCCGAGGCTACCACCGAGGAACTCGCCCCACGTTCAGCGGTGCAGATTCTCGACAACGAGGCGCTCGTCTTCCGGCCCCTCGACATCGGCACCAACAATCTGCTGGGCCACGCGGGGCTCAAGCCCACGGAAACACACGGTTTCGAACTGGAGCTGGCAAACAGGGCCGAGCGGATGCCCAAGGAGAGCCTGCCGGTCTACCTGGTGAAGACCGGCCAGGGGGGCAGCAGGATCGCGGAATGGGCGGCTGACGGCAGGTATTTCCAGACGTTTCGCAGCCGGATCGCCGCGGCGAAGCGACTGCTCGGGGATGAGCAGGTGCGGACTGTCGTCCTTTTTTCACTCGGTATCAACGACACGATCGCGGGCACGCCACTGGAGCAATGGAAACCGGCCGTCGAGGAGCATCTGGCCCAACTGCGGAAGGAGATCGGCGGCGACACGCCGATCGTGATGACACGGTTCATGCCTCGCTACGCGGCCTACAACGCCGCCATCGAAGAACTGTGCAAAAAAGTGCCGGGCACCTCCTCCGTCGACACGCTCGACGCCCCCCTCCGCGATCCCAACCACTGGAACTACGCGGGCATGAAGCTCGTCGCCGGACGGATGCTCGACAGGGTCGCAGGTCTGGGCCTCATGCCTCAGGCCGCCGACGCAACCCCTGCCACGAACCAGTCCTCGCGGCGGCTCTCCTACACCCGCGACATTCAGCCGATCCTCGCCACCCACTGCTTCAACTGCCACGGCCTCGACGAACACTCCCGCGAGGCCGGGCTGCGGCTCGATCTCCGCGAATCGGCACTCGCGGCGCTCGATTCCGGCATGCGGGCGATCGTGCCCGGAAAGATTGCCGAGAGCGAACTCGTGGCCCGGATCACGTCGACCGATGACGACACGGTCATGCCGCCGCCGGCCTTCAAGAAGCCGCTCTCGTCGCAGCAGATCGAACTGCTCCAGCAGTGGATCGCCCAAGGAGCCGGATACGAGCCGCACTGGGCGTTTCAGCCGGTGCAGCGTCCGGCGGTCCCCGTTCCCGCCGCCGGCCCGCACATCGGCTGGCCCCGCAACGCGATCGATCAATTCGTGCTCGCCCGTCTCGCCCAGGAAAAGCTCGCACCCGCGGCAGAAGCCTCACGGGAGGCATGGCTGCGGCGGGTCTCGCTCGACCTCACCGGCCTGCCGCCGACGCCCGACGAGCGGGCCGCGTTCCTCGCCGACCAGTCGGCCGGCGCCCATGAGCAGGTGGTCGATCGGCTGCTCGCCTCGCCACGGCATGCCGAGCGGATGGCGTTGCAGTGGCTCGACGTCGCCCGCTACGCCGACACCAACGGCTACAACAACGACGAGGAACGGACGCAGTGGCCGTGGCGTGACTGGGTGATCGAAGCCTTCGCCCGCAACATGCCCTACGACCGCTTCATCGTGGAGCAGCTCGCCGGCGATCTCCTGCCCGATGCCGGCCGGCAGCAGCGGATCGCAACCGGCTTCGGCCGCAACCACGTGCTCACAACCGAAGGGGGCATCATCCCGGAAGAATACCGCGTTGAATATGTGGCCGACCGGATCCAGACGGCCGCCACCGCCTTCATGGGGCTCACGCTCCAGTGCGCCCGCTGCCACGACCACAAGTTTGATCCGATCTCGCAGCGCGACTATTACCGGCTCTTCGCCTTCTTCAACAACATCCCCGATCCGCCCGTGGCCTACGCGAGCAAGAAACTCATTCGCGTGGGAGAGCCGACGATCGCCCTGCGAAACTATGCCGACGAGAGCGAACTGGCCGCGTTGATCGCGGCCAAGGCCGAACTGAAGGCGGCGTTGCCGACGAAAGACGCAAGCAAGCCGGAGCCTACGAAGGCGGAGGCCGACGCGACGGCCGCCCGGCTCAAGCAGGTCGACGAACGCATCGAGGCGATCGACGCGAGGACGACCCGCGTGATGGTGATGGCCGACCTCGACACGCCGCGGCAGGCCCACGTGCTCAACCGCGGCCAATACGACCAGCCCCGCGACACTGTCGAGCCTGGCGTGCCTGCCTGGCTGCCGCCGCTGCCCGCAGGCGTCGCCGCCAACCGGTTGGCACTGGCCCGCTGGCTCGTCGATCCGCGGCATCCGCTCACCGCCCGCGTGGCCGTCAATCGCTGGTGGGAGATGCTCTTCGGCCGGGGCTTGGTCGAGACGGTTGAGGACTTCGGCGCCCAGGGCTCGCCCCCCACACATCCCGAACTGCTCGACCATCTTGCCAGCGACCTCATCGAGGGGGGCTGGAACATGCGGTCAATCCTCAAGTCGATCGTGCTCTCGGCGACCTATCGGCAGGCAGCCGAGGCGGCCCCGGAGGCGTTCGTCCGCGATCCCGACAACCGGCTGCTCGCCCGCGGACCCCGCTTCCGCCTGCCGGCCGAGATGGTCCGCGACCAGGCGCTCTTCGCGGGCGGACTGCTCGTGGAGCGCGTTGGAGGCCCGAGCGTGAAGCCCTTCCAGCCGGCCGGCCTCTGGGAGGAGGTGTCTGTGCTGCATCAGGCGACCTATGTGCCCGACTCCGGCGACGGCCTCCATCGGCGGAGCCTCTACACGTTTTGGAAGCGGACCTGCCCGCCACCGGCACTGGCCGTCTTCGACGCCCCCGACCGCGAGACCTGCGTCATCCGCCGCAGCCGCACGAGCACGCCGCTCCAGGCCCTCGTGCTCATGAACGATCCGACCTACGTGGAGGCAGCCCGGGGCGTGGCGTTGCGGGCCGTCGCGCTCGCCGACCGCGGCAGCGCGTCGACAGGCGATCCAGCCCGCCGTGACCGCGAAATCATCGCCCATGCCTGCCGGCTCGTGCTGGCCCGCGATGCCGCGCCGCGGGAAATCGATCTGCTCCTCACGAAGCTCAACGAATTCCGCCGACATTTCCAGGGCGACGCCGAGGCCGCGCGGCGGCTCGTCGCCATCAACGACGCACAAGACTGCCCACTGCCGCCGGACGAACTGGCCGCCTGGACGGTCGTGGGGAGCACCCTCCTATGCCTCGACGAAACGATCTCCAAAAACTGAATCCCGACCTGGCGCACCTGCACACGCTGCTGGGCCGCCGCGCCTTCCTCGGCGGCTCCGCGACGGCCGCCTCGATGGCCGCGATGTCGTCGCTGCTCTCGCGGGATGCGATCGCGTCGCCGGCCCTGCCCGCGCTCCACTTCGCGCCCCGGGCGAAGCGGGTGATCTATCTCTTTCAGTCGGGAGGGCCCTCGCACCTCGAGCTCTTCGACCCGAAGCCCGGGCTCGTGTCGCAGCACGGCACCGAACTGCCCGACTCGATCCGCATGGGCCAGCGGCTCACCGGCATGACCTCGGGCCAGAAGAATTTTCCCGTCATCGCCTCGAAATACGGTTTCCGCCAGTGCGGCCAGTCGGGCACGTCGATCAGCGAACTCCTGCCGCACACGGGGCGGGTGATCGACAAGCTCTGCCTCATCCGCTCTATGCACACCGAGGCGATCAACCACGATCCCGCCATCACGTTCATCCAGACCGGCTCGCAGCAGCCGGGCCGCGCTTCCTTCGGCGCCTGGCTGAGCTACGGCCTCGGTTCGGAGGCCGACGACCTCCCGTCGTTCGTCGTCATGCTCTCGCAGGGCAGCGGCGCTGATTCGAATCAGGGTCTGCTCGAACGGCTCTGGGGCTCGGGCTTTCTACCGTCGAGCCACCAGGGGGTGAAGCTCCGCAGCGGCGGCGACCCGGTGCTCTACTTGAACGATCCGCCGGGCGTGAGCCGGCAACTGCGGCGGAGCATGCTCGACGGCCTCGCCGAGCTGCACACGCTCCAGCGGGAGCGGAATGGCGACCCGGAAATCGCCGCGCGGGTCGCGCAGTATGAGATGGCGTTTCGGATGCAGGCCTCGGTGCCCGAACTCACCGACCTGTCGGGCGAGTCGGCGGCCACCTTCGATCACTACGGCCCCGACAGCCGCAAGCCCGGTACGTTCGCCGCCAACTGCCTGCTCGCGCGGCGGCTGGTGGAGCGGGGCGTGCGGTTCGTGCAGCTCTACCACCGCGGCTGGGACCAGCACAACAATCTGATGAGCAACATCCCCAAGCAGTGCCGCGACATCGACCAGCCGCAGGCGGCGCTCGTCGAGGACCTCGCGGCCCGCGGCCTGCTCGACGAGACGCTCGTCGTCTGGGCGGGGGAGTTTGGCCGCACGGTCTACGGCCAGGGCGGCCTCGTGGAAGACTACGGCCGCGACCATCACGGCCGCTGCTTCTCGATCTGGCTGGCCGGCGGCGGCGTGAAGCCTGGCGTCGTCCACGGCGTGACCGACGACTACGGCTACAACATCGTGCAGGATCCCGTGCACATCCACGATTTGAACGCGACGCTGTTGCACTGCCTCGGCGTCGACCACGAGCGGCTCACCTACCGCTTCCAGGGCCGCGACTACCGGCTCACCGACGTGCACGGCCACGTGGTGAAGGGCATTCTGGCCTGACCACTGCTCTCGGCATGACAACGACGGCACCACCTGCTCAGCTGCCGCGGGCTAGCGCCGGCACGCAGACGGCGGCAGTACGGTGCCGCAATTCCACCGGAACGTCGCAGGCAATCGTCCTGAAGGCGGGCTGGTTGTCGGTCATGGCGGCCGGTGCTGTCGCGTTTTTCAGCCCTCATTCCTACACTTTCGCCTCATAGGTCAATCGATCGTGCGGACAGAGCAATCGTGCGGACAGGGCAACCGTACGCGCACCACCGCCGGAAAGAATACATGGAACTCACCAAGCAACTCAGACGTCGAGTCGTGATCGATCGCGTGGGCCCGGAAGTGGATGGAGGCCGCTTCGCCGTGAAGCGGGTCCGCGGCGACGAGGTGGTGGTTGAAGCCGACATCATCTGCGACGGCCACGAGGAGCTCGACTGCCGCCTGCACCTGAGGCACGGCGAGACGGGCCAGTGGACGGTCACCCCGATGGTGTGCGAGGGCAACGACCTCTGGAAGGCGTCGTTCATCGCCGACCGGATCGGACTCTGGCATTTCTTTGTCACGGCCCGCGTCGACTCCTTCGCCACCTGGCTCCGCGATCTCGGCCGCCGCGAACAGGCAGGCGACGACCTGCAGGTCGATCTCATCACCGGCAGCCAGATCGTGACCGCCGCGGCCCATACCGCGCCCGCAGCGATTGCGGCAGAGATCGATCAACTTGCGTTCAGGGTCCGATCGCCGGCATGGAAGGACGTCGCCCACGGCGAACGCCTCCGGGACCTCATGTCGCTCTATGCAGACCGCAGCGACGAGACACGGCTCGATCAGCCGCGGCCGATCTGGGTCGATCGGGCCCGCGCCCGGTTCAGCAGTTGGTATGAGGTGTTTCCCAGGTCGTGGGGCCGAGTGGCGGGCGAGCATGGCACGTTCTCTGATCTCGCCGAGAAACTCGACTACATCCGCTGGATGGGCTTCGATGTGCTCTACCTCACGCCAATCCATCCGATCGGCAGGGCCTTTCGCAAGGGACGCAACAACAGCCTCAACGCCGGTCCCGATGACGTCGGCAGTCCCTGGGGCGTCGGCGGCACCGACGGAGGCCACACGGCGATTCATCCGCAACTCGGCACGTTCGACGATTTCGAGCGGCTCCGGCAGCGGGCCGACACCTTCGGCATTGAACTGGCCCTCGACTTCGCGGTGCAGTGCTCGCCCGACCATCCGTGGGTCAGCGAGCACCCCGAGTGGTTTCGCCACCGGGCCGATGGCACGATCCAATATGCCGAGAATCCTCCCAAGAAATACCAGGACATCGTCCCCTTCGACTTTCAATGCGAGCAGTGGCGGCAACTCTGGGAGGCGCTCGGCGGCGTGGTGCGGTTCTGGGTGGAGAAGGGGGTGCGGATCTTCCGCGTTGACAACCCGCACACGAAGCCGTTCGCCTTCTGGGAGTGGCTGATCGCCGACATCCATCGCACGCACCCCGATGTGCTCTTCCTGGCGGAGGCTTTCACGCGACCGAAGACGATGTATCGGCTCGCCAAGCTCGGCTTCACGCAGTCGTACACCTACTTCACCTGGCGGACAGAGAAACGGGAGACGGCCGACTATATCGCGGAGGTGACGACGCCGCCGCTCGCCGATTTCTTCCGGCCGAACTTCTGGCCCAACACGCCCGACATCCTGCACGACACGCTCCAGCACGGAGGCCGACCGATGTTTCTGGTGCGGCTGGCACTGGCCGCCCTCTCTGTCGGCAACTGGGGCATCTACGGGCCGGCGATGGAACTGCTCGAGGCGACGCCACGGGAGCCGGGCAGCGAGGAGTATCTCGACTCTGAGAAATACGAGATCAAGCGGTGGAACCTCGAGAGCCCCGACAGCCTGGCCCCCTTCATCCGCTGCCTGAACGAGATCCGCCGCACGGAGCCGAGCCTGGCCCGCGTGCGGCCGCCGCTCATCCAGACAATCGACGATCCACATCTCGTGGCCTGGTGCCGATACGACCCCCTGAGCGGCAACCGCGTGCTCGTGGTGGTGAACATGGAGCCGAACGAGACGCGGCAGGCCAGGCTGACGCTCGACCGCCGACCGCTCGGCCTCGAGGCGGCCGAAACGCTCACAGCACACGACCTGCTCGACGAGTCTGAGCAGACGTGGCTTTTCGACGCCATCCGGATCACGTGCACGCCCGAGGAGCCGGTGCGGGTGTTCCGGCTGGAGCCGGTGGACTCCACCCCCACCAAGCCCACGCCCGAGACGCCACCGGCATGACGCTCGATGACGCCACGATCGCGTCCCGCCTGGCCCAGTTGCTGCCGGCCGCGCGGTGGTTTGCCGACAAGGCGGCGACGATCGAGCGAACGACCGTGCATGAGCGGTTCACCATGGCTGCTGATGGCTCCGTCGAACTCATGCTGGCCGACGTGCGTCTGGCCGGATCTGATGCATCACCACGGTATGTCGTGATAAGCGACGCCGCTGGAGACGATGCCGCGGCCACGCTCGCGGCGGCGCGGAGCCTGGTCGAGATGGTGCTCACCGGGGGTTCTCTGACAGGACGCCACGGAGCACTCGTCGGCCACTCCATCGGAGGTCGAGCAGGAGGGGCAGGGGCTGTCGCACCGACCGACTCCCTGACGGTGCTGCCGATCGGTGGCGATGCCTCCAATACGTCGTTCGTGGTGCGGTCCGGTTCGACCGCCTGGATCGTCAAGCTGATTCGTCGCTGCCGGACGGGTACCCAGCCGGAGGTGGAACTCGGCGAATTCTTCGCCGCGGCATCGCCGTGGTCGGGCACGCCTCGGCTCTGCGGCTGGCTGGAATACGTGCCCGCAGACAGCCCTTTCGCAGCTGCCTCGACAGCGCTCGCCACGGTGCACGAGTTTGCTCCGGGATACACGACCGGCTGGGACAAACTCGTGGGACTGCTAACCGACTCCCAGACAGCCGAAGACAGGCTGTCTTGCTCACACGGCGACGAGGTTCTCGAGATCGTCGCGGCCATCGGCCGGGCCACGGGACAGATGCATCAGGCGCTGGCCGCACGGCCCGACATCCCGGCCTTCGCACCGGAGGCGATGACCCCAGCGAGCGGGCAGGTGACCGCGATGGGGATGGCCGCCCACGCAGAACAGGTGTTTTCCTTGATCGAGTCGCGACGGCCCCATCTGGAGCCGTCGCTCTCCCGCCGACTCGCCGCCGTGCTGCATGCGCGGTCAACGCTCGTCAGCCGCTTTGACAGTCTCCCAAGCCTCGTCCCCGCTACAACCATGATTCGCGTGCATGGCGACTACCATCTGGGCCAACTGCTCGTGGTAGAGCACGACAGCCAGTCGCGAGTGGCGGAGCAGGGGAGCGTGCTCGTGATCGACTTCGAGGGAGAGCCCGGCCGGCCGCTCGCCGAGCGTCGCGGCAAGACCGCCGCTGCCAAGGACGTCGCCGGCATGTGCCGCTCGTTCGACTATCTGCTGCGGCACGTGGCGAAACTCACGGGCAGGCCTTATGCCTCGGCGGACCTCGAGCGGCTGGAAGCCTGCTACCTCGCCGCCTACCGCGAGGTGGCCGCCGGTCAGCCCTGGTGGCCGGCCGATCGCGAAACTGCCGACGCCCTGTTGGCCGTGTTCAAGCTCGACAAGGCGATCTATGAACTCGCCTACGAACTGAACAACCGCCCCGACTGGATCGACGTGCCACTGGCCGCGATCGAGGATGCGATGGCTATGCCGGCCCGGAGCCACGCGTGACCGGCGTGCCGTCCTCGTTGACGGCGACGTCGAAGATCCGCAGCGAGTCGAGCCACCGCATCATTTCGTGGTTCTTGAACAGCCGTGGCACCGTCGTGCCCGCCTCGAGATGGCCGTAATAAAGTTCCGCTTCGCCATGCTCACGGTCGCCGATCCGGCTGGTCACCTTCACCACGGAGCCCATCTCGGAGAGTTCGACGATCTCGGCGAGATATTCGATCATGTCGCCCGGAACCGCCTCGAAGGCCAGCCGCACGCCCCCCACCTTCGCCAGTACGACCTGACGACGGTATTCGAGCGAATCGGCAACGAGCAGCCCCGCCGTCTGCGCCATCCCCTCGAGCACGAGCGTCGCCGGCATCATCGCCGCGCCGGGGAAGTGGTCGTGCAGGTGCTCCTCGGCCAGCGTCACGGCTTTCACGGCCCGCGCGCGACGGTGCCGGACGAACTCAGTGAATCGATCGATCCAAAACCAACGCATGGGTGCCGACGCTCCTGTGTTGCACAACCCGGCAGCCGGGTCGATCAGCCTTTCCGCTCCTGCATATGAACGCTCGTGGTGAGGACGAGCGGAATCGGGTTACGAGCATAGTGCACCTCGACGACCGCAGCCTTCCAGCGACCTCCACCCTCGGCCATTCCCGCGCCCAGAGGCACCTCCCACTCGGGGCCGTCCCCTGCCAAGGCCGCCGGCAGCCACTTCGACTGGCGAAATCCCGCGTGGCCGACTCCGTCTCCCAGAGTACCACCCGTTCGGGTCGCGGGGCTGCATGCCGCACGCAGGCAACGCCGTCACCACCTGGAGCAAACCGCCAGCGGACATCGGGCAGAGGCTCGTCTCCCGACACGTGCTTCCCCATGGCGATCACAAGCCCGGCCCACCGCTGCATTGGAATGCCGTGGCCCGCATTCGGGCAATACGATACCCAGCAGGGGCCAGGCAGGTCGCCGCGGTAGAGGTCGAGCGATTCAAGAGGCCAGTAGGGATCGTTCGTGCCGAGCGAAATCAGCTTCGGCGCCGTCAGTCGGTCGCGGTAGCTGAACGGATCAACGATGCCGATCAGCTCGCGGCCACGGGGCGTGCCGAGCAGTTTCTCGATCCCGCGCGATGTGTAGTCGGTGAGCTTGTCCGAAAGCCCACCGAAGCTCTGCGTCTGCAGCCGCAGGTGGCGGTCCATCGACAGCATGTCGATCACCTGCGGCACGACGCCCACGACACGAGGATCGATCGCCGTGGTCAGCCAGCTCGTCCAGCCGCGTTTGCTGGCACCAGTGACGACAAAGCCATCGACGTCGAGCTTCCATTCGGTGCGGGCGATCTCGACAGCCGCGTCCATCGCCGCGACGGCGGCCTTCACCATCGGCAGGAGCAGCGGCCAGGTCGGGTCGCCGGTCTTCACATACTCCACGAACGAATGGGCGATCAGGCCATCTTCCATGAGCCCGCCAAACATCGGCTGGTAGGGCACCTGTCTGATCACCGCGACTGGCAGTCCCGCCGCATCGGCTGCCTTCGCGGCCGACTTCACAGCGTCGGACGGGCCGGCATCTGCCGCGGGCAGCTTCTGGGAGGAGCCGCCGTCGATCCAAAGCAGCATGGGCCCGTCGCCAGCGCCGCGGGCCGCGACGACGGCCGCGGGCACGTAGAGCGAAAGCTCGTGCGTCCACTCCACGCCGCGCCACCGCTGGCTCACCAGTCGAAACGTCCGCCAGGTGCCACCGGGGAGTTCTCCGTGCGAGACCGGCTCGAACCTGGTGGCGGGATCGGCGGCATGGGCATAGTCGGCGAGCGGACCTGTGGCACGCGGTGCATCGCCACGCTTCGCCTCCGCTGGCGGCTCAGCCTCGGCCACGGCCGCGTTGCCCTTGGCCCCCGCGCTGCGTCCAGCCAACGAGAGCGTCGCGGCGGCAAGGCCGCCGACTGCAAACTGCCGGCGCGGCAGCCGCGGAGCGGCAGGATGAGATGGCACGGAGGATGGATCAGCTGCCGACACGCAGGGCCTCGAATTCGCGAATATGGTGACACATATACATTCCGGCGATCCGCTGCGCGGTCTCACGCAGACGGTCGCGAATGTCTTCGGGCTCGAGCACCTCGACCATGTCGGCCAGGCCCAGCAGCTGCGGGACCATCTCGTCGTCCCAGGCTCGTTCGATGTCGAGGATCACGCTACCGTCGGCCTGCGGGCTGACCTTCTGCCCCGGATGAAACGGCTTCTCGCAGGCCCAGCGGGCGCGGGCGGCCTGCACGCGGATCCGATACTGTCGCGGCGGATCCGCCGAGCGGAAGATCGTGATGCTGTCGGCGAGGAGCGACTCGACCGACTCGGCTGATGGCGTGAAGGTTCGCGACGTGGGCTTCGCCTCAGCCACGCGATCGAGCTTGAAGAACCGGATGGCGTTGTCGGACTCCGCAGTGGCGCGGCCCTGAGATTCGTAGGCCTGCTTCGCGGCGGCCTTCGACTGCGTCGCGGCACGGACTGGCTTCTCGGCCGCCGGTGCCACGCGACATCCCGCGATGTAGACGCTGCCGTCGTAAAGCACGAGCGACTCGGGCCGGATCGTGTATTTCTTCGGCTTCGCGTCGGCAAGGCTCGTGTAGCGGATCTCGAGCTCAACCGTATTGCGGATGGCTCGGTTGATCGCGTTGAGCATACGGGTCCGATACTTGGCCTCCGCGGGCTTTGGGTGGATAAGCAGGCCCTCTCGATGTGCCTCGACATATTCCAAGAGCTGTGGCGTCGCGATCTGCTCGAGTTTCGCGATCAGCTGGCTGATGCCGCGCCAGTAGAAGGTGCCGGCCAGCGGCGTGAGGAAGTCACGGGCAACTGCGAGCGAGAGGAGCTCGGGCAGTGAGATGGGGGGGGTTTTGAGTTCCGCCGCCCCCTTGCCCGGCTCGATCGACCAGGCCTGGCAGGTGGTGCCGCGGTCGGTGCGTTTCTTGGTCTGCGTGACGGCGTAGCCGAACTTCTCCAGGAACTCGATGTCGCGGCGGACGTTTTTGTCGGACATCTCGTCGATCACGCCGCGGTCGCGGAGCCGGTCCTTGAGCTCCGCGATCGTGAGCGGATGGCGGGCACTAAACAGTATGTCGATCAGGTGAAAGACACGGAGCAACTGTTCGTGGCGGCTGATGGAGTCCATGGCGGTTTCGTGCCGAGGGGCGGGTGCGGTCGGGTGTGGAGCGTTGCCAGAATACCCCAGAAGCTCCCGCCGGTGAGGAGTGCTGTTCACCGGCGGACGTTTTCCAGGATCGCCCCGTCCGCTCAAGCCGTTCTTCGACGCGGTGTGGTCGGTGATAGACTCGCTGATACAGATGCCAATCCATTCACACGACGCGCTTCCCACCGCGGATCGTCCCTTGTTCTCGGTGATCGTGCCCTTCCTCAACGAGGAAGGGTGGCTGCCGAAGTGTTTGGCCGCCCTGCGGGCTCAGTCGATTGATCCCGCGCTCGTCGAGTGGATCCTGATCGACAACGGCTCGACCGATCGGTCGGCGGAGATCGTGCGGGCCGAGCCGCGGGCGACGCTGCTGACCGAGCCGCGACGAGATCCCTATATCGCCCGCAACGGGGGCATCCTCGCGGCACGCGGAAAGTATCTAGTCTTTCTCGACGCCGACTGCCTGGCTGACGCCGACTGGCTGGAGGCGATGCAGCAGGAGTTGATGAAGTCGGACGCAGCCATCCTGATTGGCTATCTCGCCTATCCCTCACCGCAGTCCCTCACGCTGCAACTCCACGAGGACTACGAAGACGCGAAACTCCGGCAGGTGCTCGAAAGCGAGCCCTCGGCGTGCTGGTTTGGCCATGCCGGCAACATGGTGGTGCGGGCAGACGTGTTCAAGGAGATCGGCCTCTTCGAAGCGATGCCGGTGGTTGGAGACACGGAGATCATCCATCGCCTCCGCCAGTTGCAGCCCGACGCAGTAGTTCGATACGCGCCAGCGGCACGGGTGGTCCATGCGGAAATCGACTCGTTCAGCATGTGCCTGACGAAAACCTACGAGATCGGCGCCCACTCCGAGACGCTCGCGCGGGTCAGCCCCTATCGCACGCTTTCTCTCGTCGAGCGGCTGCGTGTCGTCGACCGATGCTGCCGCACGCACGGCTACGGCCCAGGGCGACGTCTCTCATGAGAATCAAGGTCTCCACGTTCCCTCAGTCCACGATCATCCGTCAGACGCCTCAAGAAAAGGGCCTCTGGAAGGACGCGGCGTTCTTCGTCAACGCCGACATTGTGGAATGTGACGCCTGGGTGGTGCACGAAGCAGTGAGCCGCCAGGAGTCGGCCATCTGTGCGCCGGAAAACGTCATCCTGATCACGGGAGAACCGCCCGACATCAAGACCTACGATGCACGGTGGCTCGATCATTTCGCCTGCGTCCGCAGTTGCCACACCGCGATCAACCATCCAGGGCTCAGCCTTGGCTCGATGTCGTTGAACTGGCATGTCGGAAAGACATACGACCAACTCGTCGCGATGGAGTTGCCGGCGAAGACCGAGCACCTCTCCGTCATCTGCAGCACCAAGTCCATGTGCGCGGGCCATCGGACCAGGATCCAATTTGTGAACCAGCTGCAGCCGCTCATTTCCATGCACCGCTTTGGCCATGGCGTGAAACCACTCGCAGACAAATGGAACGGGCTGGCACCCTATCGCTATTCCATAGCGATCGAGAACAGCCAGGTGCCGCATTATTGGACCGAAAAGATCGCCGATTGTTTCCTGGCGGGCACTGTCCCGATCTACTGGGGCTGCCCCAACATTGAGGACTATTTCCCGAGCGATGCCATGATTCGGCTGGAGTCTCTCGACCCGCGTCTTTCTTCCGAGCAGGTGCAAGCAGAAGCCACGGTGGAGGGCTACCACCGGCGATTGGATGCCCTTCGCGAGGCGAAGAGGCTCGTTCTCGACGACTACAACCTGTTTACCCTTGCTCGTGATCTTGCAACTGCGCGGGTTTCAGCAGGGCCGCCCGCCCGCATCACGCTCGGGCCAGAGCCAGCGAAATCGTGGACCGGTCAGATCCGCCAGTTTTTCCAATAGCCGACTCGGAGGCGCGGCCTGCTGTCTTCAGCGGCCGCGGACGAGGGCCCGAAGCCACCGTGCGGCATACCAGAGATCATCGCGGGCTGATGCTGCGAAGGTGCCAAATAGCTCCTTCCGCCAACGCCGCTTGAGCCGCATCCGGACAAGCGGTGATGCCGCGCACGACACGCCCGTCAATGTCCTGAAGTCCTCGAGCGCGACGTCGACGCTGGGGAAATGTTCCCGAAACGTCCGCCAGGAATTGGTCTGTTGGGCGGAATAATATGCGCGACTGTCGCTGGCCTGATGAAGACGGTACTGATACAGAATCGCCGGTACGTTGTCGACCCGATGGCTCCGACACAGCCTCATGTCGAGATCGTAATCCTCGGCGTGCACATACTCAGGGCGATACCGAAGCTCCCGCAGCACTTCTGTCCTCAGGCAGGGGGCGTAGATCGGAACGGGCCGCCAGGCGGTCTGCCGCAGATACGCTCCCGTCGGTCGCCGCATGACGTCCCGCAGTCGCCCATCCACGAGTTCGACCAGCCAGCAGCCGCAGGCCGCAATATCGGGCCGCGATTCCAAAAACCCGACCTGACGGGCTAGCCGGCTTGGAAAGGCGACATCGTCGGCATCCATGCGGGCCACGTACCTCGTCGTAATCAGGTCGATGCCTGTATTGAGCGCGAAAATAACGCCAGCATTCTCTTCATAGCGATGCACGCGGACCCGCGGATCAGTGAACGACCGACAGATCGCCTCGGTGCCGTCCGTCGATCCATCGTCCACGATGAGCAGTTCAAACGATTCGAGCGTCTGCGTGAGGATGCTCTCGACTGCCTCGCGGAGATATCGCTCGCCGTTGTAGACGGGCAGCAGCACCGTCACGATCGGCGGGGCGCTAGTGGATTTCATGCTGGCGGCGTGAGATCGACGGAGTTGCTAGAGCGATCGGCGAACCACAGTTGGAGAGCACACCACACGCAACCCCGATGACCCTTGCATCGCCGACGAACGGGCGATCAGCGAAGGCCGCCTCAAAACGGCACGTCATCGTCACCGGCCTCGGCGAAGGCGTCGTTGGGGTCGATGGTGTTGTCAGAGCCGCCATGAGCCGGCCCGCTCGCGGACATCCGTTTGAACGACAGGCCCTCAACGCTCAGGAAATATTTGGCCTCGCTGGCCTCATCCTTCTGCCAGCGGCGGCCGCTCAGGCGATAGGTCACCTCGATCTCATCTCCGACGGACAGATCGTCCACCGCGTCGCAGCCATCCTTCACGAACTCGACGGGAATGAAGTTGGTGAACGTGCCCTTGGACTGCTCGAGCACGACAAGACGCTTGCGGAATCCCTTTTGCCCGAAGGACTTGGTCTCCTCGATCAAGTGGACGACGCCGCGGACGGTTGGGTCTTTCATGGGGTGTTGGTCGTTGGTTCTCGTTGGTCGGGCTCCAGCACCACTACTCGGCGGGCTGTCGAGCGGAAAGATTACCACACGCATCCGGAGAGCATAAGCTACTTCCTCCTCTGGACGACGCACCGAACCGCCCCCTCGAGGGAAGCGCGCAGGCACCACGGGCCATGCACGCAACACGCTTCCGTCACGCAAGCCTTCGCAACGGACAGTCTTTTGGGCCTCAAGCCATGAAACCTGTAGTCACCAACGCCGACTACCTGGTCTCGCCTGATCAACTGCCCGACTCGACCGAGTCATGCGAAATACACTTCACACGCTTTGGCAGGAATCCCCGCCCGGGGGGTACGGTTGCCTTTTGTTCCGATGCACGCCACACACTCTTCGTCAACGTGAATGAACCCACGACGTCTGCCTGGACAGAAACAACAGATCACATCTGCAACCATCACGACCGCTACACACACATCATTACATCGAACCCCACAGTCTTGGACAACTGCCCCAACGCTGTGTTCCTCGCCTATGGAACGACGTGGCTCAACAAATCCAAGCATCACCCCGATTCGATTGGACGCTTCACAGAAGGCCTCGGACGCATTCCGAAGGACGCTTCCGTAAGCATGCTGTGCGGCTCCCTTAAGGGCAAAGCCGGATACGGCCTCAGGCATGCCATCTGGAACCGTCGACACGACATCCCCGCCCGATTGAATTTCTATTCATCGACGAGATCCCCAATTCTCGGCGAGCAGCGACTGCCTCGCGACGACAAGATCCATCTGTTCACATCGATGTATTCGATTGCAGTGGAGAGTTCGAGCGAGACAAATTATTTCACCGAGAAACTCATCGACTGCCTGATAACGAAGACGATTCCGATTTACTGGGGATGCCCGAACATCTCGGACTTCTTCGACACGAGCTACTGGATACAGCCCGACAGGCTTTTCTCCACCGAGTTCACAGACACGTACTACACAGGCAACCTTGCAAAAGTTGAGGCGAATTTCGAGAAGGCACAGCGTTACGCCCGTCCGCTGCTGACACGGGTTTTGGAAACAGCAGGTCTTCTGGCGGCGAATGAGTAGCATCCGGTCGTGCATCGCTCAGCAGCGAGCACATCATTGAACTGAAGAGACTCTGACTCTCACATCGTATGCACAACCAGCCCGGAGCGATCGAACAACACGTGACTAAGATCGGCAGGCGAGCGTTGATTGCAGGGCTGGCGCGGAATTGCGCTGCCGGCCTGCGTGCGACCCTTCCGCGGCTGTCACGGCTCGCCGCGAGCTTCGAGGAGACCACATTCGTCATCGTCACGAATGACTCGGTCGACGAGACGGAAGCAGTCCTGAAGGCCTGGGCGGCCGGCCGCACCGACACCGAGATCATCGTCATCTCGGGTCTCCGATACAGGGCGTGGAGACGCACCCACCGGCTGGCGATCTGCCGCGAGGCCTATCTCTCAGTGCTCGAACGTGACCGTGCCGCTGGCAAGGTGCATGATTTTCTCGTAGTCGCCGACCTTGACGGCCCGAACGCCGGCCTGATTGAAGAGCCGGATTTCGGCGTCGCGATCGCCGCGGCCCCGACCGGCTGGGCCGCGGTCTTCGCCAACGCTCGCAACATCTACTACGACATCTGGGCACTCCGGCACCCGACCTGGTGCCCGGGAGACTGCTGGGAGCCCGTCTGGACGGCGCGATGGCGATTGTTTGGTCGTCAAGCCGCGGTCGAGAGAGCTTTGCAAGTGCATATCCGCGCACGACAGATCTCGATCGACGTGAACGCCCCTCCAATCCCGGTCCTTTCCGCGTTTGGTGGATTCGGTCTGTACCGGACGGAGTACCTCGCAGGTGCGCACTACCGAGGCCTCACTCCGCGTGGGGGCGTCGTCTGCGAGCACGTCGCCTTCCACGAGACGATCCGACAAAACGGTGGCTCGCTCTACATCCTGCCGGCCCTCCTCAACGACGGGCATGAATTTGATTACTCTGCCAGTGACGAGAGGAAGTCGTCGTAGCGGAGCGGCAGCCCCTCTCGAATTGGCAGCGACTGGATTCTGGCTGTCCAGTAGCCAAGTTCGAGTTGAGAAAAGTCGAAGGAGTTGCGGGCGATTCGGTCCAGCTCCGAGCAGAGCCGGGCCGGTGTCACCTCGCTCCAGTCGTCCACGATCACGACCGGCAATTGGGTGAAGAGCTCGTCGAGGGGCGATCGCAGCACCACAGGGACGCTGCCCAGGAGCAACGCCTCCCATGTGCGATGGCAGTCGAGACCGGCGCCAGCAGGGCTCAACGTGAAGGCGAAGCGCTTATTCATCCGCCAGCTCGCATCGCGCGTCGCGAAGTCGCTTTGATAGGAGACCGCACTTGGGTCCACCCTGCGATGACACTCTCGCCGGTCCCCTCGCTCAATCGTGAAGTGCCAGTTGCAAAAGGCGATCGGCTCCTTCGCTGCGATGGGGCCTGCCGACCGAGCGATCTGCACGAGCTGGCGTTCCTGGTCCACCGGCACACGTCGCGCACCCCACGGATGGGCCCGTCCGCCGCCCTCCGGGGGCGACAGGGTGTGGTAATCGAGCCCAATCGGCATCGAGTGGAGTTTCGGGTGCCTGAACACCCGATTTTGCGCGTGCCACGCGACGAGCATCGGATGGCTCGCCAGGGCGTCAAGGACTCGCTCCGCGATCGGCCCCGCCGCAACGGCAAGGTCCGAATCGCCGGTCACGAGCGTGAACGGCGTGCTCCGGCGTGGCAGGTGCTCACGCACGAACTGCGGCACCATGTCGGTGCAGAGATAGACCACCCGCGCAGTCCGTAGGATGCGGCCCAGGTCGCTCGGGATGCTGCCATGGGAAGATCGTGGCCGGCGGGCGTGCGCGTCACACGATCTCAGGATGCCTCTGCTTGAAACAAAGCGGCACGCAGACTCGCCCGTCCCGGATGGCGCGGTGGGTGTCATCCCGACCAAGTTGAACAGCCGCCGAAGCACGCAATCACCTCTTCGTGTTCTGCCCGCCTTCAGCGGGCACCGCAAACTCGCAGATCAATGAAAGCCCGACAGATCGGCTCTGTGCCATCCGTCGAGCCGTCGTCCACGATGAGCAACTCGAACGATTCGAACGTCTGCGCGAGAATGCTCTCGACTGCGGCGTGGAGATAGCGATCGCCGTTATAAACGGGCAGCAGCACCGTGACGATCGGCGGAGTCATAGGCGATGCCATGATGGCGGCGTTGGGTGCGGGAGATCACGCCGGCTTATACGCAGGAACACCAGCCGCGGTGGCGGCCGCGGCCAGTCTGTCGTCGAGCGTTGCAAGCGGAAGACCTCGCCGCAACGCGAGTTCCAAATAGGCCGCGTCATACACCGAGAGTCGGTGCGACCGGGCGAGATGCAACGAGTGCTGCCATGCACGAATTGCCGTGTCGTCATCCACGGCAATCGGAAGAGCCGCGAGCAGTCGTAGAAACGTCGTCACGTTGGCCTCCGTTGCACGGCTGCGACGTTCGCCAACCAGCAGTGCATTGGCCACTTCCAGCGGCCAGAGCCCCGGCACAACCGCCGCCGCCTTCGACAGGGAATCTTCGACTGCTTGTGCGTAGCGGTTCATTTCGTCTTCGAAGAACCATGCCACTGTCAGCGAGCAATCCAAGACGAAGGTCTTGGCCGCAACCCTTTCACGTTTTTTAGCCATGGCCAGGAATCGCCTCCTCAGGAGAGCCGGTTCAGAACCGCCTGCCTTCCTCGATCAAATCGCGAATCGTCACGCCTTTGCCGAGCGTGCTGCCCCGCCGCAGCGCCTTGATCTCCGCAATCACCGATGTGACGTCTTTGGCAGCCTCGTCAGGGGGCGGCGTCAGCATGGCGGCAGGGCGGCCATGGCGGGTGATCAGGATGCGCTTTCCCTGCGCTACCTGATCGAGCAACTCGGAGAAATGGGTCCTCGCTTCGTAATAGCTGATAGACGACATGAACACGCCCCTCGGAGGCCTCGGGCCTTACATGATTTTGGAATTTGCATGAATCGACCAGTCGAATAGACCAGTCTATCTTGCGAACGCTCGGTCAGTCAACATACTTCCCCATTCGGCGGCATGGCTACTACAAGCATCGCGATCGGAAGTCCTCGAGGTCGGGCACCACTTCCCGGGAGCGCATAGCCGGAAACCGTGGCGTCACGCTCACAAAAACCGCGGTGCGGGGCTCAGTCGGTTCCAGCCTGCTCCTGCAGTTCCAGCCACCGCTCCTCAGCCGCAGCCAGTTTTTCTGCGGCCGCCGTCATCGCGGTGTGGTGCCGCAGGGCCTCCGCCGGATCGGTCGTGGCGAGCATCGCCTCGTTCGCCGCCCGCTTCTCCGCGTCGAGCTTGGCAATCGAACGTTCGAGCGTGCCGATCTCGCGGCGGACGTCACGATCGGACCGGGCGTCATTCCCGGCACGGCCGCCTTCCGGCTTGCCCGAGCCCGATTTGCCAGCAGGCTTTCCCGCTCCACCGGGCTTCTTCGACGCAGCAGGCTTCCCGCCGCCCGCCGCCTCCTCCTCGGCGTCGATTTCGCTATTCATGGCGGCGAGGTACTGCTTGTAGCTGCCGCCGTAGTTGATGACGCGGCCGTTGCCGACCTCGACGACGTTCGTCGCCACCGTCTCCACGAAGGAGCGGTCGTGGCTGGTGAAGATGACGGTGCCGCGATAGTCGAGAAGCGCCTGGGCGAGCGCATCAACCGTTTCCACGTCGAGATGGTTGCCCGGCTCGTCGAGGATGAGAATGTTAAAGGAACCGAGCAGGAGGCCAGCGAGACAGAGCCGGGCCCGTTCGCCACCGGAGAGCACCGGCACACGCTTTTCGACCGCCTTGCCGCGGAAGAGCATCGCCCCAGCCAGGTCGAGAATCCTCTGCGACTTCGTGCCGATCGCCGCCGCCCGCTCTAGGTAAGAGAGAACCGTGTCGTTCTGGTCGAGGCTCGTATAGACGTGCTGGGCGTAGATGCCGAGTTCGCAGCCATGGCCCCACTTCACCTCGCCTGCCAGTGGCGGGAGCGACCGCACGAGCGTCCGCAGAAACGTCGTTTTGCCCTGGCCGTTGTCGCCGACGATAGCGGCCCGGGTTCCGTGCACGATCTCGACGTCGATCGACTCCGCCACCTTGCGATCGGCATAACCGATGCCCAGTCCCCGGCACCGCACGGCCGGCCCCTGCCGCGGCGACACCTCGGGGCAGCGGATGGCAGCGGTCGGCGAATCGGCGGCGATCTCCTCCACCTCGAGCTTTTCAAGCTGCTTGCTCTTCGACTTCGCGCGGGAGGCGGTAGAGGCTCTCGCCTTGTTGCGGGCAATAAAATCTTCCAGTTGCTTCCGTTTCGAGAGCACAGCCGCGTTGGTCCGTACGAGATGCTCCCGCTGGTCTCGCTGGTATTCGAGGAAGGCGTCAACCTTCCCAGGGAAAATTGTCAGCTTGCCGCCGGAGAGGTCGAGCGTGCGGTCGCAGGTGGCCCCGAGGAAGGCCCGGTCGTGCGACACGATCAGGCAGCTCTCGCGGTAGTCGCGGAGAAAGTGCTCGAGCAGGATCTGCGTTCGCAGGTCGAGGAAGTTGGTCGGCTCGTCGAGCAGGAGCAGCGTGGGCTCATGCAGGAGCAGGGCAGCGAGTTTGACGCGGGTCTGCCAGCCGCCCGAGAGTTCCTTGACCGGGCCGGTGAGCAGAGAGCCCTTGAGTTCGAACCGGCCGGCCACCTCGCCGCACTTCCAGTCAGGCTGGCCGCTGTCGCGCATCAGGAAGGCGAGGGCGGTTTCGCCGGGCTCGAAGGGATCGTGCTGCCTCAGATAGCCAAGCCGCAACCGGGGATGCCGGATGACTTCACCGGAGTCGAGTTCCTCCTCGCCGAGGATCACGCGAAGGAGCGTGCTTTTTCCAGCCCCATTCCGCCCGATGAAGCCCACCTTGCCGTCGTCGGTGATCGTAGCACTGGCCTCGTCGAGGAGCACCTGATCACCGTATCGCTTGGAGGCGTTTTTGATATCGAGCAGCACGGCCATGGTAGGTGTCCAAAGGAGGGCCCCACACAGTAACGAACCACCGTGGCAGACGGGAATATGGACGGAAAAACATCGCTGCCTGCGAGGCTCCCCAGCCCATTGCTGGCACGCCGCACCGGCCAAACGCTACAGTAATCGGCACGGATTCATCACGCTGGCGCCCCGCTCACCCCCTCCGCCGGAACCTGCCTCATGCACCTGCTCGTTCGTCTCTCAGCGGCCTCACGCCTGGTCTTCGCGGTCCCGACGGCCGCCATGCTGGCACCGCTCGTGCTGGTGGCCACTGCCGCTCCCGTTCACGCCCAGCCAGCCGCGGCTCCTGTCGCCGCCGCCACATCGTCGGCGACAGACATCATCGCAGCGGTCCGCCGGGCAGCCGAAGCCTATGCAACCGCCTTCAACGCCGGCGACGACAAGGCCCTTGGCGACCAGTGGACGCTCGGCGCCGAACTCGAGGAGGGGGGCACGCTGCTCAAAGGACGCGAGGCAATCGTCGCGTCCCTGAAGCAGTGGCGGGCGATGCACCCGAAGTCTGCGCTCAAGATCGACGTCACCGACATGCAGCCGCTGGGCGAGGGCGTGGCCCGCGTGCAGGGCACGCTCACCTTCACGAAGCAAGCAGGCGCGGAGCCGGTCGTCTCGCGGTTCGACACCCTTCGCGTGCTGGAGAACGGAACGTGGCGGATCGCCGAGTCGCGGGTCGTGCCCGGCCCACGAGCCGCCCTGGCAGACCTCGCCTGGATGATCGGCACCTGGCAGTCAACCGACGCCAAGACCGGTTCCACCATCGATGCAACCTACGAGAAGAGCCTCGATGGCCATGCCCTCGTTGGTCGCATCAAGGTCAAGCGGAAGGATGGCTCGACCGTGGACTCGCTCGACGTGATCCACGCCGACCGTCTCACTGGCCGGGTGCGATCATGGAACTTCGATTCGACTGGGGCACGGGCCGAGGGGGTGTTTTCCAGTGATGGCACCTCCTTCGAGCGGAGGCTCGTGGGAACGCCCGCCGACCCAAGCCTGGGCAGCCGAGCCGAGTGGGTGCAGGTGGTCACGCCGCTTGGCCGCGACATGCTGCTCTGGCATTCGATCGAACGGACGATCGACGGCCGTGCCGAGCCCGACACCGAACCGGTGCACCTCCGCAGGATTCGCTGACCGTACTCTGCAGCCGCAACGAACCCCATCATTCACCGCCACCTTTTGGAGCCAGTCATGGTCATCTCCCTCACCAACCGCTGCCGAGCCGTGCGCACGGCAACGGTCGTTCTCATGGTCCTCGCGCAGGCGTCTGCCTCTTCCACGATGGTCTTCGCCCACGGAGGCGGTGGTGGCCACGGCGGCGGCGGCGGTGGCCACATGGGCGGGTATGGCGGAGGGGGAGGCCGTGGTTTCGATGGGGGCGGCCGTGGCTTTGATGGCGGCCGCGGCGGATTCGATGGCGGCGCGAGAGGATTCGATGGTGGCGGGCGTGGCTTCGAGGGCGACCGTGGTTTCGACGGCGGCCGTGGCTTCGAGGATGCACGCGGGTTCGACGGCGAGCGTGGTTTTGACGATGGCCGTGGGTTTCGCGACTTCGACGGCGGACGCGTCGTGGATGGCGGTGCGCGACTGGACGGTGGCGAACGGCTCGATGGCGGTGCGAGGTTCGATAATGCTGCCAGGCTTGATGGGGGCGCCAGGCTTGATGGGGCTGCCCGGCTCGACAACGCCGCCAGGTTCGATGGCGCCGGACGCTTTGCGGGCGATGCAAACCTGGCCCGGGCTGCCGCCGTGGGCGACCGGGGCATTCGCCCCTATTCGATGAACACGCTCGCCGTACGTGGTGATGCCGTCCGTAACAACTTTCGCAACACAAACTGGTACGGGAACCGCGGCTGGTACGGCAACCACTTCAATCGCTGGTGGCCGGGCGGCTGGTGGTTCGCAGGCGGCATGATGTCTGGGCTGCTCTGGGCCGACCTCTTTGCGTGGGGCGGCTACGGCGGGTATGCCGGCGGCGCAGGAGGTGGTGGTGGTGGCGTCTCCAGTAGCGGAGTGGCTACGATCCCATACGACTACGGTACCACGGTGGTGTATCAGGACGACGGCGTTTATGTGCAGGGCAGTCGCGTGGGCACGGCGACCGAATACGCCCAGCAGGCGACGGCGATTGCATCACAGGGTGGCGGTGACGCGAAGATTGCCGACGACGACGAATGGCGGTCGCTCGGGGTGTTTGCGATGACGCGGTCGCAGGAGACTGACGCGAGTAATTTTCTTTCTCTCGCGATCGATAAGAACGGCATCCTCCGCGGCAGCTACTACAACGCGGTGTCAGATGAGAATTCCCACGTGACGGGGAAGGTTGACAAGCAGACGCAGCGGGCGGCGTGGACGATCGGCGATAAGAAGGAGCCGGTCTACGAGGCCGGCATCTCAAACCTCACGAAAGACCAGTTGACGATTCTGGTCCACAAGGCCGAGGGCAAGGTGGAGCAGATGCTGTTGGTCCGCGTGCAGCAGGGGGTGCCGGGGGCGGGCCCGGTGTCGCGGCCTGCCGGGGCAGAGAAGGCGTCGAATGGCGCCCCGCCGTCCGAGCGGGAAAACGACCAGCCGATCAAGGTGAACGCGCCCCCCGAGGACGACCCAAACGAAAACTAGGCCAGAAACCTCGAAACCAACTGGAGCGGAGGGCATGGGACTCGAACCCACAACCGGTTACCCGGCACGACATTTCCAGTGTCGCCGCTAGCCATTCGCTTACCCTCCAAACGCAGGTTTTTTGTGCTGGGCCCACCGCTGGCCCCACCGTTTTCGGTTTCGGGCCTGAGTGACGCAGCGGGAAAACCGCATCTGAGCAAACCAGTTTACCTAGCGGGGCAGGGCACCGAAACCCCGTACCAGAAACGCCGGAGGCGTAGTGCATCGAGATGTCGGAACCACGCTACGCCCCGGCGATCACACTCCCTCCCTACACCTATGTTCCGGGCCATGACTTGCCTCACCCAGTGAACAACCCTGCCGGCCACCTCTATGCCGCCCGGGATCCTGCCCACGAGCCGCCGATCGCTGCCACCGTGCTCGCTGAACTGCCGACTGTCCTCCATTCTCGCCGCCGTGCCCTTGCCGCTACGCTCACCGACAATTCCCGGTGGCTATACGCCCTCGACCTCTACAACGCGGGTTTCTACTGGGAAGCTCATGAAGTGTGGGAGAGCTTCTGGAACGCCCTTGGCCGGACGACCCCCGAAGCTCTTTTCGTCCAAGGGCTCATTCACCTCGCTGCCGCCGCCGTCAAAATCCGTGAAGGAAAGCCCACAGGCGTAGCCCGACACAGCCAGCGTGCCCGGGAGTTACTTGGCGACCTCGGAGCGGCGGACGTCGGCGGCACCCTCGGCCTCGCTCCAGAGAGTATTTCAGCCGCGGTCACTGAACTCGGGAACTTCACCCCCGCATGCTGGCACACATCGAGGACGCCAGTCGTGCGGGTGCTGGCCGAGAACTTGCGACTGGTGAGTTGACCGGGAGGATCAAGGGCCCGAAAGTGTGTCCCATGAGTCAGTGCATGCATGGCGGCCGAGGGACATTCGTCATCAAGGTCGTCTGGCCACGAGCACCTGATTACACCCTGAGTCCGTAGCGTTGCAGCCGTCGTCATAGCGGCTCGCTAGGAGCGTCACGGCGAAGCCCAGCTCTTCGAGTCGCTCCATCATGGGTCGGCAGTACGGGTGCCTCTCTGGCGGCTGTTTCCACGTGTGCATGCCAGGTACCCGGAGTTCTTTTCGAGTGACTCTGGCCAGTTCCTCGACGGACCGCAGGTGAAAATCCAGTCCGAAGCTATCGCCAGCGTGCATGCCGCCAGCTTCAAGTGGGGCGTAGACCATCAGAAAGTTGGCCGTCAGAACGAGATCGAAGCTTCCGTCAGCAAATGGCAGAGATGGTAAAGCCCCGGCGATATAGCGTCCGTCGCATCGTCTCTTTGCGTAGTCAGCAGCAAAGCGCTCGAGGGCGGCGTACTTATCCCCATAAAAAGCCTCAATGTCGGCATACACTAGCGCGCCGGGGTTTCTGCGAATCTGTTCACGGCAGGCATCGATGTCCGCCTTGCCCTGAGCCACAATCGCCTCGGGATCGCCGTTGTACATGGGGTCGCAGCCGGTCGCATCGAGTCCCATAGCCAGTGCTTCGGCTATGAAACTTCCCGGGCCGCTCGCGACGTCAAGGATTTTTAGGCCGCGCAGCCCTTCTTGATCGAGGGCGAGCATCTGCAGGTATTCAGCCAGCGTGCGGCCGAAGAAAGCCACGCTCTGGAGTTGGAAACGGGAACTGCCGTCGTTCATAGTGGACCGCGTATTTGTGCAGATTGGGATACTGCTGGGCTGGATGGTGATAGCGTTGCCCGAGGTCTCCAACAATGAGAAAACACGCCGGACCTGAAAAGCCTCGGTAGTGGCCCCCGGCCAAGACCTACGGCGGGGGTTGGGGGCTGCCATCGAAAGACGAACTCTTGGCGATACGGCTTCGTGGCAGACTGGTGGTGCCGCTGGTCGCTATTCGGCTGGCCAAGAAGAAGCTCAGTGTCGCACGCGAAAACGACGACTGTGTGTGAAGAGCTCCTTCAGTCTAGTTCATGGTGGCAACTCTCTACATGGGGAAGAAACCTCTCCGGCCCTTGGTGTTCTAGGCCATCCGGCCGGCTCCGTGCCGTCGGGCGTCTACCTCCATACACAGTCCTTCGGACTGTATAGTGCGTGCGTGTACGCGTACGTGCGTGCGATGCAAGTGCTGAATCAGGCTCAGCCGACTATCTAGAAGGCTCCCTCCCGACATCGCTGTGAGGCTTTCCATGCACCGACTTCTCTTGGCCGCCATCGCTACAGCTTTCGTGACCACTGCTTTCGCAGATGAGCCTGAGACCAAGCCCGTAGCCTCTGTCACCTTGCAGCTCTACGAACTCCGAGCGATCCAAGCCGTCCCGGGACGACTCGATGCCCTTCATGGCCGACTTCGCGACCACCAGATTCCGCTTCTCAAAGAACACGGTGTTTTCACGCAAGCTGTTTTCACTCCAGCCGGCGAGAACCCCCAAGAACTCGTCTATCTACTGACAGCCGCTGAGGGCTTGGGGCCGATGAAGGAAGGTTGGACTGGGTTTTGCAAAGACCCGAAATGGCTCAAGCCCAGCGAAGAGAAAGACTCCGATGGTCAGCTCGTCGCCCAAGAACGCAACCAGCGGCTCGTGAAGACATACTGGTCGCCGCAGTTCAAGCCCGAGCACGCCGATGAGCCCCGTGCGTTCGAGTTGCGGACCTACACGTGCCCTGATCCCAGCAAGCACGCGGCCTTGATGCGGCGGTTTCATGACCACACTGTGAAGCTCTTCGAAAAACACGGCATGCAAAACATCGTGTATTGGGTCCCGGACGAAGAGCCCGAGTCCCAGCAAAGGCTCGTCTATCTTCTCGCCCACAAGAGCCAAGAAGCTGCCAAGGCGAGCTTTGCTGGATTCAGGGCAGACCAGGACTGGCTCGCGGCGAAGAAAGCTTCAGAGGAAACTGCCGGGGGCTCGCTCACGGTGAAAGAGAACGGTGTCGTGTCTGAGTTTTTGGTGCCGGCCGACTATTCGCCGCTCAGGTAGAGGAATGTGAGCTATGGATCCATTTATACTGGCCGCCATTCAGGAGGCCGAGACGGGGCTATCGGAAGGCGGCGTCCCCATCGGCTCGGTCGTCGTTCATTCGGGGCAGATCGTCGGCCGGGGGCACAACCGGCGAGTCCAGTCGGGCAGTGCGATTCTGCATGCCGAGATGGATGCCCTGGAAAGAACAGGCCGTAGACCAGCGGCGTTCTATCGGGAGTGCACACTCTATACAACGTTGTCGCCGTGCTCAATGTGCAGCGGGGCAATCGTCCTCTACAAGATCCCCCGCGTCGTCATTGGTGAAAACCAGAGCTTCTTAGGCGAGGAGAAGTGGCTGGCGGACCATGGTGTCCAGTTGGAAGTCATGCAGGACATACGATGCATTGAACTGATGCGTGAGTTCATGCAGAAACACCCACAACTATGGGCAGAAGACATCGGGGAATGATGCCGCCTACGTTCACCGTCCAGACAACGTCCCAATTCGGCACCCGCGTGAAAG
>CANHCU010000031.1 GCA_947459185.1 Planctomycetaceae bacterium | reverse complement strand
TCTTGCCGTGCTTGTAGTAGTCGATGCAGACCTGTGTCGTGATCGTGAAGCCCGGGGGCACCGGCAGGCCGATCTTGGTCATCTGAGCGAGGTTCGCCCCCTTGCCGCCAAGCAGGGCCTTCATCGTGCCGTCGCCGTCGCACTTCTTCTCGCCGAAGGAATAGATCATCTTGCCCGGCTTGCCGCTCTGCTTCCCGCTCTTGTTCCCGCTCTTGGTGGACGCATGCTTGGAGGACTTCTTTCCGACAGTGGTGGCCATGGGCTGGTCAAAACCTTTCGTAGCGGGTCGTAGCGGGGAAAACGAATCCGGCGCATCGCACCGGGCAGCAGGGTAAACGCGGCCGATTTGGGCCGACAAACTCGCCAGAATCTAGTGTCGCGGGCGGGTAGCGTCAACGAGCGAATCGAGGCGGCACCCGACACTGCTGAGGGCTATAATGAGGAATCCGGGCGTTTGCATCCCCCGCCAGCACCGTTGACCGTGACCATGCCCCGTCCATCTCAGCCCGTCCGCCACCCCGCCTGCGGGTTGCTGGCCGCGATACTGGCACTGTGCAGCCTCTCCGAAGGGTGGGGGGGTGCGGCTGCCCAAGGGGCCGAAAAGGTCCCGGACTTCACCCGCGACATTCGGCCGATCCTCTCGCACAATTGCTTTGCCTGCCACGGTCCTGACGAGCACGACCGGCGTGGCGGCCTGCGGCTCGACGACCGCGACGCGGCCACGGCCGAACTCGACAGCGGCGGCCGGGCCATCGTCCCCGGCAAGCCTGATGAGAGCGAAATGATCGCCCGGATCCACGACACCGACCCCGACACGATCATGCCGCCGCCCGAGAGCAACCACCTGCTCACGGCCGCCCAGAAAGAGACGCTGGCCAAGTGGATCGCGGCCGGCGCCCCCTACTCACCGCACTGGGCCTACGTCGCTCCCCGGCCGCATGGCCCGCCACCGATCCGTCAGACCGACTGGCCGATCAACTGGATCGATGCCTTTGTCCTTGGGCGTCTGGAGGCTGAAGGACTGACGCCGGCGGCCGAGGCCGATCCGCTCACGCTCGTCCGCCGTCTCACTCTCGACCTCACCGGCCTGCCACCATCGCCGGCCGAGGTCGATGCCTACCTCGCCGACACCCGGCCTGATAGCTACATGTTGTTGATAGACCGGCTCCTCGCCTCGCCTCGGCATGCCGAGCGGCTGGCGGCCTGGTGGCTCGATCTCGTCCGCTATGCCGACACGGTCGGCTACCACGGCGATCAGGACCACAGCATCTCGCCCTACCGCGACTGGGTGATCAAGGCGTTTCTCGACAACGTTCCATTCGATCGGTTCACCGTGCTTCAACTCGCGGGCGATCTCGTTGGCCCTGCCGGCAATGAACACAGCGATGATCCGGTGCTCGCCAGTGCCTACAACCGGCTACTGCAGACGACGCATGAAGGCGGCCTCCAGCTGAAGGAGTATCGCGCGATCTATCAGGCCGACCGGATCCGCAACGTGTCGGGCGTGTGGATGGGAGCGACCGTGGGCTGCGCGCAGTGCCACGACCACAAGTACGACCCCTACACCGCCAAAGACTTCCACACGCTCGGCGCTTTCTTCTCCGACATCGACGACGAGAGGCACATGGACAAGGGGGGCTTCGGCGGCCAAAACCTCAACGGGTTGCCGACGAAGCGGGATCCCGAGGTGACGATCGTCGGCCCGTTCGACCGCACGCCGGCCAGCGAACTTGACGCCCGGATCCACTCGCTCGAAACCCAGCTGCCTCCGCTCGTGCTGCCGCCGCGGGCCCAGCCCGAGGAGCCCGAACCTGACAGCGTCGTCGCCAGCCGCATCGAACTCGATCGCTTCAAGCTGCAGCGAAAGCAGCTTGACCGGTCGCTGATGATCACTCGGCCGCTCGCGACGCCCCGCGACGTCCGCATTCTTCACCGTGGCAACTGGATGGATGAGACCGGGCCGCTCGTCGAGCCGGCCGTTCCCGCCTTCCTCGGCAGGCTCGACACCAAGGGCCGAGCGACGCGGGCTGATCTGGCCCGCTGGCTGGTCACGCCGGTCGCCGCCGGCGGCGCGGGAGAGTTCACCGCCCGCGTGATGGTCAACCGGATCTGGGCCCTGTTCTTCGGCGGCGGCCTCTGCCGCAGCACCGGCGACCTCGGCGGCCAAGGGGAACTACCCGATCACCCCGAACTGCTCGACCGCCTGGCGCTTGAATTCGTGCAGCAGGGGTGGGACGTGCGAAAGCTCATCCGCACGATCGTGACGAGCCGCACCTACCGCATGGCATCCGATGCGCCGGACGATCTGCTGGCCCGCGATCCTGACAATCGGCTGCTTGCGAGGCAGGGTCGGTGGAGGCTGCCTGCCGAGGGCGTCCGTGACACCGCCCTCTTTGCCGGTGGGCTGCTGGTTGAACAGCTCGGTGGTGCGAGCGTGCACCCGTATCAGCCGGCCGGCTACTACCGGCACCTCAATTTCCCGCAGCGGGAATACCGGGCCGACACCGACAGCCGTCAGTGGCGGCGTGGGCTCTACGTCCACTGGCAGCGGATGTTTCTCCATCCGCAACTGCTCGCTTTCGACGCGCCCACCCGCGAGGAGTGCACCGCCGTCCGGATGCGATCCAACACCCCGAAGGCCGCGCTCGTGCTGCTGAACGATCCGACATTCCTCGAGGCGGCCCGGAAGCTCGCCGAACGTGCCGTCACGGGCGGCGGCGGCAGCGATGACGAGAGAATCACGTTCCTCTGGAAAAACACCCTCTCCCGCCCGCCTGCGACCGAGGAACTGGCACTCGTGAAGGGCCTGCTCGACCGCCGCCGCACCGAGTTCAAGGCCGACCCGAAGGCGGCGACCCAGCTCCTCACGGTCGGCATCGCGCCGCGCGACACGTCCTTGAACGAACCCGAACTTGCCGCGTGGACCGCAGCCGCCCGCGCGGTGCTCAACCTCCACGAGGCGATCTCGCGATACTAGCCATGCACGACCCACTCATGATCCATCGCCGTACGTTCCTGGCCCGCTCCGGCCTCTCGCTCGGCGGCGCCGCGGTCGCTGGCCTGCTGGCTCGCGATGGCCTGGCGGCGGCGATCTCGGCCACTGCACGCTCAGGCGGTGCAGCCGACACGTATCCGGGCGCGGTCTTTCCGCTCCATCATCCACCACGGGCGAAGTCGGTGATCTTCCTCTGTCTCGCCGGCGGCCCGAGCCATCTGGAAACCTTCGACTACAAGCCGGTGCTCGAAAAGCTCGATGCCCAGGAGATGCCGCAGAGCGTGACGGCTGGCCAGCCGATCGCACAGTTGCAGGGGCAAAAGCTCGTCTGCCTCGGCCCGCGGACAACGTTTTCACGGCATGGGGAGAGCGGCACGCCCGTCAGCGATTTCTTTCCACGACTCGGCGGCTTGGTTGACAGGCTCGCCATCGTGCGAAGCATGGTGACCGAACAGATCAACCACGATCCCGCCCACACGTTCATGAACTGCGGCACGGCCCTCTCCGGCCGGCCGAGCATGGGGGCGTGGGTGACCTACGGCCTCGGCAGCGAGGCCGAAGACCTGCCCGGGTTCGTCGTGATGACGAGCAAGATGGGCCGCAGCCCGCAGCCGATCGCGGCGCGGCAGTGGCATTCCGGCTTTCTGCCGGGGCAGTTTCAGGGTGTCGAGTTCGCCACCTCCGGGGCCCCTGTGCACTACGTGGACAACCCACCGGGCGTGTCGTCCGCCCATCAGCGGGACTTGATCGACACCGTCGCCGCCCTTGAACACCATCGTCTCGCCCGACTGGCCGATCCCGAGATCGCCACGCGAGTGAAACAATACGAACTCGCCTTCCGGATGCAGGCGAGCGTGCCGCAGCTCGCCGATCTCTCCGGCGAGACGGCGGAGACGATCGCCCTCTACGGCGCCGAACCCGGCAAGGCGACCGTCGGGACCAACTGCCTGATGGCCAGGCGACTGGTCGAACGCGGCGTCCGGTTCGTGCACCTTTACCATAGCGACTGGGATCACCACGGCGGCATCGACAAGCACATGCGGGAGATCTGCCCGCCGACTGACCGGGCCGCCGCGGCTCTCCTCACCGACCTCGAACGCCGCGGCCTGCTCGACGAGACGCTCGTGGTGATCGGGGGTGAGTTCGGACGGACGCCGATGGGGCAGGGCAAGGGAGCAGAGATCGGCCGCGACCACCACATCAAGGGCTTTAGCATGGCCCTGGCGGGTGGTGGCATCAAAGGTGGCATCGTTCACGGCGCCACAGACGACTTCGGCTACAACGCGGTGCAGGATGTCGTCCACGTTCGCGACCTGCACGCCACGATGCTCCATCTCCTCGGCATCGACCACGCGAAGTTCACGGTCGAATACCAGGGCCTCGATTCGAAGCTCACCGGCGTCGAGCCGGCCAAGCCCGTGAAGGCGCTGTTTGCGTGACGTGGTGCAAGTCCCCTCGCAAGCCCATAGCCCACCGGCTTCATCCCCCGGCTTGCGCCGGGGGCTTTTATGGGAGCGTTCATACAAGCCCGGAGCGCGAGCGATGGGATTCCCCGTCCCGCCCATAGCCGACCGGCTTCATCCCCCGGCTTGCGCCGGGGGCTTGTATGGAACCTGAATCATCCGTGAGGGGCTGCCCATGTCCCGAGAGCCGGCGTTGCTGACAAGCGGAGGGCAGAATGCCCATAGCGAGCGTCCGGCGACGGGGCATGGGCAGCCCCGGGGCCGTGCCATCCGTTCTAGTCGTGCCTGCCGAGCCACTGCTCGCGGATGCGGTCCATCGTGCCACCCTCCCGCATCCGCAGGATCGCCGTGTTGAGCGGCTCGCGGAGCGGACTGCCGTTGGGCAGCCCAAGGCCGTAGTCGAACGACTCGAAGATCGGGCCGACGAGTTTGAGACTCTGACGTCCAGGCTGGTTCAACAGAAACATCATCTGCTGGTTCTCGCCGACCACGGCATCCAGTTCATCCCGGCGGAGTGCATCCAAGGCCTCGTTGAGCTTGGAAAATTCTCTGGAGATACCTCCCCTGCGCCTGACCTCCTTCACCGTCACCGCCGCCTCCTGGCAGCCGACCGTCCGGCCGGCGAGATCCTTGGGCCCGTGAATGTTTCCTGCCACCTGTTCCGCCGTGAGCGTGGCGGTGAGCACGCTGGTGAACGCTGCCAGGAGCATGATTCCGCCCACCATCCAGGCAAAGGCGATCGTGCGGCCAAGCCCGCTGGCGACGTGCTTATTGTCGCAGCCGCCGGCGACGACCGTCGATGCGATCCACCAGATGGCCTCCCACATGCCCCGAGGATACTGCGGCGGAAATGACTCCGGGTTGCCGCGATGCTCGAACCACCAGAGCAGATGGCCGGAGGCGAGGGCAAGCAGGAGAACGGTTCCCAGAAGCTGGAGCAACTGCCACGAGAAGAGCGACCGAAGCGCCGAGAGGAATCCCGATTCGTCACGCTGGCGGACGGCAATCCGCAAGCCCGAATGGATGATCGGGTGGGTGAGGTCGAAGATCCGCTCCCGCTCCTCGGTGATCGCGAACGGTCCCAGTGCCATGTCAGCCTCGCCACTGGTCAGCGTCTCCATCAGCCGCTTGAACGTGTCCACGCGAACGAAGTCGGTCTCCGTGCCGAGACGCTTCTCAAGATCTCGCCAGATATCGATGACCACGCCGGTGGGCTGATCGCCATCCCATTCGACCGCCGAGGCAAGCGGCGCGACGGCCACGCGCAGCCGTTGGGGAGCCGTAGCGACAGCGGCCGGCGCCGGGTCTGCAGCAGATGCCAGGCCAGGCCCGCCGATGCAGTCGCTGCCAATCAGCGCGACGAGCAACGCGACTGCGACGCCGGCTCTCCGACGGCCCAAGCCCGCCCTCGGCCGTCCGCGGACCACCAGCCAGATCGCGGCTGCTCCCACCGCCACGCTCGCCAGTGCCGCGATCACCGCCCAAGCTGGCAGGCTCACGCCCTCAGCAGCCGCCGCGACCACCGGGGCCGAGTCTGGCGAGTCGGCTGCGTTCGACAGGCCGCCAACAAGCCAGAGCATCGCCAGCGGCATGGAGTTGTGGGCGGCATGGCAGGCGATGGCCGGCAGAATGCTCCCAGTGGCCAGCGTCAGGCTACCGGTCACGAGCCCCAGGGCGAACGTCTGCGGCATGCGTTCTGGAAGCAGATGGAAGATCGCGAAACAGGCCGCCTGCACCACGATGCCCGCCACCATCCGGCTGCGGCTGGGCCAGGCTCCGACGAGCGCCGACTGCACCCAGCCTCGAAAGAGGAGTTCTTCACCGATCGCTGGAAGCAGGGCGATCAGTGCCCACGACAGCCAGACCGGTTTGTCGCGCATCATGCCGATCAATTTCTCCGCCAGGGTTTTCGCGTCCGCCGACACGTGCGTGCCACGGACGGCCAGAAGCACCGCGGCCCCCAGCACAAACAGACCACCGCCGATCAGCACCGCCCCTGAGACACTCGCAGCCGTCCGCCCGACCACGCCACCCCTGCCACCGGCTGCCGCCTCGGGCCACCGCAGGCCAAACGTGCGGCGCAGGTCAACCCGCTGCCAGGCCATGAGCAGGACCAGTGGCAAGACCACCGCGGCAGCCTGCTGCACAGGAATCGCCAGGGCAAAGTCGGCGGGCGCGATGCCCTGCGCATACCACAGGCCGGCCAGACCGACGGCCAGCGCCGTGAGCCCCTGCGCCACGGAAGGCCGGCGGCGGCGGGCGGGCCGCGACCAGAGTGTGCCGGCGACGTCGGGCCCCCGGAAGAGGATCTCCTCGTCGGTGAGCAGGTTCGCCGTGAACTGGAGCATGAGCCAGACGATCACGGCCGAAGAGATGAGCGACACAGCCAACGGCAGGGCCAGCCGTTCGATGAGGCCGGTGGCCGCGGTCCGGTCCGGGAGCCCGGCGGGCCGTGACTGTGACCGGCCCTCCGTGGTCTCAGACGGCAGCACGGCCGGACGTTCATCGGGTTCCAGCGTAGCGCGAGCCACAGCCACCTGTCCGGCGAACGGCACCGCCGGGAGCAGCGCGTTTCTCCCGAGATCGATGACCAGGCCTGCACCGGCCAGGGCGCTGGCCATGAGCAGGACAGGCGTGAGCGTGTTTTGCGCCTCCTTGCCGCTCTTCGACGCCGTGGTCACGGCCAGGCACATCGCTGCCGCGACTGCCGATAATCCGATGAACGCCAGAAGCGACACGCCCACGACGATCGGCAGGTGCCCCTCCGGCAGCAGACTTCCGCCCTGCGGCAGAAAGCGGAGCGACACGGCGGTCGTCAGAACGATCGAGACGACGTTCGCCACGAGCGTCGCCAGGGCCACCGCCCAGACCGCGAGAAACTTTCCAGCCACGATGTCGATCGCCGCGCAGGGGGCGATGAGGAGCGTCTCGATGGTACCCCGTTCCTTTTCGCCGGCAATCGCGTCGATGGCCGGGTAGAACGCGCCGGTCATCGTCAGTACGGCCAGCAGCACGAATACACCCCCGGCGGCCGTCGGCAGGATGCCGCGCGTGGAAATCGTTCCCGGTGAATCGATCTTGCCGGTGAAGCGGACATCGACCGGATCGAGCAGGCTCTCCGGCAGACCGGCCCGGTCGATCCGCCGTCTCCTGGCGTCGTCGGACAGGCCCCCCATCACGGCGGTGAACTGTTCCTGCACCCGCGGCGGCAGCACTTTCGTGTCGGGCCCCTGCGCCTCGATCGAGATCGTGCCGGTGCCGTCGAGTTGGTCGAGAACCTGCTCGGGTACCTCGATCCACAGGTCGGCCTGACCGGCTTCAACGGCAGCCCTGGCCTCTTCGGCAGACCCAAACCCGAATGACACCGAGGCCGGCCAGTCAAGCTTGAACCGGCCCTTTTCAGGCTTCGGCAGTCCGCCCATGCGTTCCGCCAGTGCCTGCGCATCCCAGGGCGAGCCGGAAAACACGACGACCAGATTGGTGGGCGCCGTCCGGGAATCGATGTCGGAGAGCGCCGTCCGCACACCCAGAGCGCTTGAGAGTGCGAGAATGGGATACATCGCCATCGGCAACAGGAGCGTGACGAACAGCGTGCGACGGTCGCGGATGAATTCGAGCAGGTCGCGTCGGGCCAGCGCCAGCCGCGCCTTGGCACGCAGGCCGCCGGCTTCCTGACCCTTCGCCGTGCGGCGATCTTCGGAATCGTTCATGACGCTGCTCCCACGGCCAGCGCCGCAAAAAACGCCTCCTCCAGACTCGCATGGGGGCCGAGAATCTCCGGGCGCGTTCCCTGCGCCACGAGGCGGCCGCCGTCGATGATCACGAATCGGTCACAGCGATGCTCGATCTCGTGAAGCCGGTGCGTGGAGAGCAGGATCGCCCGTCCATCCGCGCGGAGGCCGTCGAGCAGGTGGAGCAGATCGCGTGCGCCGACCACGTCGAGCGCATTGGTCGGTTCGTCGAGCACGAGCGCCGGTGGATCATGCACGAGCGCCCGGGCGAGCGAGACCCGTTGCCGCTGCCCCGACGAGAGCCGGCCCGTCGGCCGGTCGATGAAGTCGGTGAGGCCGAGCGACTGCACGACGAGGTCGATGCGTCGCGAGAGTGGCCCCTCGTCGAGGCCGTGCAGACGGCCGTACGACCGCATGATCTCGCGGGCCGTGAGCCGGTCGGGCACGCCCGTGGTCGCCGACACGTAGCCCAGATGCCGCCTCGCTCCCAACGGATCGGCCAACACGTCGCAGCCACCCACGCGGGCGGTGCCCGACGTCGGCTTCAAGAGCGTGGCCAGCACCCGCAGCGTGGTTGTCTTGCCGGCGCCGTTGCCGCCGAGGAGGCCAACCATCTCGCCCGGCGCAACGGCGAGCGAAACACCATCCACGGCCCGCACGACGCTGCCGTCGCTGGCCCGATAGTGCTTCACAAGATCGATCACCTCGATCATCGCGTCGTCTCCCGTAGACTCATGTCATAGCTCCACGCTGGGGGGAAACTGCCGGAAGTCAAGGATCTTCACCGCCACCACCAGGAGCACGGCCGCCAGGCCGAAGACCGCCGCAATCTGCACCCAGGCCGGCTGCGGGTCGATGAGCAGCTGCATTTCAACAGGCAACTTCTGCCGCCAGCCCATCCATTCCACCAGCAGGCTCCGCAGCCGCAGGCTCACCGTCGCCTGGTTGATGACCGCCGGAATGAAGCCTGCAAGGTACTCGACCACGAGCGCCACGGCCACGCTTGCCACCAGGGCCCGCTTCGGCAGGATCACGGCAGGCAGGGCAAAGAGCGCCGCCCGACCCAGTGTCGAGAGCACCACGAGCACCGCCAAGATGCCGATCAGCGGCAGGGGCTGCGGCACGCGGGCCACCAGCACCGCCAGGCATGCCGCCAGGATGGCCACGGCGCTCGTCCAGATCACGGCGGCCAGATAGGTGCCCACGAGCAGTGCCCGCCGGCCGCCGGGCCGGACCGCGATGTGGATCCACGTGCCACGCTCCAGTTCGTCGGCCACCGCCGGACACATCGTCACGAGGAGGCCGAGCATGCAGACCGCCTCCGGCACGAGCGCGTAGATCATCGTGACGGCGAGGTCACGATCGAGCCCCTCCGCCACAGTCCGCCGCACCGCCAGCATCACCGCCGCAGGAAAGAGAACGCCGAGCCCGGCGAGCAGGAGCCGCTGCCGGGAGAGCAGCCGTCCAAGCTGAAAGCTCATGACGGCAAGCGTGGGGGAAAGCACGGCAGTCCGGAACGACGCATCGGCCTGTCCCGCATCAGTCGCGATCATGATCCTACTCCCCGATGGAGCCGCACCAGTCGGCCGAAGATGCCCTCGAGCGACCGGTCGCCGGCCGCGACCTCCCCGATGGCGAGTCGTTCCTCGACCGCGACGGAGGCGATTCGCTCGGCCAGAGCCCGCGGCTGCCGGGTGGCCACCACGAGAAGGTCGTCTCCTTCGAACCGCAAGCCCTCCGCGCCGTCCGTGCTGCAGACCAGCTCCGCCAGCCGCCGGGGCGTGTCACACCGAATCCGAATCTCCGCGGGCATGGCGTCCACCATGTCGCGAATTTCGCCAGCCGTGCCGCTGGCGACGAGCCGGCCGCCCAGGATCACGGCCAGTCCCGCATGCAGGGCCTCCACCTCGTGGAGCAGGTGGCTGGCCACGATGAGCGTCCGCGGCACTTCCGCGGTATCGGCCGACACCGCCCAGCGCCGCACGAGACCGACGAGGTCATGCCGCGCCACCGGATCCAGTCCGTCGAACGGCTCGTCGAGCACGAGGAGATCGGGGTCGTGCGCCATGGCTCCTGCCAGTTTCGCCCGCTGCCGCATCCCCTTGGAGAGCGTGGACAGCGGGCGGTCCATCGCCTCGCCCAGTCCCACGCGGTCGAGTTCGCGATCCGCCCGCTCGGCTGCGGCGTCCCGTCGGAAGCCAGAGAGCTGCACGAGATACCGAACCCACTCGCGCGGTGTCGCCCGTCGTTCCAGGAGATCGGCGGCCGGACAAAACCCGATCCGTCGCAGCACCCGCGGATTGGCAAACGGATGTTCGCCAAACACGCGGATCTGCCCCATGGTGGGCCGGAGTTGGCCCGTGATGAGTCCCAGGAGCGTTGTCTTGCCGGCGCCGTTGGGGCCGAGTAGGCCGTGGGCCCCAGCCCCCAACTCCACCGTCACGTCGTTGACGCCGATCACCGACCCGAAGACTTTGGTGACGTGCGTGAGGGAGAGCATGGATGTGTCGGGAAGGATGAGGGTACGAGAGCGGGCGGGCGTCGGGCTTTGAACGATTCAGACTCGGGTCGGGGCGTCGATCCTGTTCAACAGCACGATCAAGGCAACGAGCGACACGATCGCCAGCGACACGAGCGACGGCACGACCGCCTGAGGTCTTGTTTCGATGCCAAAGATCCAGGCCTGCATGACACCCAGCGCATGATAAGGCGAAAGCCAGGCCCAGCGATCGATCGAGGGGTCCATGCCGGCGGCCTTTGCCAGCCAGCGAAACCGACGCGGCAGACCATTCTCGGAGGATCGGGCGGACGACGACGATCGCCGCTCCACCCGGGAGGCATCTTCTTCAAGATCACCGAAGGGGTCTTCGACCCAGGATCCCGTCCGGCCCTCACGCTGGCCGCTCCCCGCCGCAACAGTCGTTTCGGACTGTCGGGAGGCGGCCACCATGTCTGCGGTGGTGAGCGTCGAGTGGGCGATCCAGCAGGCCGCCCACGTCGCAAACCAGGCAAAGCTTGCGATCCTGCTCTCCGCCGTGGCCGAGGAGTAGGCGAGCGCCAGGAGCACCGTCGGCACGGCCAGCACGACGCTCGCCGCGACCGCCTTCAGCGGCAGGTCCCAGGTGTCAACGGCCACCCACACGCTCGGACTGACCAGCACCCCCATCAGCCACAGTGCCAACGCTGGCAGCACCGTGATGGCAGCGACGAGCACGCCGAGGATGGCCGCCTTGCCGAGGATATATTCGACCCGCCCAACAGGCCGGGTGAAGTAGACGAGCCATGCCTTTGCCCGGAGATCACGCGACACCAGCGACGGTGCGACCAGCCCGATGACGCCGGCCAACAGCAGCGCCTGCGGCACCCGCATGAAGGCCAGCAGCAGCCGCGACCAGACAACCCGCCGCGTTTCGGCGACATCGACCTTCGGGTTCTCGGGGGGGCCGCCCTCGCGCCGCACGGCCCGCGTGCCTGCGGCGTGTCCCGGCGTCCTGCCCAACGTGTCGGCCAGCACCGTGCCCAGCATCCCCACGCCGTCGAGATTGCGGCCGGCACGGGCGGCGTCCCGCATGTTTGCCAGTCGGCCCTCGTCGATCGCCTGCTCGAATGCGAAGAAGCTCATCGCGAACACGAGCGCGGGGCTCCACGCGAAGAACACCATGCGGCGGAGCCAGCGGCTCGTCCATGCCAGCTTGATGCCGGTCAGCGCAATCACGCCGATGGCCGAGCCGGAGCCGAGCCGTTCACCCTGCCACGGCCGATAGCCGACATCATGGAGCGGCATGGCTCTCCTCCCGACTGACCGATTCGTCGCTGGTCACATCGGCAGTTTCGGCGTCGCGAAGCGTCTGCACGAAGACCTCCTCCAGCGGCCTGTGGGCCGGCTCCAGCGACCGGATGACCACCCCGGCATCCCGGGCGGCCTCCCAGACCAGGCTGAGCCGCGCAGGCCCGGGCGGTTCGATCAGGATCGCCCCGGCCGCACTAGTCTCGTCATCTTCGTCGTCGGCCAGCCGGGCCGGCAGGCCGCGGGCGTTGAGCAGCCTCGCGAGTTCAGCCAGCGGGCCGTCGCCTTCGAGGCGATGCGAGGGTGTGGCGGGCCGGGTGAGTTCGTCGATCGAACCGGTGAGCCGCACACGGCCGCGGGCGAGCACGATCACGCGATCGCAGATCGACTGCACGTCGGGGAGCACGTGCGTGGAGACCAGCACCGTCTTGCCGTGGTCGCGGGCGAGGGTGACCAGCCGGCCGAGCATCGCCCGCCGCTCGAGCGGATCGAGGCCGTTGGTCGGCTCATCGAGGATCACCATCCGCGGATCGTGGACGATCGCCGCGGCGAAGGCCACCTTCTGCCGTGTGCCGACCGAGAGAGTTTCCACGGGCCGATACCGTTCCTGCCCGGCGTCGCACCAATCGAGCACCTCATGGGCTCTGCGCAGGCTCTCGGTGCCAGGCAGTCCGCACAGCCGCGCGGCATACCGCACCATCTCGACACCGGAGAGCCCTGGCACGGCGCATTCGTCTTCGGGCACGACGCCCAGCAGCGACCGCACCCGCCGCGGCTCCAGGGCAGGATCAAGGCCGAACACGCGGACGTTCCCCGCGACCAGCCGGACGAGCCCCAGGATCGATCGCACGAGCGTGCTCTTGCCGGCACCGTTGGGGCCCACGAGTCCGGTCACGCCGGGCGTGACCTCGAGCGAAACGCCATCGAGCACCGTGCGGCTGCCGTAGCGTTTTACAACGCCATCGAGCCGCACGGGGAGATCGTCGCGCACGAGATCATCTCGAATGGGATCGCCCACTATGAATCTGCATCCTGCCGGGGGTGCTGCATCCTGCCGAGGGGCGGACCGATTCAGCCACTCACTGCTCCATCACTTCCGCTTCCTTGGACTTTGCGAGGTCGCCCACCTTGGCCTCGTACTTCTTGGTCAGCTCCTGCACCTCCTCCTTGGTGGAGTCGCAGTCGTCCTCGGTGAGGGTGCCGTCGGTCTTCTCGGTGTCGGCTGCCTTGTTGGCGTCGCGGCGGACGTTGCGGATCGCCACGCGGGACTCTTCGCCCAGCTCCTTGATGCGGGCGGTCATCTTCCGTCGCACGTCGGTGGAGAGGGCCGGGATGGTGATGCGGATGACGCGGCCATCGCTCTGCGGATTGAGGCCCAGATCGCTGGCCTGAATCGCTTTTTCGATGTCCTTGATGGTGCCGGGGTCGAAGGGGCGGACGACGATCTGGTTGGGCTCGGGGGCGCCAACGCTGGCCAGTGCCTTGATCGGAGTCGGCGATCCATACACCTCGACCCGCAGCGTGTCGACGAGACCGGGGTTGGCCCGACCCGTGCGGATGCCGGTGAGGGCGTGGCGGAACACGTCCACGGCCTTCTCCATCCGTTCTTCAGCATCGAGCAGAATATCGTCGGCCGGCATGGGGACTCTTCCTCCTCAAAGTGGCATCTCACTCGGCACGATCGCCGAGAATCCCAATTCTGGCAGGATGATCCCCCGGGAAGCAAGCGAGGCCGCGGGGCCGCTGGTCGTTTGGCGAACACCGTGCCCGTGGGACCCGTATGAATGGCATGGTGCGGTCAGCGTTTGCGGTCGTCATCCGCGCGGACTAGCCTGCGGGATAGCCCATGCCCACACGAGCCGACCACCACCGACGCGACACGCGAAACAGCCGTCGCCGGCTGGTGCAGGCGGAGCAATTGGAACCGCGGCTGGCTCTGGCCGCGGCACCGGTGGACCCCAACGCGGGCTCCATCGTCGCCAGTCAGTTCCAGCCCTACGGCTATGCGCTGCTGGGAACCCAACTGCTCGACGTCACGACGAAGAACGTCGCATCGCTGCAGCTGACGGCTCCGAACAATATCGGCACCCCGCCCACTCCGCCCATCGACTACAGCTATCCACAGACGCCGGTGAACACGGGGCTGATCAGCGGGAGTCAGGTGAACGTCGGCGGTTTCACCACGGTGGGACTGCAACTGCAGAACGTGACCCTCCCCAACGGCGGCCTGCGGGTCGATGTTGTGGACGAGAGTATTGGGAAGCCATCTGCAGGGGGCACGCAGCCTGTGCCTGTGAGCGGCGCGAACCTGCTGCCTCAGCAGGTGCCGCCGGGCACACCTGGGGTCGTGACCAATACCGGCATCATCGCCTCCAGCCAGTTCAACGACGGCGGCTTCGGTCCGATCGGCATTCAGGCCAGCGGACTCTCCGTCGGCGGCGACCTGTCGATCGTGTCGCGAACCACTCTTGGGTCGCCGAGCGTGCCAGTCGCGCCCATCACCGTGCCGTTCTCGCCGGCCTTGCAGGCCATGCCGGTCAACACCGGCACCATCCGTGACAGCCAGTTCGCCGACGGTGGCTTTGGCGACATCGGCCTGCAGCTGCGGACCGTGAAGGTGGGTGGCTCGATCGATGTCGGCGCGGAGCGGCTGCTGATCCAGCCGACGACGGGCCCCAAGTCTGTCGGGCCCCCGATCCTCGTCGGAAGGCTCACGGCCACGACGCGGCTGGTGACGTTCGCCAGGGGCCCCGCCGGCGCGGCTCCGCCCACCAGCATGCTATACCCCGGCATGCTGGTCACCGGTAGGGGCATTCCGCCCAAGACCGTGATCCAATCGATCGGCGGTCCCTACCGGCTCATGCTCTCGAAGCGGCCGCAGGCGACGGGGGCCATCCGGCTGACCTTCTTCGCGCCTGTCACGGCCACGAACACCGGTGCCGTCGTCTCCAGTCAGCTGGCCGACGGCGGCTTTGGCGACATCGGATTGCAGTGGTCCAATGTGACGGTGGGCGGACGGGTGGCCACGCAACACAATGGCCTGCAGATCCAGCCGGGAGTCAACAACGTCGGCTCCATCACGACCGGCCAGAAGGAGTTCGGACTTCCGGCCCAAGCGGGCCTTGTGCAGGCGAACCCCAACGGGTCGGTCCCGCCCGTGGCGTCGAGCGGTACGGCCGGGACCACGACCGGGAGCAGCCCGGGCAATGCCGCCACCAACAGCGGGCGGATCACGAGCAGCCAGTTCGCCGACGGCGGGTTCGGTGACATCGGAATGCAGTGGCAGACAGTGCATGTCAGTGGCAGCGTCGAGGTGACTTATAACTCGCTCTCCGTTCAGCCCGAGAACAGCAACCAGGGTCTGATCACCGTCGCTGACGTCTCCTTCTCGGCGTCGCCGCCGGCGTTCACCCCCTCGCAGACCTCCAGTGACGGCGTGCTGTCATCAGTGCCCGCTGTCATCACCCAGGGCACCGCCGTGTCGCCATCGCTTCCTGTGCCGACGAGTCCTGGCACGCCGCGGTCCCAGGCCAACTCGGCCACCAACAGTGGACTGGTTTCACAGAGCCAGTTCGCCGACGGTGGCTTTGGCGACATCGGCATGCAGTGGTCGAACGTGTCGGTCGAGGGCAGCGTGCAGGTCGTTCACAATTCTCTGTCGATCCAGCCTGAAGGATCGAATGCCGCGGGCATCTCGGTGCAGAACGTCGTCTTCGGCTCCGCCGCGGCATCCGCTGGAGATCCGCGACTCGCCCCGGCAACGCTCCCTCCGCTGACGGTCAATCCTGCTAACGCGGTGGGCCCGCCCCCATTCGTTCCCAATGCGGCATTCGCCAAGAAATCAAACACTGTCAACCAGACAAACAAGCAGGTGCTGAGCGGACCCGCGGCGGCGACATCGCTGCAGTGGCGAACCGTCACTCGCGACGGCACCGGTCTGGTGATCGTCAACAACGTGCTCCAGGTCAGCAACAATGGCACGACAGGGTCCGCGCCAGGAGCCAAGGCCGGTCCCATCACCTTGAGCGGCATCGCATTCCCGGGAAGTGCGCCGTCCCGCACCCTCTCGGCCAGACCCGCCATGACCGCCCCGGCGAAACGTGTGTCGCTCTACGGGTCGGCCGCGGCGCCGGCCGCACAGGCGAGACCGGTGAATGCTGCGTCGAACAGCGGCACGCTCGTCCGCAATCAGTTCCTCGACGGCGGTACGGGTGACATTGGCCTGCAGTGGCGCGACGTGGTCGTCAAAGGTTCCGTCCGCGTCGAGCACAACACCTGCTCGATCAACGTCGTGGGAGATGCGTCGGACACAGGCCCGATCAGCATTTCGAATATCCGTTTCGACAGCGGCTGGGGCCTCTCCGGCGCGGTCTCAGACAGTCTCTCCCTGACACCGCCGGTCGCATCTGCGACGTCGCTGCGGGCCATCTCGGCGTCAGCCGCAGCCTTCGGTCGCAGCGTCAACGCCGCGAGCAACTCCGCGACGCTGACGGGCGGTCAGTTTCTGGACGGCGGCATGGGGCAGATCGGGCTGCAGTGGCAGGGCGTGACGATCAACTGTCCGGTTCGGATCGTGAACAACGTGATCGCCGTCACCGTGTCGGGCACGAACACGCACGGTGTCTCGCTCCAGAACGTCAGCTTCGCCTAGCCGACGCCGGACGACTGCATCCACGAACCGCTACCCGACAATGACCGTCGGTCGCTTGTCGGGGTCGGCGATGGCGTCGTCGAGCAGATCGACCACGCGATTGGGCACGTCGCCGCGGCCAAAGAGCAGGAAGTCGAGCGCGAGATTGAGGCGGTTGCCCTTGCTCCAACCAAACACGATGTCGAGCGGGGAACCGTTCTTGGTCATCTCCATCGCCAGCTGCGCAATCGTGTGGGACACCGACACGCAGTCGTGCGCCGTGATCACGAAGAAATCCCCCTCCTGCCGCACACCGATGATCGGCGCGTTCTCGAATTCGCTCGTGTCGCCGTAGTGCACCTCGAGGAACACGATCGGCACGCCCAGCGGGATGCGGTGCTTGCGGCGGATCTCCGCTTCCTTCTCTGCCAGCGACCGCTGGCCGGGGCGGTGCGGCACGAGTACCTGGAACGTGCCGTCCAGACAGATGTCGGTCCAGAGCATCCGGGCGGCGTCGTCGGCAAAGCGAAACTCCTTGAGCCGGAGTTCCTCGGACCGCCAGAACCGCGACACCAGCGAGAGGGCAAGCACGCAGCCGATGAAGATCGACGCGATGATGATGCCGTCGGGCCGTTCGATCATGTTGGCGATCGTGGTATAGATGAACACCAGGCAGACAAGAAAAAAGTAGCACTGCGCCGCGCGGCGACCGAACACACCCGATCCATCCGCCGGTAGCGGCTTGTGGCCGATGTCGACGAGCGTCGCGATGGCGGCGCTGGTCATGAGCACGAGTACGCCGGTTGCATAGGCGCCGCCCTGCGCGGAGACGTTGGCCCGGAAGGCCCAGGTGACGACCAGGTTGATAACCGTGAAGGCCATGACGAGGGGGCGATAGGCGGCCGCCCACTCCGGTGCCATGCCATACCGCGGCAGATACCTCGGCACCATGTTGAGCAGGCCCGCCATCGCCGAAGCGCCGGCAAACCAGAGGATGAGAATCGTGCTGATGTCATACGCCGAGCCGAAGACGCGGCCGAAGAGCGGACAGATTGCGTGCGGACTCTCACCATGGGCGATGTAGGCCAGCGCCCGGTCGATGGCCTTGCCCTTGACCGGCTCGAGCCTGAGTTCATCGGCCGGGATGAGGGTGTCGGTGCCGGTGACCAGCGACGATCCAACCAGAAACACAGACATGATCATGGCGGCCGTGAAGAGCAGTTTCCGCGTGTTGGCGATCCGGGCCGCGGCATTCGTCGGATCGTCCGGCGTGCCCTTCATGAGATGGATCTGCAGTACGCCGGTCTCGAAGCCGCTCATGCCCAGCGCCAGTTTCGGAAACACGATGCAGGCGATGCCCAAAGCGACCCACGGGCCGCTGCCGCTGATGGGCGCGTGGGCCAGGTGGTAGTTTCCGCTGGTAATCTCCCCCAGCCAGTGCTGGAGCAGGGCGGGATGGGTGACCAGATGAAACAGTCCCGCCCCGACCACGATGGCCGTCAGGCCGAGGTAGGCGACGACGAGCACCAGCGCCAGCCCGATGACCTCGCTGAACCCCTTGAGAAACATCCCGCCCAACAGCACGAGCAGGACAATGGTGACGAACATCTGCCCCTGCATGAAGGCAGGTGCCTCCGCGGCATAGAACGCGTTGCTGATCAGGTGGGCCGCGGCGTCGGCCGCGGAAAGCGTTTTCGTGATCACGAAGTCAGTGGCTGCGAAGCCGACGAGCACGAGCACCACGACCTTGTTCCACCATCCGTGAAACAGTCGTTCGATCATGCCGATGGAGCCGACGCCATCCGGGGTTTCACCAGCCACATGCCGGTAGACAGGCAGCGCGCCGAAGAGCGTGACCAGCACGAGGATCAGCGTGGCGACGGGGGCGAGGGTGCCTGCCCCCTCGAATGCGATCGACGGCTGGTAGCCGAGCGTGCTGAAATAGTCGACGCCACACAGGCACATGATCAGCCACCAGGCGTAGTGGTGCTGCGGGTGCGCGTGCTCGTCAAGTTGCTGCGCAGACGTTGGCCGACTCATGCGCGTCTGGCCCCCACGAGCGTGCCGACTCGTTCGCCCGAGACGGCCCGCTCGATGTTGCCTTCCCGCCGTGAGTTGAAGACAAGGATCGGCATGGCGTGCTCCATGCACTGCGAGATCGCGGTGGCATCCATCACGCGGAGATTCTGCTCCAGCACCTGCTGGTAGGTGAGATCGCGATAGAGCATGGCATGCGGATTCTTCTCCGGATCGTCGGAGTAGACACCGTCCACGCGGGTGGCCTTCATGAGAATGTCGGCCTCCAGTTCGAGCGCCCGCTGGGCGGCCGCCGTGTCGGTCGTCACGAACGGGCTGCCGGTGCCGGCCGCCAGAATCACGATCCTGCCCTTTTCCAGGTGCCGTTTGGCACGGCGGCGGATGTAGGGCTCGGCCACGCCCTCCATGCGGATGGCGGTCATCAGACGGGTCTGCACACCGAGGCTCTCGATAGCATCCTGGAGGGCCAGCCCGTTGATCACCGTGGCGAGCATGCCCATGGAGTGCCCCGTGGCCTCCTGGATGCCGGCATTGCCGGCGGTGAAGGATGCCCCACGCAGGATGTTGCCGCCGCCGATGACGACGGCCAGTTGCGTGCCGCGGGCCGCCGCCTGGACGGTCTGCCGGGCGATGTGGAGGACCTCCTCCATCGAGATGCCGCGCTCACCCTGACGGGCGAAGCTCTCGCCCGAGAGTTTGAGGAGCACGCGACGGTAGAGACCGGCGTCCATGATGGTGAGGCGATCGGACCGGGGTGTGGGTGCTGGTTTCAGCCGCCGATACGCCAGTTTTCCAGACGCTTGACCTGCAGCCCGGCCGAGCTGGCGAGCTGGCCAACGGTCTGCTTGTCGTCCTTCACAAAGGGCTGCTCGAGGAGCACGCACTGACTGAAGAAGTTGCGGAGCCGGCCTTCGATCATCTTGGCGATGATGTTCTCGGGCTTCCCCTCCTTGCGGGCCGCGTCGCTGAGAATCTCACGCTCCTTGGCGACGATCTCGGGATCGAGATCCTCCTTGGAGAGCGCCTGCGGCGCCATCGCAACGGCGTGCATGGCCACGTCCTTGGCCACCTCGGCCGCGGTCGCGCCGGTGGTGTTGCCAGTCACCTCCACGAGCGCCGCCTTCGAGCCGTCGTGGTGGGCGTAGCCGCCGCAGGGGGCGTCGATGCGGCAGATCCGCGACAGTTCGAACACTTCCCTCATGCGGTTGAAGAGGTCGTCCTTCAGTTCGCCCAGCGTGCGGTCGGGATGAGCCAAGCTCTTTTGCGCGAGCAGGTCGGCCGACGTTGCAGCGCCCGGTCCGAGCGCCAGGGTCTTGGCGATGTCGTTGACAAAGTCCTTGAAATCGGGGCTGCCAGCCACGGGAGCGCTTTCGCACTTCATCTCAATCATCGCCCCGACCCCCTTGGTCAGGTCGGTGTAGACGGCGAGCCGGCCGGTGGAGGTCTCGCGATCGGCCCGCAGGGCCTGCGTCTTCACACCCTGCTTCCGAAGCCACTCCACAGCCTCTTCGGTGTTGCCGCCGCATGACTGCAGGGCCTTCTTGCACTCCATCATCGGCAGGCCCGTCTTGTCGCGGAGGGCCATCACAGCCGCTGCGGTGATCTCAGCCATGGTCTATCTCCTTCGTGAATCGGCGGTTGATAACGCTGATGGTTTGGGTGGGTGCTGGACATCAATTCCAGCCGGCAACCCTGCAGGACCGGCACAGTGGAAGATCAAACGGGCAAATAACACCATCAACGCCCGCTGGAACCACCCGCTGGAACGACCTGCTTGGCCGCTCAGAAATCAGATCACGTCTTGGGGGGCTTTGGCACGGCCCGCTTCACGTTTGCCCTGGCTTTGGGGGCGGGCTTGGAGGACTTTCCGTCCTCTCCAGCCTGACCACCTGCCTCGGCGCCCTCGGCCTTGGCCTGCGACTCCGTCGCGGTCTGTGCCTTGCCCTCGAGGATCGCGTCGGCCAGCCGGGCGGCGACCAGTTCGATCGAGCGGATCGAGTCGTCGTTGCCCGGGATCGGCAGGTCGATGACATCGGGATCACAGTCGGTGTCGATCAGCGCCACGGTTGTGATGCCCATCTTCCGAGCCTCGTTGACGGCATTCTTCTCCTTCTTGGGATCGAACACCACCAGACACTCCGGGAGCCGGGACAGCGTGCGGATGCCACCGAGATTGCGGAGCATCTTGCGATGCTCGCGGCGGAGCGACGACTGCATCTTCTTGGAGTAACCGCCGAATGCCTCCGAGGGGATCAGCGCATCAAGTTCCTCGAGGCGTGTCAGCCGATTCCGGATGGTACGAAAGTTGGTGAGCGTACCGCCGAGCCAACGATCACTCACATAAGGCATGCCGCAGCGGGCGGCCTCGCGGGCCACGGCCTCGGCGCCCTGCCGCTTGGTGCCCACGAAGAGCACGAGCACGCCGGACGAGGCTACTTGCTTAAGATACTTCCGCGCCCGCAGCAGGCCGCGGATCGTCTCACGGACGTCGATGATGTGGATGAGGTTGCGGCGGCCGTGGATGTAGGGCCGCATCTTGGGATTCCAGCGGCTGGCACGGTGGCCGAAGTGAACACCCGCTTCAATCAATTCTTGGGCCAAAACGTTCGACACGCTCACGTACTCTCACTGGAGGAATGGGATCACTCGTACTTGGCGGGGCCGAAGCCGACCCGCCCGAGCACCGCAAACTATCGGCTTTTTCGGCCCCGTGTCAACGCACACGCCGCTTCCCCGGGCATTGCCGCAAACCCGGGGCGGCCTGCCGGCCCCGGTCCGCAGCCATGGCTTGAATCCGCCCATCCGTGCACACTAGACTCGCGACCGCGGGATTTTCCGCGTTTCCGGCCCACTTCGCCCTGTTCCACCCCCTCCAGAGCCCGGCAAATCCTGCCGAACGCACCGATGCGACATGTCCTCTCGGCCACGGTCCAGAACGTTCCAGGGGTGCTGGCGCATGTGTCGGGCATGCTGGCCTCCCGTGGCTACAACATTGACAGCCTGGCGGTCGGCGAGACCGAAGACCCGGGATTTTCGCGGATGACGTTCGTGCTCCGGGGCGACGACCGCGTGCTTGATCAGGTCCGCCGGCAGTTGGAAAAGATCGTGACGGTGGTCCGTGTGGACGACATCAGCTCCCGCAATTATGTCGAGCGGGATCTGATGCTCTTGAAAGTGGCCGCTCCGGTCGGCCCGGCCAGATCGCAGGTGAAGGAACTTGCCGAGATCTTCCGCGGCCGGATCGTGGACGTGGCGGCCGACAGCGTGATCGTTGAGATCTCGGGCACCGAAAAGAAAGTCGAGGGCTTCATCGAACTGATGCGGCCGCTGGGCATCCTGGAGCTCGTCCGCACCGGCCGGATTGCGATGGTGCGGGGGAGCCCCCCGACCCGCGAACTTACCGAGGCCGCCGACGGCGCCCGCCCGGCCGACGCGAGCCCCGAACGCGATTCCCTGGCCTGAAAGGCAAAAGTAACAACTCAAGCGGGAGCCGGGATCGGCGGAAGCTTGACGAGCATTGGAGATTTCGACCTTCTGAGGAATGCATCGCCGTAGGTCGTGGAAGGAGAAATCTCCACCGCGAGGAAACTTCTGCCGTCCCGGCGGTGCCAGACATTCGACTTTGTTTCATCATCTCAAACTGGAGTGAACTGTGGCTGCCACGAGCTATTACGACGCCGATGCTGACCTGAAGGCCCTCGCGGGCAAGACCATCGCCATTATCGGCTACGGCAGCCAGGGGCATGCCCAGGCCCAGAACCTGAAGGACAGCGGTCTCAAGGTCGTGGTGGCTCAGCGTCCCGGTGGCCCCAATTACGAACTCGCCAAGAGCCACGGCTTCGAGCCGATGAGCGTGGAAGACGCCGTCAAGCAGGCCGACCTTGTCAACATCCTCCTGCCCGACGAACTGCAGGGAGACGTCTACAAGACTTCGATCAAGCCGAACCTGAAGAAGGGCGCCATCCTGATGGCCAGCCACGGCTTCAACTTCCACTTCGGCCAGGTCGAGCCGCCGCCGGGCCACGACATCATGCTGGTGGCCCCCAAAGGCCCGGGCCATCTCGTCCGCAGCGAATACGTGAAGGGTGGCGGTGTGCCCTGCCTGATCGCCCTGGGCCCCAACGCCTCGGCGGAAACCAAGAAGATCGGCCTCGCCTATGCCAAGGGCATAGGCGGCACGCGGGGCGGCGTGATCGAGACGACGATCGCGGAGGAGACCGAGACCGACCTCTTCGGCGAGCAGGCCGTGCTCTGCGGCGGCGTCTCGGAGCTGATCAAGGCTGGCTTCGACACGCTCGTCGAGGCGGGCTACCAGCCGGAGATGGCCTACTTCGAATGCCTGCACGAGATGAAGCTGATCGTCGATCTCTTCTATCAGGGCGGCCTCGAATACATGCGGTACAGCGTGTCGAACACGGCTGAATACGGCGACTACACGCGCGGCAAGCGGATCATCACGGAAGAGACCCGCAAGGAGATGAAGAAGATTCTCGAAGAGATCCGCTCGGGCGAATTTGCCCGCGACTGGATCCTCGAAAACCGTGGCGGCGCGGCGATGTTCAAGAGCACGCGGCGGCGTGAGCGGGAGCACAAGCTCACTGAGACCGGCCGGAGCCTCCGCAAGATGATGAAGTGGATCGACAGCAAGGAAGTGTGATCGCATGACGCCAGAGGAATACCAGTCGCGCAGCCTTTACGAGCAGCTCCAGCCGGGAGACCGGGTGGAGGTGATTCACGGCGTCACCGTGGGGTCGAGCGCCAAGTGGAGCACGACCACGGTGGGGCAGGTGCTCCGTCGGGAGCGGCGGCGGCACGGCCTGCACTTTCGCCGCAATCCCGACGACAAGGTCTACAGCGACGTGCTGATCCTCTCCCGCGACGACGGCGAACTCACCACTGTGACAATGGACGAGTTCACGCGGCTGCGGAAGCTGTAAGTCACGGCACAGGGCCGGAGGCCCGGATCAGCACCAGCGGGCGGAGGCCCGCCAAGGAAAAACGGACACGATGTCCGTGTTTTCCGCGAAAATCCCGAGTTCACGCGGCTGCGGAAGCTGTAGGCTACGGCACAGGGCCGGCGGCCGGGGTTGCCCGTGCCCCGTCGCCGGACGTTCGCTACGGCATCCTGCCTCCGCTCTCTCGATGCTGACTGCGCTTCGGCATCCTGCCTGCGCTGGTCAGCAACGCCGGCTCCTGGGGCACGGGCAACCCCTCGCTGAACTCCAGGCTAAGCATGGAAAGAGTGCGTCTCTTTATCCCGCTCAACGCTCCTTGTCTCAGCGAAGCGGGCCCCAGATGTCGGTGAGGAGGGCGTAGATGGCCGGATGGTCCGTCTTCAACTCGGCGCGGTTGAACGGCTGGAAATCGTTTGAACCGAAGTAGGCCTCGGTCATCTCCGCGAAAAACTCCTTCTGATCGGTGAGGCCGTAGTGCTTCGTGCGCGAGCCATCGAAGAGGAGCGTGGTCTGTGCCCGGCCGTCGGCCTTGAAGGCCTCCCAGGCGGAGAGGATGCGCGGCTCGTCGAACCCGAGCACCTGATCGTGATAGGCGTGAGCGAGTTCGTGGAGCACCACCCACGGCTGTTCGTTCACGTTTCGGCGAGTAGCCACGTCGGCGGCTCTCGGCAAATGGATGCACTTTTCGAGATCGCGGGGATAGCCGTGTGACTCGAGCCAGTCTCCGCTGGGGTGATACTGCATGCTAGCGAGATCGCCGCAGGAGGCGTCGAGGACGATCGTTACCTGACGCAGACGTTCAAGCTTGTCGGCTGGCACGACGATTCGGATATCGGCGAGCTTCGAGGCGAGAAACGCGAGCGCCGCGCGGCCCACCTCGTCGTCGGCACATCCAGGCAGGAGACGTTCGTCGACCCGTACCCGAAACCCTTCGATGCTTCGTTCCGCCCGCGACGCAGGCTGATCGGCCGATGCACCGCGGGTGCCGGTCGGATAGACGAGGAAGACAAGGCACAAGGAGAGCAGGAGGGAACGCATGAACGGAGTGTAACGGGCCGACCCGCAACAAAAATCAAAGCAAGTTAAAAACTCGCCGCCACGGGGAAGGGCCGACAGCCAATACTGAAGCCGGCCACGGGGGCCGGCTTCACGCCACGCGGGCGATCACGCACTTGAGATACTCACCCTCGAGGCAGCCCGCGCTCACGGGATGGTCCGGGGCGGCGCCGCGGCATTCGAGCAGTTGGATCGTGCGGCCCGATCGCTGGGCGACGCCCGCGAGCATGACGAGGAAATCCTCCCGCGACACCGCGCCTGAGCAGCTGTTGGTCACGAGGATGCCGCCCGGTTCGAGGAGATCGACCGCCAGCCGGTTGATGCGATGATAGGCCCGCATCGCATCGTCGAGCGAGGCACGGCTGCGGGCGAACTTCGGCGGGTCGAGGATCACCATGCCGAAGCGATCGCCAGCCGTTTTGAGAGCGGCGAGTTTCTCGAAGGCGTCGGCGGTTTCAACGGCGACGTTGGCGGCGCCATTGAGATCGGCGTTGGCCTTGGCCAGGGCCGTTGCCTTCGCGCTTGAATCGACGGCCAGCACGCTCCGCGCCCCGCCGCTCACGGCGCAGGCCGTGGCGAAGCCGCCTGAATAGCAGAACATGTCGAGCACCCGCCGGCCGCGAGCAAACCTGGCAGCCGCCTGACGGTTGTCCCGCTGGTCGAGATAAAAGCCGGTCTTCTGCCCCTCGGTGAGGTCGATGCCGAACTTCAGGCCGTGCTCCGTCACGAAGATCGGGCCTGATGGCGCTGTGCCCCTGACGAGACGGTCGGGGAGGTGCAGGCCCTCGAGCTTCGCAAGCCCCCGTTCGGCGCCACGCAGGAGGATCCCCTTCGGTGACACGAGCGATTCGAGGGCGTCGCAAATCGTGTCGAGCCGGTGCGACATCGCCAGCGCCGTCACCTGCACGGAAAGCCATTCGCCGTAGCGGTCAACGATCAGGCCGGAGAGGTCGTCCCCCTCGCTGTTGACGAGGCGGGCGGCACCGCCCACGTCGCCGAGGCCGAGCGACTGCCGCAGTGCCACTGCCGACGCGATCCGCCCCTTCCAGAGGCTGTCGTCGAGCCGGGTGGCAGCGTCGAAGGCATAGAGCCTCACACGCAGCTTGCTCGACGCATTCCAGAGCCCGCGGGCCACGAACGTGCCGTCGTGGGTGGCAAGATCGACGACGTCGCCGTCCGCCGGCGTGCCATCGACGCGGAGCACCGCCGAGTCGAGCACCCAGGGATGCCGTCCGAAGAAGGGGCGGGCCCGCTTGGGCTTGAGCACCACCGTCGCCGCGGGCAGACCGGCCGCCGCAGACGGCTGGCTCGATGACTCAGGCATGAACGACCTGCTTGGCCGGGCCCGGCACCACGTGGGGCTTCGGCAGGGCATCGCTGCCCGGATCGGTCGTCACCTTTCGCCGACCCTCGCGGAGGGCCTTCTTCCGTTCGATTCTGAGCACGCTCCAACTGAATACGGCGCCCAGCGGACCCGACAACAGCGCCGGCATGAAGACCAGGTTGCCGACCAGCGCGATGGTGAGCATCGCCAGCATCATGTGGCCGAATCGCTGGGTCGGCCCAAACGGTGAGAGCGAGAAGACCGAGAGGCCGATGCCAATCACCCCCCAGCTCTGATACATCGCACGGGCACAGCCCTTGTAGGCGAGCATGGTCGCCTGCTTGCGGTCGAGCCCGTCGGCGATGCCCTTGCGGAACCAGAGCATGAAGTGGACGACGTCGTCCACCGTCACGCCGAGCGCCACGCTCGGCGCCATCACGGTGCCGATGTCGATGAGGAGCGAACCGGCGTCGAAAGACTTGAGCATCGCGTGGGTCCAGCCCACACCACCAAACACCATCAGGGCCGGAAACGCGGCCGGCAACAGGAGCAACACGCCGGCGGAGGCAGCCCGGCAAAGCACGATCATCACGACGACGATAATCGCAAAATCGTAAATGAAGCCGATCATCAGGCCGTCCAGGAGCGAGTGCTGGGCCTTGTATACCAGCGGCACGAGGCCTGTGTAATCGACTGACACACCCTTCACACCCTCGGCTTCGAGGTCGGCGAGGATCGGGTCGATCTTCGACTGCAGGTCTCGCTTAAACAGGGCGTAGTCCACCTCCTTGGTCGCACTGACGCGGGCGCTGATCCGCCAGAGTTCTTGCTGCGTGCCATCGGGCAGTTCTGCCTCCCGGAGATAATCGCCGGCGAGAAAATCGGCACGGTGGGCGGTCAGTCTGCGATTGAGCACGCTTCGCTTGGTCCGTGAGCCGAAGCCGATGGCCCGAGCCGCAGCACCGCCGATGCTATCGCCGTCGCTTCCGACGTCGAGGCTGCGGCCGAAGGTGACGGTCGAGAGCGAACTGCCCACCTCGTCGAGGTCGCCGATTTTCTTCTGGATGTCGCCGACCAGCTCCATCCGTTCCAAAAACGTGAGCGGACAGTTTTGCTGGTCGATCCGCACGAGGATCTCCATCGGCACGAGCGGGCCGAGGTGTTTCTCCAGCCAGTGGTAGTCCTGACGGATGCGGGCCTTGGAGGAGAACAGCCGCATGAGTTGCACGCTGCTCTCGACCTGCGTGAGCCCATAGCCCACGCCGGCCATCACGAGCAGGCAGGTCGCCGTGACGAAGCCGTTGTGCTCGGTGATCCACCGCCCCACACGCCACCACGGGCTCGACTCGACCGGCTTCCAGGCATCGCTGCCTTCGTCCTCGGCCAGCTTGCCGAGCTTGAGCTTCGGCGGAAACAGCTCGAGCGCCGCCGGCATGAACGTGACAAGGATCAGGAAGCTGCACACGACGCCGATGGCGGAGAAAATCCCGAACATTCTGATCGGCACCAGCTCGCTCACAGCGAGGGTCGCCAGACCGATCGCCGTCGTACCCGTCGCCAACGTGAGCGGCAGCAGCGCGTGGTGCACTGACCGGCCCGCAGCGCCCTCCACCACACCGGTCTCTGCAAGCTGGTCGCGGTAGTAGTTGGCAAGATGGATCGCGCCGCTGGTCGTGGCCACATAGACCAGCGACGGCATCGTCAGCAGGATGGCGTCCACGGGATAGCCCGAGTACCAGACGACCGCGAGGCTGGCGAACATGCTGTAGACGCCGGAGGCGAGCACCATGGCCACCAGTGTCTTGCTCTTGAGGCTCCACCAACTGACGATGAAGCCCACCACGAGCGACAGCCCGAAGAGAATCGTCACGCTCGTCTGGCCGGCCCGATCGATCGACACGTTGTCCACGGGAGGGCCGCCCATGTGCAGCGTCTGCTCGGGAATCCCGCACTCCCCGGCGGCCACGTCCTTGATAAGGTCGATGGCCCCATGGAGGTTGGCGCGGGCAGTATCGGAAAGAGTCAGCACGAGGCAGGTCTGGCGAGCGTCGAGATTGTCGGCGTCGCTCCCGGCGGCAATCCCCTCCGCGGCCGGGCCGATGATCGCCCCCGTGAGCCGGGAAATCGCCTCCTCGCGATCGAGGTTCAGCGGCTCGTCAGTCATCCGTTCGACGGCCCGGGGGCCGGTCTGGGCCGACTTGAAATAGAGAGGGCGATCGATTCGGGAGGCTTCTTCGGGAGGGGGCAACAGCTTCTGGGCGAGCAATTCCAGTCGGGGATCGGCCATCGTGCAGCCATCCCAGCTGATCAGAACAAACTCCTCGCCCTGGAAGTTCCGCCGGAAAAAGCGGTAGGTCTGGGTTTCGGGGTATTCGAGGGGCAGCCAGCCCTTCACGTCGTTGCGATTGTTTCCCTTGGCTTTGATCGCGCCCACGACCACCAAGGGCAACAGGAAGATCAGGATCGCCATGATCCAGACGCTGTTCCGCTGGTAGAAGTTTGTGCCGGGCTTCGACATCATGCCGTCCAGACTGGGCCGCCCGGGGGTGCCGGGCGCGGGATTTCCATATGTGAATATCTCAACCGTACAGGGGTTTTCATGCCCAGTCCATATCGCTCCCGGGCGTCCAGGGCATTTTTCCACACCTGTTGGATGACGTAAGTGTTTTCCAGAGAACACTTTCCGCCTACAAAAGACCTTTCCCAGGCCGCACAACCGCCACGATTCACCCGGGGGTAGTCGCCGGATCAGACGCCTCGAAACCGATGGTTTTGTGGCTGCCGTCGCAGAACGGCCTGTTCCGCGTGTGGCCGCACCGGCAGAGGGCTACGGCCCGCTTCCCTGTTGGCAGCGTGAACTCCTGCCCCTGATGGTCCGTGATGCGGAGGAAGAGGCCCGCAAACCGCTCTGCCGTGGGCATTTCGACCACGAGCGGGCCATTCTCGCGGCAGCGGATCGTCAGACTGTCGGGCGGCAGGGCACGCGGCCCCGCCCCGCCGCCCAGGCCCTGCCGATCGGGAGGGGCCTCAGGTCGGGCAGACTGACGTGGCGGCCGCTGAGGCGGCTGGCGGCACGTCCACCACCAGACCGCCGCAGCAAGAGCCAGCAGCACGAGCGACACCAGCTGCGAGATCGACAGCGACGTGCCCAGGGCGGGCGGCTCGTCAACGCGGATGGCCTCCAGCAGGAGCCTGGAAATCGGGTGGAGGGTAAGCACCAGGGCAAACACCTGTCCGTCCCGCCGGGTCAGCGGAGTGGCTAAGCAGGCCAGCACCGCCAGAATCGCGGCATCGATCGCGGCGTAGAGCTGGGCCGGATGCACTGGCAGGCTCCAGGGGAGGCCGCCATTGGCCGCCGCTGCCGGCAACAGCCCCCGCGCCGCCTGGTCGAGCCACGGGGGACTCTCCGGCGGAAACCGGACCGCCCAGGGCAGATCGCAGGGCCCGCCGTAACAGCAGCCGTTGAGGAAGCAGCCAATCCGGCCGATGGCCAGCCCGACGAGCAGCCCCGGGGCGATGCAGTCGGCCAGCCGCGGCAGCGACAGTCCGCGGCGACTGGCAAATCGCCAGGCAGCGAGCGCCGCGGTCGGCAGCGATCCAAACACAACCAGTCCCCCGGCCGCGACATTGAGCACGGCCATCAGCGACTCCGACCAGCTCCGTCCGGCGGCAAAAAACTGCTCGTGGTACTCAAGCACATAGAAGAGCCTGGCGCCGACGATTCCCCAGAGAAAAACCTCCATGCCCAGCGCCAGGATCGTATCGGCATCGAAGCCCATGCTGCGGCCCCGCACGATCGACAGCCAGGTGCCGGCGGTGGCTGCCAGCAGCAGCATCGCTCCATAGCCTCGCACCGGCACGCCCTGGCCGTCGTCGAGCGCCGGCAGCAGCCAGAGGATCGTCGCCGCCATGATCGCCAGCGGCACTCCCAATGTTTCCAACGCCACTCTCCAGCCCTGACCAGCGGCGGTTCGCGCCAGCATCACAGCCGCCACGATCCCCCACACGGCCAACAGGAGTCCACAGCCAATCAGCGGCAGCGATGTTCCGCCCACGATGATCCGCGTCGGGATGTGAAAGAGCGTCGAAAGCATCAGCGGGCCTGGCCTTGCTCGGGTGTAGGGCCTTGCTCGGGTGTGTTTTCGGCCGCGGATGTGCCGCGTCCGCACAGCTCACGGTTGTCGATGAGCCGCGTCGATCCCAGACGGCCAGCCACCAGCGCCACCGCCTGCATGGCATGGTCGGTGAGCGGGTCGAGCGACTCTGGGTCGGCGAGCACCGCATACTCGACCACGATGCCATGCCTCTCCATCGTCTCCCTCATCGTTCGCTCGATCGCCGTGGGAGCGGCCCCGGCAATCCAAAGCTGCTCCGCCTGCCTGAGGCTCTCCGAAAGCGCGACGGCACGGAGGCGGTCGGCGGCGGAGAGATAGGCATTCCGCGAACTCATGGCGAGACCATCCGCCTCGCGCACGGTGGGGCAGACGACGATCTCGATCGGCAGTCCCAGATCGCGGACCATCCTCTTGACGACGAGCGTCTGCTGCCAGTCTTTGGCGCCAAAATAGGCGGCGTCGGCCGGCACTGTCAGGAAGAGCTTGCAGACCACCGTCGCCACACCATCGAAATGGCCGGGCCGTCGCTCTCCCTCCAGCGGCACCGCCGGACCGCCCACGACGATCCGCGTGGCATCTCCCGGCGGATAGACGGCCGCCACTTCCGGCGCATAGATCCACCTCACTCCGTGCGGCTTGAGCACCGCGGCGTCGGCGGACAGCGTTCGCGGATACCGCGCGAAATCCTCGTGCGGTCCAAACTGTGTCGGGTTCACGAAGATCGAGACGGCGACGTCGTCGCAGCAGGCCGCCGCGCGGGCCACGAGGCTTGCATGACCGGCATGGAGCGCTCCCATCGTGGGCACGAATCCAACCCGTCGGCCGGCAGCCCGAGCCTCGACGACCAGCGCCCGCATGCGATCGGGATCGTGCACGATCTCTGGCATCACACCATCGCCTCGACGACGGCCACCGCTTCCTGCACCGTCTTATCGAAATCGCCTGCAGCGATCGTCACAACGGCACGAGGCCCACCACCGCCGCTGGCCTCAGGCGAGCGGAGCTCGGCGACGATCCGGTCCTGCAATCGCAGGAGCCTGGCCACCGCCTCGTCCATCGTCGCGCACGCCGCCATACCCGCATGCGAGCCGGCGCCGATGGCACCGCGATCAGCAGACTGCCGATCGCGGAGGGCGATCTTCTCCTCGAGCACGTCGGGCGAAGCCAGCAGCAGGATCGCGACATGCGGCGGCACAGTGTCCGCCTTCATGTCCGCGAAGAACGACTCGAAGCGATCGCGCGGCTCAGCCGCCAACGATTCGGACGCCGCCAGCCGTACGGTGCCCAGCCAATAATCAACCACGGTGCCGTGTGGGTCCTGTGACCACCGCTTTGCCAGCAGCGGTTTCGCGCAGGCCTCGACCGCGTGCCGCCAGTCGAGGTCACCGGGGGCCGCATCCAGCCGCGGCGCCGTGCCGCCGACCAAGGCATACTCCGGCGGTGCCGACACCAGCCGCGCGAGCGTCGCATGGGCAATCGCCGCCGCCACCTCCGCCGCGCCCGATCCAGGCACGCCGACCACCGCGACATGGGGATGCGGCGACGAGATGCTCTCGAGCAGATCCTCGAGCGTGCAGGCGGCCAACGGGTGCACGAGATCCGGGGCGATCTCCACGCAGGGTTCGAGCACGAACCGGCGCGTGACCATCCGTGGGTGCGGCAACGTCAGCGATTCGGTGTCGAGGACAACGTCGTCATAGAGCAGCAGATCGAGGTCCACCGTTCGAGGTCCCCATCGCTCGCCACGTTCACGATCGAGTGTGTTTTCCACCGCCGCGAGCATGCCGAGCACGTCGTGCGGTGCCAGATCGGTCTCAAACAGACAGGCGCCGTTGAGAAACAGCCCTTGCCCGGGCGGGCCGCCGATCGGCCGCGTGTCGCGGTAGCGGCTCACGCTCGTGAGCGTGACGCCAGGCATGAACCGCAGCAATTCCATCGCGCGGTCGAGATACTCACGCCGTTTCCCGAGATTGGATCCGCATCCGACAAGGCATCGTGCCATAGCGTTTCACACCAAGAGGCTTCGGCCAAGCTGTAAAACAAGACGCGACGCACCCCCGATTCTAACCGCCGGCCGCCCTCCCGGAAAAACACCGTCACCCACGCTGACCACAAAACGCTGTAAATACAGCCCGACCCGCCACCCAACCATCGCTCGAAACCGGGGGGACATCCAGGCCACGACCAAAGTCGCCGACTGTCGCTCCCTCCAGTCGTCGCCCCCGAAATTCGAAACGATTTTTTGCCAGGCGAATGTTTGCTAGGCGTTTATCAACGCTTCTCAGGGCCGCTTCCACATGGACTCCATGTCTGCGTCTCACGATCACCTGATGAGGGCTCATTCTGTGGAGCAGGTCGCCGATGTCAAGGACGGCTCATCGCGCACGCCGCGCGCACGAACTCACATGCCCAAAACTGCCGGAGAGAAATCGCGTTTCCTCCAAAAAAATTTTTTGCCAGCAGTGCAAGCATTGTCGAAACCGATTCGAGATACTGTGCTGCCGTGACCAGATCCTTCACAATCCCGGTCATAACGGCATTTCACCACGTCTGAAGAATCGCCTCATGCACCACTCTTCTTCCCGCGACAACGGCGACTCGAGCACCAACAGACGGTTCGCCCGCGATTCACGACGGGGGCTTGACGACCCGCTCCCTGCCGCCCTAGTCCCTGATGGATTGCCTCTCGGAGATCCGCTCCCTGATCTGCTCTCCGACGACGCCGCGGATGCCGAGCCGGCGACACGCTCGACGGAACATGATTCCGCATCGAGTGATTCGTATTGGCAACTCTCGCGCACGCCGCTGACGAGTCTGGTATTTACGCTCCCCCTGGTGTTGGCCTACGAGGGCGGCGTGCTGCTGTTGGGCCACGGTTCACCCCGCAACGGCGCCGACGTCTGGCTCCGACACCTGCTCGATTCCCTGGGATTCGGCCAGTATTTTCTCCTGCCACTGCTCACCGTGGCGGGGCTTTTGGTGTGGCAATTTCTGGCCCACGACCGCTGGCGGGTGAGCCTGGCCGCACTCCCCGGCATGACGGCCGAATGCCTGCTCTGGGCGGTGGTGCTCGTCGGCGTCGGACGACTGCAGCAGAGCCTCTGGCCGTTCCGCGAACAGCTCTTGCAATGGGAACTCGTGCACGGGCAACTCCTCCAGTGGCAGGCCGACGCCGGATTCGGCTGGCAGACAGTTCTGGCCAGACTCATCGGCTTCTGCGGCGCGGGGCTTTACGAGGAGGTGCTGTTTCGGCTGCTCATGCTGCCCATTGCCGTCTGGACATTGGAGCGACTAGGCTGCTCGCCGCTGTCTGCCGGGTTCTGGGCGCTGCTGCTGTCGAGCCTGCTCTTCAGCGCCGCGCACTATATCGGACCGCTTGGCGACTCGTTCGCGCTCTATAGTTTCACGTTTCGCACCGTGGCGGGAATTTTTTTCGCCGTGCTGTTCCTGCTACGCGGTTTCGGCATCGCCGCTGGCACTCATTTTTTCTACGACCTGCTCGTCGGGTTGCTGTAGATCGGCGGCGAAAACGATACTGGCATCTGCCTTGGTGTCAGATGCGGCCACGATCTATAATCCTTTCGGTGCAGCGGGCCTCGGAGGCCGGCTGATGTGTCTCAAGTTTTTTGTGACCAGTGTCTCCTGTGACCAGTGTCTTTGTGGAGTGGCCTCTCGTGCTGTCGGCTCGTCCCAAGGTCGCCGAATTGGTCTTCCAGCTCTACGGGCGGGTGCTGCATCCTGAACTCTTCGAAATTCAGTGCTCTCGCACGATCGACCGCGGCGGGTATGCGGCCACAGTGGCGATCACCAATGCCGGCCACCTTGTGACCTGGCGAAAGGATGGCCTGACGCTGACTGAAGTGGCGGCCGGCAGCAACCAGCCCCTGCCCCAGAAGCGGCGGCTGCTCTCCCACCGGCTCAGCGGCGAACGCAGCGACCGGATGGAGTGCCGCGGCGGCGGCTCCTATCAGATGTGCTTCCAGCTCGAGCGGGTCGCGCCGGAGGTGTTCTGGGCGTTCCAGGAAGAACTCGCTGCCGAGGGCCGCAAGCATGGCCTGCTCCACCATTTCAGTGCGTCTGGGAGGCTGGCCACGGGCGCCCTCAGCTGGATCAACATCGAAACCCGCGCCTCGGGCCTCTCCGTGCAGGCGTTTCACACCTTCCCGGACGACCGCGCGATCGTGAAGAGTCAGTCGCTCTTCGAACTCCCCTGAGGTCGCACCGTTCCTTCCCACACGTCCTCCACACAAGCTCTGCCCGATGCCTACACCCAAAACCAATTCTTCGAAAACGCCCACCGCGACGCCGCGCAGCCGCGTGCTGATCGCCGATGACAACGAGCCCAACCGCGAACTGCTCGAGGTGTATCTCGCCGAACTCGACTGCGAGATCACCGCGGCGGTGGATGGCCGCGACACGCTCGACAAGGTGGCCTCCTTCCACCCCCACGTGATCCTGCTCGACGTGATGATGCCGAAGCTGTCGGGGTTCGAAGTCTGCGAGCGGCTGAAGTCGGACCCTGCCACCAGTCCGATCATGATCCTGATGGTCACCGCGCTCGGCGAACTCGGCGACATCGAGCGGGCGGTCGAGGCCGGCACCGACGACTTCCTGTCGAAGCCGGTCAACAAGGTCGAGCTTGTGAAGCGCGTGGAAAACATGCTCAAGCTCCGGCACGTCAGCGACGAATTGGAGCGGCTCCGCAGCTATATCAGCACGATGGACGACGAACTGCCGCCCCGCGCATCAGGCCAAGGGAAATGAGTTACGCACGACCCCCGGCTCGCGCCGGGGGCTTCCATGCGACGCTCCCATAGAAGCCCTGAGCGCCAGCGACGGGATCACGTCCAACGCGCCCCCCGGCTCGCGCC
>CANHCU010000030.1 GCA_947459185.1 Planctomycetaceae bacterium | reverse complement strand
TCTCCCCACCTCAACCTCGACCTCTCGAAGCTTGGGGATAATCTGCTCAGCCAGTTCCTTCTTTCCGCGTGGCATTTGTTGCCTCCCTTGGTTTGCTCCACCCCCAGATTCTCTCTCTGGAAGCGGTGCCGTTTAAGGGGGGCAGGTCAGGATCTCGTCACGAAATACCGCGGCCAGCCCCTCAGGCTGAACGGCTTGCCGACGGTGTCCGCTGAGGTGGCAAAAACGCTCGCTACCCATAGTGATGGCCTCTACCTCAACGGCATCGCGGCGTTGCAGGACGATGCTGCGAGGGCATTGGCCGCATGCCGCGGATTTCTGTCACTCGAAGGGCTGACAGCATTGGAATCACCCGCACTTGCCCGCACGCTAGCCGGGCAGGCCGTGACGCTTCACCTCAATCGACTGACGAAACTTGCTCCGCCGATCAGTGAAGCGCTCGCGCAATGCCGGGCGCCTCTGTACCTCGATGGCCTGCATGTTCTGGACTCGCCACGCCTGGCCAAGACGCTCGCCGCCCGGGGCGATGCGATCATGCTGGTGCACCTCAAGGAGTTGAAGCCAGACGTGGCTGCGGGCTTCGCTCACACGACCTGCGACTTGTATCTCAACGGGCTTGATGCGGTCGATGGTCCCACCGCGGCGCATTTTGCGTCTCACAAGGGAGTGCTTGACTTGGACGGAGTGGGCTCGCTTGATGAGGAAACTGCAGCAGCGCTTGCCAAGAATCAGGGAGCGGTCGACTTGGGCAGCGTAAAAGACTTGTCTGCGGAGGCGGCCTCCGAGCTTGGCACGCACCGTGGAGCCATGTGCCTGGGCGGTCTTTCCACACTGAAGCCTGACGTGGCGCGGGGGCTCAAGCCACATGTCGGACATCTTCAGCTGACCGGTCTCAAGAGCCTATCGCCCGAAGCGGCGGAGGAACTTGTGGGCTGCAAGGGCGTGATCCATCTCGACGGCATCGATGCACTTAATGATGCGGTGGCGATGATTCTTGCCACGCACAGCGGGGCACCGGAAACCGGGTTCGTTATCGGCTCTGATGCGATGCGCGAACTTGGTGACAAAGCCAAAGCCGCTATCAGAAACAATTCGCATGTTCGTCAGGGAAACTGGTTCGTGCGGCCAGCGTCGCCGTAGTTTCATGGGCGGCGACGCTGTGGTGCCGAATGAACCTGCGGGGACCATGGTCGGCAGAACCTACAGAGGAGAGTTGCCTGCCGTGACCGCCCATTTCCAGAGTTCGCCGCATCCCTCGTCGCGCTCCGGATGCCGAATCTCGGGGTTTCCCCCGCCGCCCAAAAGTGTCCGAACCTGGCAGGTGCCTTCTTCGGGGGAAATTGAGGCAGCAAAGCAGGGGCTATCTCCTGTAGGCAACACGACTTCGCCACGCCAGTCATTTGGAGTGAAATGGCTGAAGTCGCGCGGATTCAAGGGTCTATTCGTTCTCGTGACTGCAATCACGCTGCTCGTGCTCGTCATCCAACAACTGATGAGATGAATCCCTTGTTTGATTCTGTGAGGAGGTGGTCGGAGCCATGGCCACCGCAGGATCTCGCCGTACACTACGACCAATTCTGTCCCCGCGCATTGCGGGGAGAGCGCTCTCCGAGAGGGGTTCTAGTGCGGCCGGAGGCATTTCCGAACTGCACGAACGCAACATGACCCGCGACGAACAGAACTTCGACAAATCACCGCAGCATGAAGTGCCAAGCCTGCCCGCCGAGCAGGCTGACCTCACCGGTGCCACCGACGACTTCGGACTCATGCCGCGGCCAAGGGCGAAGGCGAAGCGGGTGGATCCGCTCCTCGGGACGGATTTGGGCGGCGTCAAGATCGTCCGACTGATCGGTGAAGGTGGGATGGGCCGTGTCTACGAGGCGTTGCAAGACAGGCCGGAGCGTACTGTCGCTGTCAAAGTAATCCGGCAGGGCATCACGTCGGAAAAGACGCTCCGCAGGTTTGAACGGGAGGCGGAGTTCTTGGCGAAGCTCCAGCACCCTGGGATCGCACGGATCTATATCGTCGGGACGTACTCGAGCGACTACGGCGACGTGCCCTTCTATGTAATGGAGTTCATCGCCGACGCCAAACCCATCACTAACTATTGCTTCGGGAATGAGTTAGCCATCGCAGACCGTCTTTGCCTGTTCGCCGAGGTCTGCGACGCGGTGTCCCATGGCCACGAGCGAGGGATCATTCATAGGGACTTGAAGCCCGGCAATATCCTGATCGACGGCAGCGGGAAGCCCCGGGTGATCGACTTCGGCGTCGCCCGCAGCACAGACTCAGACCTGACGCTCACGTCGATGAAGACCGACTCGGGAAACCTCGTGGGCACGGCGCAGTACATGAGCCCAGAGCAATTCGGTCCCAGCCCGGATGAGCTCGACCCGCGGGCCGATGTCTATTCCCTCGGCGTGGTTCTGTATGAGGTGCTTGTTGGGGCCTTGCCCTACGAGTTTCACCGAAAGGGGCTTCACGAGATTGCTCGGCTCGTCTGCGAGGAATCGCCGGTACCCATGCGTTCTCAGGGAAAGTCGATCCCACGAGACGTCGCTGCGATCGTGTATCGGTGTCTCGAAAAGAGCCGCGGTGATCGGTATCACTCCGCCGGGGATCTGGCAGCCGACATCCGTAGGTATCTGGCAGGCGAACCGGTGAGGGCTTGCGGAGTCAGGCTGCCGGGACGCCGATTGCTGCGGCGGGTCGTACCGCGAAGCAGGGCCGGGCAGGTACTCGGCATCGTCCTCGTAGCCTCCATGATGGCTGGGCTGGCCACTGTCGTTTGGCGGTCGTCTGCAACCGCTGCGCGGGTCACAACGCACGTGCACGTGACCGACCAATGGGCCGACACGGGCTTCGCGGTCGAAAAGGACCGTTGCTATCGGCTTGCGGTCGAAGGTGAATGCCGCGACGCAACCGGCGAACGATTCGGTCCCGACGGCACATGCCCGGTGCTCTTGCGAACGGTTCTGGGGCCCCTGAAGGATCTTCCCGTAGCGACACGAGCCCGCTCGTATAGTGGCCAGCATCCGCTCAGGGCGCTCATTGCGAGAATCGGCGACAAGTCCTGGTCGATCAAGATAGGCCCAGCTATGACATTCATCGCCCCCGCGTCCGGCCCGGTGGCTGTGCGGATCAACGAGCCCAAGAATTCTCCACACAGGCCGGAAGGCGAGTTGCGGCTCTCGCTTGAATCCATGCCTCACCCGAAGTTTGTGGATGATAAGGGACGCACGACAATCTGGGCTCATGTCGACGACTCGGACTACCTGCTCCTCACGCCCGAGGGACTCCAATGGGAGTATGGCGGCCGTTGGGCTCGCGTCGGCATGCACGAAGGAGTGTTTCCAACCCTCGTCAATGGCATCGCGTGGTGGCCAGACTGGAGTGATCCCGTCAGATCCAGCGTCCTCAAAACCAATGAGTTCAAGGCTGCTGCCGATGGAAAACAGCCGTTCAGCGTGGTGGACGTTATCGCGCGACACGGACTGGTGGAGGCTGAGCCGGCTTACGACGGGATGATTCGGGTTCGGTTTCGCGACACGGAATTGGGGTCGGGGGACGTTGGGTGCACGCTCGTGCTTTCACGTACGTTCGGCTTGGATCGTCAACCGTCTGGATTGAGTTCGCCGCAGGAAGCGCCATCGGAACGCAGCTTGGACACTGTGTGCGAAATGCTGGCCGCAAAGAGGAACATCGAGGGACTGGCCAGCGGGTGTATCGCTTTCATGCCGCCAAAGGGCAACGGCCGGTCGGGCGCCCGCGGCATCGCGGTGCCTGCCCCGAAGGACTGGAGCTCGGCGGGCTCGCGTTGGACTTTTGGCTACCTCGCGAGAGAAACTGCACAGGGACTGCAGATCGTGCATCCATACAAGCAAGGCCATGTCGTCACGACGCTTACTCGCAGAAAAAAGAACGTAACAGTCGTGGCGGGAGGCTCATGGACGGCGATCGGTTGGGATGGCGGGCAGGGGCTTCACGTATCCCGCGAAGTCGAATTCGAAAAAGCTATCGTCCGCCGCAACTGGGAGATCGACGCCGAAGTCGAGAGCGTTCTGGCAGCGGACGGCCGCTACGAGTTGCGGATCAACGGAAAGAGGATTCTCGGCGCCGAGGTGACACATGCCGACCCCTTTCGGTTTCGCGAGGATTTCGATCGAGGCGACTTGCCCGAGCAGCTTCAGTCCGGCTACGCGATGCTCATCGTCGGCCCAACGGACGGTCCCGATGAGAACCGCATTTCCAACGCACGGATCGGCTACCCCAGATAAATCCCGTCCAGGTGAGCGGGTAGCGTAGGAGGTCCCAAAACAACTCTGCTGGCGTCAGGTTTGCTTTCAGCGTGTGGCGATGCGACCCTTTCCGGCAGGCCTCTGCAGGGGTTTCGGCCGCTACTCATCCCATTTCACCCGTCGTGAGACAGTCCATGAATCGCATCATCCGTGTCGTCATGGCGATGGCGATTGTGACCTCCGGGGAGTCCTTTGTTGCGGCCGCCGAGCCAGCATTGCCCTTGGAGAAGGTCGTGCTTTTCACGTCGGGCGTGGGATACTTTCAGCACGCCGGTGAGGTGACGGGCGATGCCACCGTTGAGATGACGTTCAAGGCCGACGAGGTCAACGATCTGCTCAAGAGCATGGTGGTCGAGGATGAGGGTGGTGCGGCGTCGACGGTGAACTACGCCTCGCGGGATCCGATCACCAAGACGCTCGACACCTTCGACATCAAGCTCGCCGATAATCCCTCGATAGGCGACCTGCTCGGCCGGCTGCGCGGCGAGAAGATCGACATCGATGCGGCAACGCCAGTCACGGGCACGATCGTGGGGGTGGAGTCACGGGTCGTGCCGGTCGGCGCCGACAAGACAGTCTCGCGGCAGTTCGTCACGATCCTCGCGGCCGATGGTCTGCGGACGCTGCCGCTTGAGTCGATCACCCGGCTGCGGCTACTCAATCCCCGGCTGCAGGAAGAATTGGAAAAGGCCCTCGCGGTGCTGGCGCTGGGGCATGACAACGAAAAGAAGTCGGTGATGCTCGCCTTCACGGGCAAGGGGCCCCGAAAGGTCCGCGTGGGCTACGTCCAGGAGTCACCGCTCTGGAAAACGAGCTACCGTCTCATGCTCGGCGACGATGCGGGAGGGGCTGGAAACGGTGCTGGACCGGAGGTGAAGGCGGCCCTCCAGGGCTGGGCGATCGTGGAGAATACGACCGATAACGATTGGAAGGACGTGCGGATGTCGCTCGTGAGCGGCAGGCCGATCTCGTTCGCGATGGACCTCTATCCGCCGCTCTTCCTGCCGCGACCGGTGGTGCGGCCCGAACTCTACGCATCGTTGCTGCCGCAGGTCTACGGCCAGGACATGGCTGAAGCGAAGGCGGCGTTCGCCGGTGCCGCCAGCGGCATGGCGGAGCGAGCCCGTGAAATGGCGAAGAGCCAGATGCCGCAGGACCGCAAGGCCGGAGCAGCAAAGCCGCTGGCACCTGGGCGACGGGGTGAGGCGCAGGGGGGCTTGGACGGGGATGCGGCCCTGCCCATGCAGGGGCAGGAAGCAGAGATGCTTCGCGCGAGCACGAGCCTGAAGAGTCTCGCCGAAGGGGTCTCGCTTGGCGAACTCTTCCGTTATGAAATCGCCACGCCCGTGACGCTCGCCCGCCAGCGATCGGCGATGCTGCTGATCGTGGCCGATCGCGTCACGGCCGAGCGGGTGGCGCTCTACGACGAACGCGTGCTGGCGAAGCATCCGCTTTCGGGTGTTCGGCTCAAGAACACGACGCCGCTCAATCTCATGCAGGGGCCGGTCACCGTCTACGATGCGGAGGGCTACTGTGGTGATGCGCGGATCGAGGACATGGCCCCCGGCGGTGAACGCTTGTTGAGCTACGCGGTTGATCTCGACGTGGAGATAGTGCCGCGAGCTGAACCCAGGCCGGAAGAGATCGTCAGCGTGCGGCTCGTGAAGGGCACGCTCCTGGTCGCCCGTCGGCTGGCGCGGTCGCGGAAGCTGGAGGTGAAGAACTCCGGTGCCAAGCCGGTGAAGCTGCTCATCGAACATCCGATCGAACCGGGCTGGAAGCTCGTCGCGAACCAGAAGGCCGACGAGACCACCCGTGATCGCTATCGCTTCGCCGTCGCTGCCGAGCCGGGCAAGCCTCTGACACTTGAGATCGCCGAGGAGATGCCGGTCGAGCAGTCCTCTGCGATCGCCAACCTCGACGACAACGCCATCCTGCTCTACTCGCGGGCCCGGGGGACGAGCCCGGCCGTGCAGGAGTCGCTCGCGGAGTTGATTCGCCGCAAACAGGAGATCGAGCGGATCGTTCGGGAGAAGGCGGACCGCGAGCAGGAGATCAACGCCATCGGACAGGAGCAGGCCAGAATCCGCGAGAACATGGGCCGCCTGGAACGGACAAGCGACCTCTACACTCGCTATGTGCAGAAGTTCTCACAGCAGGAAACCCACATGGAAACCCTTCGTGAGGAGATCACCCAGCGGCAGGCGCAGGAGCACCAGGCACGGCAGGGACTCGACGCGTATCTGCTGCAGTTGGATGTGAAGTAAGACGGCCCGCGTGTGAGCCTCGGGCGACCGTCGGTCGGGCGGTCACTTCGCTGGGGTAGCGTCTGCCGGGAGGAGGTCTCCCAGCAGCAGGATCGCCGACGCATACCAGGCGTTGTCCGCGTACTTGGCGGGATTCTTCTCGAAGTCCGGACGGTTTTTCTCGAAGAGGATCTTCGCCTTGGCGGGTGCCGCCGCCTCGAGCCTGATCGTGACTCGGTGCGTGCCTGCCGGCTGGCTGCCGGTGTTGAGCGTGCCAATGCGCCAGTAGGTGGAGTATCCGTCGATCCGCGGCACGTTCTTCGCTGCCGCATCATCGATGCGGACCGACACCGTTCCCCCGCCCGGTCCCAGGAGGTCGTAGACCGCCAGCCGCGTGCCGTTGTAGGCCACGACCAGTTCCGCGTCCGGCTTCTCCGCCTTCCAGAGCACCGGCATCCGCGCGGCGAACGACTTGGCCCGCTCATCGTCGGCCGGGGTGACACGCTTCCAGTCGCCGCGGAGCATCGACGGCTCGATTGGGATCAGCTTGGCCTTCTCCCAGTTGTCGGCGCGGAGTGGTTCGGGCATTGCATGCGGTGCGGCGGTCGTCGCCGCGGCCTGGATTTCAGCGAGGGACCGCGCCAGCACGTCGGCGTAGAGCCGCTGGCCGGTCTCCACGTGCGGGTGCACGCCGTCGCTCGAGAACAGCATCGGCGCGGCGGCGGCATCGAGCTTCTCAGGCTTCTCTCCCTTGAAGGTGAGCGTGCCGTCGGCGATTCGCCGATTGACCTCGACGCCATAGTGCACCGAGGGGATCGCATAGTGGTCGGCGACGGCCTCCATAGTCGATGCAGAGCGGGGGAACACGCCCTTGGCGAGATCGGACAGCATCGGCTCCGAGAGCGTGTAGACGAAGCAGATGTCGGTGGCGGCGTTGGCCCGCAGGATCTGCCGCACGATCCCCTCCATGGTGGCCAGAATCTGCTCCGGTGGCGTGCCGCCGTCGTTGACGGCGAACTCGACGAACACGAGGTCGGGCTGGTGGGCGATCACGTCGTGGCCGACGCGAAAGACCCCCAGATCGGAGCCCGTGCCGCCGATCGCGGCACTGATCTCGCTGAACGTAGCCGTCGGGAACTGTTTCTTGAGCCGGTCGAGCGAAAACACCCGCCAGCCCGGCGCGGCAGTGATGCTGCCGCCCAAATAAGCGACGCGGACATCACCGCCCGCCTTCGCCTTGGCGAAGAAGTTGGGCAGCCCGCCCCGGGGCCGGCATTCGACGGCCTTCACGGGGCTCGACGCGTCGGCGGGCTGAGCGGCGCCCGTCGGCATCATGAGGCAGAGGGCCGCGGTGCAGATGACCTTGATGATCACCGGCAGCGATGTTTTGAATCGGGACGAGAACGTGTTCATGGCTGCGGTTTTCCAGGCACAGCGCATTCGAAGACGTTTCCATCTTTCCACGGCCGGATGGAGGGACAGGATCGCGGCGCCGGCCGCTACCACGGCTCTTCCATCAGACCAACGATCTGCTGGGCCATCTTGATGATCATCTCCTGCTGCGTGCTGGCGACCGACCGGCCGTACTCCGGCACGAGCATCGCGGCCTGGCCGACGTCCACGCTCGCCGCCGGGAGCGGCACACCGCCCGACGCCAGTACCGCACCGCCGCGGTCGGCCCAGGTGACCAGCACCTGGAAATTCATCTGCACCATCCGCGACTGGTCGGTGGGGCTCTCCACCACCATCCGTTTCGTGTCGGCCACGATCCGCGCGGTGAGTACGCTGTCGGCGGCAGGATCGCCGACCACCTTGAACGGCGTGCGTTTCTCGATCTCCTTGCAGACCGCCTCGGTGAGCCGTTCGCCGATGTCGATGCTCGGCGTGGTGCGGAAGCTGTCCGACTGAATGATCGGCACGTAGATGGTGCGGACGTTCGGAGCGTAGAGCGTGTTGTTGCCGAAACGATAGCCGGCGCAGCCGGCGCACGGGATCAGGCAGCAGGGCATAGCGACGCAGGCGAGCACGACGCAGGCGAGCCGACGGAGGTTGTCCAGGCGGGCGGCCATGAAAGCCCTTCGTCTCAACGCAGGGGCGGGGCGATGCCGGAGTTGTCGCCGCGGGCGATCACCGTGTCGGCCTCGGCCATCGCGTCGAGTTCTGCTTCCTTGAGCGAGTCGGGGTTGAGCATCGCCGTCAGCGTCGGGAAGGGATTGTCGGAGACGTCTTCGAGCCCGTTGTATTTGTCGAGCCGGTCACGGGCCTGCTGCGCGAGCATCGTCTTGGGATAGTCGCGGGCGATGAGGGCGTAGTAGATGCGGGCCGACGTGTAGTGCTTGCCCTTGGCATAGAACTCGGCGCGGTTCCAGTGCCGCTGCGCCTGCTGCGCGGCGATCGCGGCTCGCGTCGTCTGCACGCGCTCACCCTCGTCCGGGTTCAACTGGTCGGGGAACTGCACGAGCGTCTGGTCGGCCAGGATCTCGGCCTCATCGAGCACGCCCCCTTCGTAGCCGGGCCCCTGATAGGCCCGCAGCTTCGCTTGCAGGCCGAGGAGGTGGGCCTGGAGGAGGAAGTCACTTTCGGGATACTCGGTGCGGAGCAGGCCGTAGAAATAGTCGGCATCGAGCCACTGCCGGTCAACAAAGTGGGCGTTGGCCTGGGCCATGATGCTGTCGTCGGCCAGCGGCCCGCGGGGATCGTTGATGCGGACATGGTCATACGCCTTGATCGCCCGCCCGCGAGTGTCGAACAGCGGCCGGCTGCGGTCGGCGAGGTTCGGCACGATGGTCATGTAATTGTGCTTCTGGTCGAGCGCGATCCAGTATTGAGCGATCACAAACTGTCGCTGGGCGACGCGGTCGAGGTACCGCGAGTTGGCATATTTTTTCACCAGTTCGTCGTAGCAGTCCTCGGCCTTGGGGTAGCGATCCATGAAGAACCAGCACTCGGCAAGCTGCCAGAGGGCATCCTCCTCGATGACCGAATCGGGCCACCGGTCGATCGCCACCTTGTATTTCTTGGCAGCCTCGGCGTACTTCCGGTCGCGATACAGGCCATCTGCCTCAGCCAAGGCCTTGCGGGCCACCGGCTCGTTGGGTCCGCGACCGAGTACCTTCTTCCACCGCTTCTTGACGTTCTCACCTTTGAAATAATCCCACCCGAGATCCTGTTCGGTGGGATTGAACTCCGAGGAAATCACGGAGGAGTCGGCATCTTCACCCAGTTCGCCGGCAAGCTTCTTGTCGGCCGACGGATTTTTTGCCCAGGGCCAGGTCGGCGTCTTGATCGTGGCACATCCTGCCTGCAGGAGCACGCAGGCGATGGATGCCACGAAGCAGGCGGATCCGGCCGACCGAAGACAGTGGGTGATGCGGACTGATGACATGAACGACGGATCGCGGTGAGGGGAGTGGCGGAATTCAGGAGGAGCGGGACGTGCCGGGGCGAGATCGCGGTTGGAGCAGGGGTGCAACCCGCGGCCGTCTGCCCAGAAGATGGGAAAGCATGGTGTTCATGACGGCGCGAACCTCGCCGTCGATGGGTGGTGGCAAAGCCAGAGACCTCCACGCGTCGGGAGTGCCTGCCAGCAACTGCAACGCCGCCAGGCAATCCGCAGATATCGAGACGACCGCTCGCTTGCCACTTCGGCAACGCTCGCAGAGCACGCCTCCGTCGAGCATCCCGAATGCGATTCGGCTCCCGCCTTCGACACCGCCGCCACACTCGGCGCATCGCACGAGCGCCGGCGCATGGCCGACCAGCCTGAGCATGGCCAGTTCGGTGTGCGCGACCAATGCCCGCACGAGGCCGTCGGTGAGTTCAGTTGTCGAGGCGTCGTGATCATGGGCAGGACGAGGTGCCGAGAGTGTTCGCAGCGTGGCGTGGGCGACATCGAACAGTTCCGGCTGCGGATCGCCATCCGCGGTGAGCGTGTCGAGCAGTTCAGCGACATCCATGCCGCCGAGAAACGCTGCCTGGCTCCTTCCGACCCGAAACCGATGCTCGAGACAGGCTTCCGTCAGCAGGTCGAGCGCATCGGTTGATTTGCGGAGGACGAGTACCTGACAGATCGAAAGCAGGTCAAGGGCGGCGTCGAATCCGCTCTTGGGTCGCCACGCCCCCTTCGCCAGAGCCCGCAGCTTGCCGTACTCTCGGGTAAACAGGGTGACGACGCAGCTGCTTTCCCCGAAGGGGAATGTCCGGATGACGATCGCCCGTGCCTTTTCAGCTGCCATCGTTTCCGGTGCTCCCCGGCCGTTCGTCCCCGAGCCGCTCGATGCGGATCAGGTCGATCCGCCGGCGAGTGGCGGCGAGCACCTCCAGCAACGCACCGTGCGACCTGACCTTCTCGCCCACTTCCGGGATGCGGCCGCATTGGTGGAACGCGAAACCGCCGATCGTCTCATACCCCGCCTCTTCCGGCAGCGACAATCCCATTTGTGCGTTGACCCGCGCGACCGGAACGTGCGCCAGCACCTCGCATGCGTCGGGCGAGACCAGGCGGATGCCGTCCGTAAAGGCCTCGTCGTGTTCGTCGGCAATCTCGCCCACGATCTCCTCCAGGGCGTCCTCGATGGTTACGAGCCCGGACACGCCCCCGAATTCGTCGGTGACAATGGCCATGTGCGTCTTGCCACGCTGGAACTCCAGCAGCAGCGTCCTCACGCTCATCGATTCGGGCACGAACCAGGGGGGACGTAGGAGCTGTCGGATGCCGCGGGAATCGGCAGCGGCGGCCGCGGCCTGCGGCGCGAGGCCTTCGGCGAGCCGGTTCAGCACGTCCCGCGTGTGGAGCATGCCGACGACGTCGTCGGCGGAGCGATCCCACACCGGCAGCCGCGTGTGGCCGCTCTCCGCGGCCATGCGAACAGCCTCGTCCCAATCGGTGGCCAGCGGGATCGCGATCATCTGAGTGCGGGGTGTCATAATCTGCGCCACGCGGACCTCGTCGAGCCCGATGACGCCCCTGATCATGTCGCGTGCCGTCCCTTCGATATGGCCTTCGCGGTGCGCCTCGTCAACGACCAGCCGCAGTTCGTCCTGCGGGCGCTCGCTCGCCGCATCATCACCGCCCTGGCCCACGGGGGCGCGACCGATCGCCGCCGCCAGGCTGCCAAGGAGCCGCACGACAGGGCCGAGCACGCCGATTACGGGTCGCCACAGCCGCCACGTCGCCACCACGATCCACGGCCCCGCGAACTTCGTCACCAGCATTGGCACGACCACGAGCACAAGCCACACGATCGCTATCCATCCGCCGACGGCCGACACCTCGAGCGCCAGCAGGCCCCCGGAAGCGGCCAACAGGCCGCGGGCCGCCAGCAACGTGGCGACGACCGCTGCGATCACCACCACCGACGCCGCCACGAAGGCGATCGTCTCGCTCCCCGCCACGATTTCGTCGTAGTGGGACGGCACGCCGGCACGCCGGCAGAGGTCCTGGATGCGATGCCGCTGGGCGCCGCGGACACTGCGGGCCTGCACGGCTGCCAGACTGGCTAGCATGAGCAGAAGCAGGGCCGTTTCGATTCCGAGGGACTCCGCGGCATTCATGGGCCGTTGCCTGCGGCTCTCGTTCGGGGCGGAACCGGCAGTCCACAGGCCTTCATCACCGCCCGCTCGCGGGCCCGCATCTGACGGCAGTCGGCCGGGGTGTGATCGTCGTAGCCGGTGAGGTGCAGCAGGCCGTGGACGATGTAGTAGACGAGTTCCTGTCGGGGCGTCCAGCCGACGGCACGGGCCATGCGGCGGGCCGTCTCCGTGCTGACCACGATGTCGCCGGTCAGAACGCGGGCCCGCGGCGGGCCCGCTGTGCCCGCGGCGAGATCGAACGTGATCACGTCGGTGGGGCCTGGCTTCCCGAGCCAACGACGATGGACCGCTGCGATCCGCCGATCGTCAACCAAGACGACGCTGATCTCGGCCTCTTCGACACCTTCGGCAGCCAGCGCCCTGCAGACCAGCCGCTCCAGGCCGCGGGTCGAGACCCGCATCATTTTCTGCCGGTCGCTCACATCGACGATGAGCGTCGATGGAGACGGCTGGGGAACGACGCGGCCGCGGAGTCGGGACACTACGCGGTCCTCTGGTCGGGATATTTGACGCGACCGTGATAGACCGCCGTGAGGCTCTTTACCAGACTCCGCTCGATGACTTCGAGTTCCTCGAGCGTCAGACCGCATTCATCGAACTGGCCGTCGAGCAGCCGCTTCATGGCAAGATCGTGCACGAGGCTGGCGATGCGGGCGGGCGTGGGCTCGGTGAGGGCGCGGCTGGCGCTTTCGACCGCGTCGGAAAGCATCAGCACTGCCGATTCCCGCGAACTTGGCTTGGGACCAGGGTAGCGGAAGTTCTGTTCGTCGATTTCGGTTCCGTTGGGATCGGTCTGCGAGAGTTCTGTCGCGCGTCGGTAGAAGAACTCCACGAGCGTCGTTCCGTGGTGTTCGGCGATGATGTCGACGATCGGCTGGGGAAGGTTGTACTGTCTCGCGAGTTCCACGCCCTCCTTCACGTGGGCGATGATGATCAGCGTGCTCATCGCCGGCACGAGCGACTCATGCCGGTTTACTTGTCCCTGATTTTCGATGAAGTAGGCGGGTTTGAGCATCTTGCCGGAGTCGTGGAAATAGGCGCCCACCCGCACGAGCAGTCCGCGTGCGCCGATCGCATCAGCGGCGGCCTCGCCGATGCTCGCCACGTTGATCGAGTGGTTGTAGGTGCCCGGAGCCCGCCGCACGAGTTCCTGAAGGAGCGGATGGGCCACGTCGCCGACCTCCAGCAGGCTCAGATCGGTGAGCACGCCGAACGAGCGTTCGATGAACGGCAGCAGGCCGGTCATCAGAAAACCGGCCAGCAGCGTCCACACGCCGGTGCGGCCGGCCTCGTACAGCAGTTGCACATCGAAAGGCCGCTCCTCCAGGAGATTGGCCCCGATCTGGGTGGCGAACGCGACGGCGCCGGCCCACAGCCCCACGTAGATGAGCTTGCTGCGGCTGCGGATCCGGCCCATCCAGAAGACCATCGCCGCCGCGGCTGCGGAGAGCGTCACGTGGTCGGCCAGGCCGCGGCCCAGCCCGACCACCACGACGAGCGCCACCTCGGCCGCTAGCAGCAGCGCCAGATCTTCGTCGTAGGCGATCGCCACGGTCATGGCGAAGACCAGCAGCGGCACGATCTCGGCCCGCCACGCTTCGCCCGCCGACAGGAGGCAGAGCACGACAGTCACCGCGGAAAGCCCCACCAGCGTGGCCACGTGCCCGAGATCATCGAGCACCTCACGATGGTGCAGGTGAATGTAGAACCCCGACAGCGCAAACATCGCCACAAACAGTCCAAACAGCGACAGGGCCCGGCCTATCCTTTGACGAGCATCCTGCTGGCGGACGTATTCCTCGTGCTCACGCTCGAGGAGTTGCACGTCGTTGGCCTTCATCGGCACGCCTGGATCGGCCAGCAGATCGCCGGCTGCATAACGGACGAACTGCTGGGGCGTCTTTTCGACCGCCTCCTTTTTGGCCTTGGCCGTCGCGTCGCGGTCGATCTCGAGCGTTCCCGCCAGTCGCGGCTCAAGCCAGGAGAATACTCTGCTGGCCAGTGGCCCCTCTCCGAGTTCCTCGTCGAGCCGTGTCCGCAGCCGAACCTTCGCCTCGCCCTGCAGCACGTCGGCGACCTGCGCTCGCGTGACCTCGGTCGTGTTGCCCAGCGGATGGACGTCGATCTCCGTCTGGCTGCCTTCGTCGATGCCATGCTGGATCTTCTCGAGCACGCCCATGCTCGCCAGGTCGGCGAAGCTGCGATCGATCGCCTTTTCACATTCGAGGAGCCGCTCCTTCGTGTCGATGCGGGCCCGAAACCGCTGGAAGGCCTGGCCTGCCTCGAGCACCCGGTTGTCAGGCGACTCGGTAGGTTTGGAGGCCGCGTCGGCTGGCTCCGCAGTGGGCTTCTTTTCGGCATCGGCATCAGGCGTGGCCGTGGCATCTGGCGGCTCCGGCGCGAGTGGCGGCTCGCGAACCACCGGCTTCTCCGTGGCGGCTACCAGGGCATCGATCACCGGGGCGGCTTCGGGGGCGAACTCCAGCCAGGCCGCCCGCGACGACGCCGTGACCGCATCTGCCGCCGCGATCTCCGCGAGGCGGTTCTTGAGGCCGTCGCGCAGCCGCACGATCGGCGCCTTGTCCTGCGAGTAGACCACCCGCACCTGCGCGGCGGCACGCTCCTGGGCCGTGCGGGTCCGCTCCGCGTCGGGCTTTTCAAACGGCACGCGGGCTACCACGCCCCGGGGCGACACCATCCCTGCGCGAAAGGGAAACGGCTCCGACCAGCCGTGCATCACCATGAGGAGCAGCAGGGCGGCCCCCAGGCAGAGCGCAAGCCGGAGGAGCACCTCGGACCGCGACACGGTCTCGAGCAGCGTGCCCCAGAAACCGTGTGGCACCTCGACGGACGAGCCACGCTTGACGCGGCGACGATAGGAGGATGGGGCGATGTTCATGGGGCGTCAGTCGCCGTAGGCCTCGACGATCCGCTGAACGAGCGGATGACGGACGATGTCGATCCCGCCGAGTTGCACCCGCCCACAGCCGCGGACGCGTTCCAGCCGCTCCATCGCATCGACCAGGCCGCTCCGGCGGTTGGGTGGCAGATCGATCTGAGTGGTGTCGCCGGAGATCACCATCTTGGAGCCGACGCCGAGCCGCGTCAGAAACATCTTCATCTGCGCGACGGTGGTGTTCTGCGCCTCGTCGAGGATGATGAAGGCGTTGTTGAGCGTGCGGCCCCTCATGTAGGCCAGCGGGACCATCTCGACGACGTCCTGTTCCGTGAGCCGTTTGAGCAGTTCGTAATCCATCATCTCCCGCAGCGCGTCGAGCAGCGGCCGCAGGTAGGGATTGATTTTGGCCTGCAGGTCGCCCGGCAGGTAGCCGAGGCTTTCTCCCGCCTCGACGGCCGGCCGCACGAGCACGATCTTGCGAACCTGTTCGGTCCGCAGCGCCGACACCGCCATCGCCACGGCCAGAAAGGTCTTGCCGCTACCGGCCGGCCCGCTGCAGACCACGACATCGTGCTCGCGGATCGCCTTCACATAGGCGGCCTGTCCTGCAGACCGGGGCTGCACCTGTTTGTCCGGGCGGTGCACTTCAATCGGATCGCGTGGCACCGCTTGCGAGGTGCCCGTGGCTGCCGACAGTAGTTCGGTGACGTCGGCGATCTCGACGGTCCCATGCTCACGGGCGATGCGGTCGAGTTGCTCAAAGATCTCGGCGGCACGCAGAACGGCAGCCTCCTCGCCCTCGATCTGGATCGAGTCATCGCGGGCCGAAACACCAACCCCGAGGGCTGACCGGATCCTGCGAAGGTGTTGGTCCCTCGGCCCGAAGACCGCGACAAGACGCTTCGAATCGACAACCGCGATAGACGTGCGGGACATCGAAGCCCGTGGCGTGTGACACACCAACGGTCTTTAGGGGGAGACGGGACAATAGAAAGAGTATACCCGCTCCGGAGCCAACAGGCCCAGAGCCTGTTTTGTGCGGCGAATGCGGCCTTCAACGGCCGCCGAGCACCCACAACAGCCAGGCCACCGGGGCGGCGAAGAGGAGGGAATCGATGAGATCGAGAAACCCGCCCAGGCCGCCCAGCGTCCTGCCGGAGTCCTTCGCCCCGCACTCCCGCTTGAGCAGCGATTCCGCCAGATCGCCCACCATGGCGGCGAGTCCCACGCAGAGCCCGAAGGCGAGCCAGCCGCCCCACGGCCGCGACGGTCCGCCGTTGCCGAACTGCTCGAGCACGATCCATGCGGCTGCAGACGACCCGACGAGGGCCGCGACGGCTCCCTCCCATGTCTTGCCGGGGCTGAGGGTCGGCGCCATGCGATGCCTTCCCAGCAGCGTGCCACCCAGATAGGCCGCGATGTCGCCGGCCTTTGTCACCGCGACAAGACTCACGAGCGGCAGCATGCCCAGATGCCCTGGGCCGGTCTGCTCCGGCCCGAGGTTCTCCCGGCATAAGAGCCGCAGGCTCACGATGCAGGCCAGCGGCAGTCCAATGAACGCGATCGTGAAGACCCCGGCAGCCAGTCGGTCGATCGTGGCTCCGTTGGGACTGTACGTGGCGATCTCCGCGATGAACAGCGCGATGATCGAGAAGATGACTGTGATCGCAGGCCAGCCCATCGCAGCTGCAGGTGACGCCGCGGACGAGGCCGCGGCAAAGGCCTCGGCGCCGGCTGCGGCAGAGAGCACCACCGCCACCACGGCCGGTCGCAGCAGCCACGCCGGCAGTCGGACCTCTCTCGCCGCGAAGAGCCGAACGATTTCGGTGACACTTCCGACCGCGAGCACAATCGCAACCGGCAGCAGCCACCATGCGGGCAGCGCGCCGCCGAGGCCGATCGAGTCTGCCCAGGCGAGCGTCGCGAAGGCGGCTGTGATCAGGCCCGCGAAGACAACGCGAGACCCGAAGGCCCCAACCAGAGCACGCCGAGACGTGCCGGTCTGTGGCGGAGACGTGTGCCCCGTCGATGGATGCGCAGCGGATGGATGCCCAGACGATGCTCGTTCGGTGGTCACGGTTGACTCAGCCCTCCGAAGCGTCGCTCGCGGCTGGCGAACGACGCGATCGCGGCATCGAGCTGCGGCTCGGCGAAGTCGGGCCAGCAGACGTCTGTGACCCACAACTCGGCATAGCTGATCTGCCAGAGCAGGAAGTTGCTGACCCGCATCTCCCCCGCGGTGCGGATGAGGAGATCGGGGTCGGGCATGCCGGCGGTGTCGAGCCTCGCCGCGACGGCCGACTCGTCGATCTGGAGCGGATCGATCAGTCCGTCACGGGCCTCCTCGGCCAGCGCCCGTGCCGCGTCCACGATTTCGGCCCGCGAGCCGTAGTTGATGGCGAGGCAGAGATGGAGCCTGTCATTGCCGGCCGTGAGGGCGACGGTGCGATCGAGTTCCTCGAGCGTGGACGCGGGCAATCCCTCCCGGCGGCCGATCATCGACAGGCGAATCCGCTCGCGCATCAAGAGCGGCCGTTCCTCGATCAGGTATTGCTCAAGCAGCTCCATGAGAAGTTCGAGCTCGTGGGCCGGACGCCGCCAGTTCTCGCTGGAGAGGCAATAGAGCGTGAGCTGCTCGATGCCCAACCGGGCGGAGTGCTCGGTGATCCGCCTCACGCTCGCCACGCCACGCCGATGTCCCTCGATCCGTGGCAGCCCGCGTTGCACGGCCCAGCGTCCATTGCCGTCCATGATGATGGCGACGTGCCGGGGCAGACGGTCAGCCTTGGCGTCCCGGTCGGCGGCTTCGGCCGGGGGAGGAACCGGCGATTCGTCCGCAGTGCCAGCCTGGCCTGTCATCAGGCGTTCGCCGGTGTGCGTGACTGGGGGCGTGGCCATGGTTTCTGCTGCTGGTCGGTGCGGTCGCAGAAGATCGTCTGCTCGCGGTCGGGGCCGACTGACACGATCGCCACCGGCCGCCCGAGCAACTCTCCGATCCTGGCAAGATACCCTTTCGCGGCTGCGGGCAGGGCATCGTAGCTGCGGTACGTCGAAAGGTCCTCACTCCAGCCGGGCAGCGTCTCGTAGACAGGCTCGGCTTTTTTGAGATCGTCCACATGGCTGGGGAAGTGGCTCGTCTGCCTGCCATCCACCATGTAAGCGGTGCAGATCTTCAGCTCGCCGAGACCGCCCGGCACGTCGAGCAGCATCACAGCCAGTTCGTCCACGCCCGACAGCCTCGCGGTGTAGCGGGCGGCGACGGCGTCGAACCAGCCGCACCGCCGCGGTCGCATCGTCACCGTGCCGTATTCACGACCGCGTTCGCGGAGGTGTTCGCCGATGGTATTGGTCTGTTCGGTCGGCATCGGCCCACCGCCGACCCGCGTTGAATAAGCCTTCACGACGCCGATCACCCGTTCGATCCATCGCCCGGGGATCCCGGAGCCGCTTGCCACGCCGACGCCGGATGAGTTGCTGCTGGTGACGAATGGGAAGGTGCCGTGGTCGATGTCGAGCAGCGCTCCCTGCGCCCCCTCGAAGAGCATGCGGCTGCCCCCCTCGATGGCGTCGAGCAGGTAGGCCGTGGTGTCGAACACGTAGGGCCGTAGCCGTTCCGCATACTGCATGTATTGGTCGTAGATCGCGGCGGCGTCGAGTAGTTCAGGCTTGCTATCGCTCCCCGACTTCCAGCCGGACAATAGTTGGTTCTTGATGCCGACGATGTGTTCCAGGCGGCCGCGGAACTCCTCGCGGTAGAGATCGCCGAGACGGATCGCCAGCGATCGCCCCACCTTGTCGCGATAGCAGGGGCCGATGCCGCGGCCGGTCGTGCCGATCGCCTCGCCCCCCGACAGACTGCCGTCGAGTTGCTTGTCTTCGGCCACGTGCCACGGAAACACGAGGTGGGCACGGTCGCTGATCCGCAGCTTGCCTTCGACCCGCACGCCGCGGCCTTCGAGCATGTCGATCTCCCTGATCACGCTGGCGGGATCGAGGGCCACGCCACCGGTGATGACGCAGGTGACGTTGTCGCGGAGGATGCCGCTAGGAATGAGGGACAGCTTCCAGGTCTGGCCGTTGGAGACGACGGTGTGGCCGGCGTTGGCGCCGCCCTGATAGCGGACGACGATCTCGTGGTCCTCGGTGAGGATATCGACGAGCTTGCCTTTGGCTTCGTCACCCCACTGCAGACCGATAACGCATGTGCCGGGCACGGAAGGAGGTCCTCACTGAAGAAGAAGGAGAAAACGGCTCGCCTGGGGAGGCTGCCGAACTGAGGCCTCCCCACAGAGTCTAAAACCGCGGAAACTGCGGTCAAGCCGGGGCTTCTGCCGCCCGCTGGCAACGGTTCGGGGCTGCCCGTGCCCCGAGAGCCGGACGTTCGCTCCGGGCATCCTGCCCTGCGCTCACTCGATGCTGACTGCGCTCCGGCATCCTGCCTGCGCTGGTCAGCAACGCCGGCTCTCGGGGCACGGGCACCCCCTCACGGATACATCAAGTCCAGAAATACAGCCGACAGGAATCCCGCAACGGCAAGCGGCTGGAAGCCCCCATGATTTCGCCCACTCCGGATTCTCCGTGTTAGATTTGCGGCATGAAACCCTCCCCCGGCATCGTCCATCATGTCACCGCCGCCGATCGCGGTCAGACGGTTGCGGCCTTTCTCCGCGCCAAGCTGGCCGCGGGTGAGTCCGGTGCGGCGAGTTGGTCGCAGGTGCAGAAGCTGGTGCGGTCGCGGCGGGTGATGATTCACGGCAACATCTGCACCGACACGGCGCGGCGGCTCAAGGATGGCGAGGTGGTGAAGGTGCTCGCCGCAGCCGCAGCCGCGCCCCCGAAGGCAGACGACGTGCGGGTCGTCCATCTCGACGATCAGGTGGTGGTGGTGGACAAGCCGACCGGCATCACCACCACACGGCACACCGAGGAACTCTCCTGGCCGACGCGGCGGCGGCAGGTGCAGCCCACGCTCGATGAACTGGTGCCCGACGCGATCTCCCGCTATCTCTTCGCCCGCCACGGGGCCCGCGGCAATAAAAAGCCCCGCCACATCCCGCCGGTGCGGGCGGTGCATCGGATCGATCGGGAGACGAGCGGGCTTGTCGTGTTTGCCCGCACGATTCCGGCCGAGCGGATCCTCGCCGAACAGTTCCGGGCCCACACCACGCACCGGCGGTATCTCGCCATCTGCGTGGGACGGGTCGGGGCAGGCACGATTCAGACGAACCTCATCCGTGATCGCGGTGACGGCCGCCGCGGGTCGTCTGAGACAGAGGAAGGAAAGCGGGCTGTCACCCACGTCCAACCCGTCGAGCACTTCGGCGACGCCTTCACGCTCGTCGAGTGCCGGCTCGAGACCGGCCGCACCCACCAGATCCGCATCCATCTTGCCGAGATCGGCCACCCGGTCTGCGGTGAGCGGGTCTACTCCGCCCCGCGGCACATGAAAGTGGAAGACACGTCGCAGGCCCCGCGGGTGATGCTGCACGCCGCCGAACTGGGATTCGTGCATCCTGAAACAGGGGACGATCTCCGCTTCGAAAGCCCGCTGCCCGCTGACATCAAAAGGCTGCTCGACCGGCTGCGTTCGTTGCGTGGGCGGGTGGTAGGCGGATAGCATTTCACTCATGGAAACCGTCCGCTTTCGGCATGCCCACTTTTCGGCGCGGTTCCCCGTGGACTGCCTCTACACTCCGTCGCATTTCTGGATGCGGCCCGCGGATGGCGGGCCCATCGACGACGCGGGAACTCGCGACGCTCGCGGCGACACGCCGCGGCTCTGGCACGTCGGCTTCACGAAGTTCGCCACGCGGATGCTCGGCGAACTGGTGGAGATGGTGCTGGAGGTGAAGCCGGGCCAGACCGTCGCCGGCGGCGAGCGGCTCGGCACCGTCGAGGGCTTCAAGGCGGTAAGCGAACTCTTCTGCGTGGTCGATGGGACGCTGCAGTCGTCCAATCCGGCGCTCACCGCCGAAGCCTGCCTCACGCATTCCGACCCCTACGGCGCCGGCTGGCTCTATGCTGTGCAGGGCACGCCCACGCCGGGCCATCTCGACGTCCACGGCTACATCGCGCTGCTCACCGCGACGATCAATCAGCTGCAGGCCTCCCGCTATAGTGATGGCGACGGGCATGCTGGTGAGATGCCCGCCCCATCTGACGAGTCTGAACCGGGAGACGATGTATGACCGTCGCGACAGCCCGATACATCATGGTTGGCGGCTTTCTCGGGGCCGGCAAGACAACGTCGATCCTGCGGCTGGCCGACTGGCTCACCGCCCGTGGCCTCCGCGTGGGACTGGTCACAAACGATCAGGGTGGAGGGCTCGTCGATACGGCGCTCGCCGCGGCCCACCGGATGCCCGTCGAGGAGATCGTGGGCGGCTGCTTCTGCTGCCGGTTCACGTCGCTGGTCGAGGCGGCCGAGTCGCTGGTGCGGGAGACCGCGCCCGACGTGCTGATCGCCGAGCCGGTGGGCAGCTGCACCGACCTTGTGGCGACAGTGACTCTGCCACTGGAGCAGATCTACAGCGACCGGTTCACCGTGGCCCCGATGAGCGTGGTCGTCGATCCGCTGCGGGCCGAACGGGTGCTGGGGCTCGCCGACGCGAAGCTCTCCGAACACGTTGGCTACATCTATCGCAAGCAGTTGGAAGAGGCGGAGATCATCGTCATCAACAAGTGCGACCTCGTTGATGCCCCGCGACTCGAACGACTGCGGGCAGCTTTCGCGGCGGTGAACCCGCGGGCATCCGTCCTCGAATGCTCGGCCCGCGATGGCACGGGCCTCGAGCCGTGGTTTGCTCGGCTGCTGGCCGACACATCACAGGCCGCGGCGATTGCCGAGATCGATTACGACCGCTACGCACTCGGAGAGTCGCTGCTCGGCTGGCTCAATGCCGAAGTGCGGATCGGGGCGGCTGATGCGGCTGAGTTTGACGGCAACGAACTGCTCGTGGCGATCCTTTCGCAGATCCGCGAGGCACTTGCCGCCAGCGGCCACGAAATCGCGCATCTCAAGGGCACGCTCGCGATCGAGGGGGATCCCTACGAACTCGCCGCCGCGAATCTCGTTCGCACCGCCGACTCGGCCCACCTCTCCCACCGGCTCGCTGAGCCGGTGGATATCGGCCGGCTGCTTGTGAACCTGCGGGCCGAGGCCGACCCGGCAGACCTCGAGCGGGCGGTACGGGCGGCGGTGTCGGCCGCGGCGGCAAACGTGCCCCACGAGGTCATCCATCTCGAACACTTCCGCCCGGGCCGGCCCGTGCCCACCCACCGGATCCCCTCGCGGGTATAAATGGGGACGGGAGCGACTTTCGCCCCAACAACTCGATCCCGTCACCTTTCCCCTCCGCCCCGCGAAAATCGCTCCCGTCCCATTCACGAGTCACGCCATGATCCTCCCCCGGATGGCCGGCCACATGCTGTCGTCGGTGGCGCCCAACTGCCTCTGGAAATTCGGCTGGAATTTCGGCGTGAAGGGGCTGATCGCCGTCGAGAAATTCAAGGCGAGACAGCGTCGCGGAGTCGTCTTCCCGCCGTTTCTCCATCTCTCGATCATCAACTCCTGCAACCTCAAGTGCCAGGGCTGTTGGGTTGACGTCCAGGCGCCCCGGACGATGGTTCCGTTCGAGACGCTCGATGCACTCGTCCGTGACGCGAAGGCGCACGGCAACGTGTTCTTCGGACTGCTCGGTGGCGAACCATTCCTCCACCCGCGGCTACTCGACCTGCTGGCCGCCCACCCCGACTGCTACTTCCAGATCTTCACCAACGGCCAGCTGATCACGCCCGAGGTGGCCCGCCGCCTCCAGGCTCTCGGCAACGCCACGCCGCTGGTGAGCATCGAGGGTGACGCGGCGACGAGCGACATCCGCCGCGGCAACCGTCAGGTGCTCAGCCGTTCGCTCCGTGGCCTCGAACTCTGCCTCGAGGCTCGACTGATCACGGGCGTGGCCACAAGCCTCTGCCGCTCCAACATCGACACGATGCTCACCGAGGAGTGGCTCCGGCGGCTGATCGACCTGGGCGTGCACTACGCCTGGTTTCATGGCTATCGCCCGGTCGGCCCGGAGGCGTCGCCGGAACTGGCGCTCACGCCCGACCAGCTCGTCCGCGTGAGACAGTTCGTGGTGGAACAGCGGGCGAGGCTCCCGATCGCGATTGTCGACGCCTACTACGACGACAAGGGAGACGCGCTCTGCCCGATGGCGGTCGGCCTCACGCACCATGTCGGCCCGTCGGGCGGCATCGAACCCTGCCCGATCATCCAACTGGCGGTAGAACAGGTCGGCACGGGATCGTTCTACGAGCAGGTGACGCAGTCGGCGTTTTTGAAAGACATGCGCGACGCGGCAGCCAGCCACAGCCGCGGCTGCGTGGTGCTCGAGAATCCGCGTCTGATCCTCGAGATCGCCGACCGCCACGGGGCGCACGACACGACCCAGCGTGGCACCGCCCGCCAGGAGCTGCTGGCGATGACGCCCCGGTCGAGCCAGGATCTCCCGGGCCGCGAGATTCCGGAAAAGCACTGGATGTATCGTTTTGCGAAGCGGTATTGGTTCAACGACTTCGGTACGTATCCGGCGGCGGGAAGGATCCACCCATGACCGAGCCACAACCACAGGCAGCAACGGCCGCCATGCCGGCCGACGACAGCACGCGGATCCTCTATTGCCGCTGCGCGTATGCACAGGTGGTACCGGCCGCCGTCAAGGATGCCGTGCTCGAGGGCCTCGCGGCGGCTGGCCGTGGCTTTGAAATGGTGCCCGATCTCTGCGAGATGGCCGCCCGTCGCGATCCGCACCTGGCAGAACTGGCCCGTGGCGATCGTCCGCTCAGGATATTCGCCTGCTGGCCCCGGGCCGTGCAGGGGCTCTTCGCCCTCGCCGATGCACCGCTGCCGAAGCAGGGCGTGGAGATCCTCAACATGCGGACCGACACCGCGGAGGCCGTGCTGGCCGGCGGGCTCGCGGTTCCCGACGGAGCCCGATCATGATCGCTGAAGCGTTGCTTCCGCCGCGGGTGGTCGTCTACGAGGGTGCGGGTGCCACACCGCTGCCCGCCACCGACCGAGCCAGCATCTTTGCAGCGCTTCTCGACCGCGGGTATGCCGTCACGCGGGCCGGGGCGGCCGCGGCCGACCTCCAGGCCGGCGGCGCGATGATCGTGATCGGCTGTTTTTCTGACGGGCCGCCCGTAGTGGGTGATGCCAGTGGACGGTGTGACGTGACGATTCGCGACGTCACGGGGCTGTCGGTCGGCGAGACCGTCGCCGCTGTCGAAGAGGCCCGGGGCGAGCGGCGGATGAACCGGCCGCCGGAGGCGTCTGCCGTCGCCAACGGACCGATCGCCAACACAGCCGAGACGTGGAAGCCGTGGTTTCCGGTGATCGACACGGCTCGGTGCACCAACTGCATGCAGTGCCTGAGCTTCTGCCTGTTCGACGTGTACGGCGTGGCGACCGACCACACGCTGCGTGTCGAGAACCCGGCTAACTGCAAGGTCAACTGCCCAGCCTGCTCGCGGGTCTGCCCCGAGGTGGCGATCATGTTTCCGAAGTATCACGCGGGCCCGATCGACGGCGGCCCGGTGGCGGAATCGGACATTCACCGCGAGAAGATGAAGGTCGACATCTCCGCGCTCCTCGGCGGCGACATCTACGCCAAGCTCAGGGAGCGGAGCGCCGACGCCAAGACCAGGTTCTCCAAGGAGCGGAGTGCCGATCAGGCGTTGGCCGAACGGCGGCGGTGCCTCACAAAGCTCGCAGACGCGGCGCAGATCCCCCGCGAGGTGCTCGATGCCCTGCCATCTCCCGAGGAGATTCAGCGGCGGGTCGAGGCGGCAGCTGCCCGGGCTTCTGCCGCGAAAGAGGCGGCTGGAGCTGCTGATGCGGGTGGGACGGCCTGACGAAGACCGCGCCAAACGGCATACTGTGGATTCCCCCGGAGAGGTGCCCGCGATGTCCACCGTAGACCCAGCGACGATTGCGCTTGCGATCCTACCGCCACCGGTGCCGCCAGCGGTGATCCGGTCGCGGCCGCCGCAGGCCGGCATTCCCCCGACGAAGGCGGATCGCGATTCCCTCCGCGATGCCGTGCGTCGCGGGATGACCCATGACCGTGCCGTGCCTCCACTGGGCATGGAGGAACTCCGTCGGCGGGCGACCGCCGCGCTCGCCGAGGCGGGGCTCCCCGAGACGTATCTCGATTACGCGGTCGTCACGGTCAATAACGAGTCGTGGCGCGACGCCCTCGCTGCCGTGCCCTTCGAGCGCCGGCTCCTGCTCATGCCCAAGTGCCTGCGGGTGGAGAACCGCTGCCCGGCGCCCTTCGACGAATTCGGCCTGCTCTGCAAACAGTGCGGCCTCTGCTCGATCCAGGATTTTCAGGCGGAGGCCGAGCGGCTTGGCTACGCGGTGCTCGTGGCCGAAGGCTCGGCACTGGTGATGGCGATGGTGCAGACCGGTACGATCGAGGCAATCGTCGGCGTGAGCTGCATGGCGGTGCTTGAAAAAACATTTTCGCACGTGCAAGCGGCGGCGATTCCTGCTGTGGCCGTGCCGCTGTTGCAGGACGACTGCATCGATACGACGGTCGATGTGGACTGGGTCTGGGACTACATCCACCTCGAGGCGGCCGACCGGTCGCGTCGGCTCGATCTTGGCGGCCTGCACGACACCGTGAAGACGTGGTTCGAACGGCCGGCGCTCGATCGGCTGATGGGGCCGCCGGTGGGCCATGCAGAGGAGATCGGCCGGGAGTGGCTGGCCGTCGGCGGCCGACGGTGGCGGCCCTTTCTGGCTGCGGCAGTGTTCCAGGCGCTGCGGCCGGGTGACGGTGGCGAGAACGACGCTGAGCACACCGATCACGACCAACGGTCGATCGATGCGATCCAGCGGATCGCCGTGGCGGTGGAATGCTTCCACAAGGCGTCGCTCGTCCACGACGACATCGAGGACGGCGATTTGGAACGGTATGGCGAGCCGACGCTCTGCGGAGCGCACGGCGTGCCGATTGCACTCAACGTGGGCGACCTGCTGATCGGCGAGGGCTATCGTTTGCTGGCGGAGTCAGGCCTTGATGCCGATCGCATCCGCGCCGCCGTTCGCGAGGCCGCCGGTGCGCAGCGTCTGCTCTGTCAGGGGCAGGGTGCCGAACTCGCCTGGAGCCGCAATCCCTCGCAGTTGGCCAGCCGCCAGGTGCTGGAGATCTTCCGGCTCAAGACATCGCCCGCGTTCGACGTGGCGCTGCAACTGGCTGCCATCGGCGCCGGCCGGGCGGACGAGGTGTCCGATGCCTTGCGGGCTTACAGCGAGGCGGTGGGCATCGCCTACCAGATCAAGGATGACCTCGAAGACATGCTCGATGACGCTGGGCTTGTGAGCAACGTCGAGTCGCGGCCGAGTGTCGTCCTCGCCCTCGCCGCCGAACGGGCCCGCGGCGATGACCGCGAGATGCTCGCCGCCATCACGGCGGGGAAGCCCCACCCCGCAGCCACGCCCGACCGCCTGCGAGAGGCGATCCGCACGGCCAAGGCCGACGAGAAGGCGGCGCTCCTTCTTGAAAGCTACAAGGAGCAGGCCGTGCGGGCCCTCGAGGGCCTCTCCGACGCCACGTTGAAGGGGCTGCTGCGGCGGGTGCTGGCGAAGATGTTCAACGAACTCACCTTCGAGGGCTACTGCCGGGAGCAGGAGGCGAAGGTGGCTCGCGAGCACCACGGCGAACCGCAGTCGGCCGCCGCAAGCCCGGCTGCAACGGCATGAGCCAGCGGCTGCAGATGCTGCAGGTGGCCCGCCTCGCCCGGCGGACGCTCGGCGAGGCGACTGAACTCGTGGTGTCGTTTCTCCAGTCGCTCGCGACGCCCGGTGGTGGCTACTGCAATCGCGGCGGCCGACCCGATCTCTACTACACGTCGTTTGCGCTCGATGCGCTGCTGGCTCTCGAGGCCCTGCCTGCTGGCAACGAGCAGGCCGCGGCGACCCGCTGCTATCTCGATGCGTTTGGCGACGGCAGCAGGCTCGACTACGTGCACCGCTGCTGCCTGGCGCGAGCCTGGGCATCCCAGCCGACGGATGCCTTGCCTGCGGAACATCGCGCGGCCCTGCTCGCCGGCGTCGAGCGTCACCGCGCGGCCGACGGTGGCTATAACTCCCGCGCCGGCGCAGCCCGCGGCACCGCCTACGGATGCTTTCTTGCGATGAACGCCCGCGCCGATCTGAAGCAGCCGCTCCCCGAATCCGGTTCAGAGGCCGAACAGCTGGCGGCCTGCGTGCTCTCGCTCCGCGCCGCCGACGGCGGCTGGTCGAATTCTGGTGACCAGCCGGAGGGCTCCACGACGGCAACTGCGGCCGCGATCGCCACGCTCCGCTCGCTCGGACGGGCCGCCCCAATCGGGGCTGACGAGTGGCTCCTGGCACGGCGTCATCCGGCGGGCGGGTTTACCGCCGCTCCCGACGCACCGATCCCCGACCTGCTTTCAACCGCCGTCGCACTCCATGCGCTTGACGCCCTGGAGGTGCCATGGCGGGAGCATCGCGACAGCATGCTCGATTTTCTCGACACGCTCTGGACGGCCGAAGGCGCCTTCCACGGTTCATGGGCTGACGACGAGCCCGATGCGGAATACACGTTCTACGGGCTGGTCGCCCTCGGCCATTGCAGTGTGTGACCGGAGACGGGGTGTGTAGCAATCCCCCGGCTCGCGCCGGGGGCTTCTATGCTTTCATACAAGGCCCGAGCGTGAGCGACGGGATGGTATCGTGATCGTCCATGGCCTCTTCCCCCTCCATCCTCGCCTCCGACGCCTTCCACGCCGCCCGTCGCGCGGCCGTGGCCGCGCTGCTCGACCGCCGGACGGCCGCCGGTCACTGGATCGGGAGACTCTCGTCGAGCGCGCTCTCTACGGCGACGGCGATCAACGCCCTGCGACTCGTTGATTCGAGTGCCCATGCTGCGCGGATCGAGGCTGGTGTGCAGTGGCTCGTGGCCACGCAACTGGCCGACGGCAGCTGGGGCGACACCGTGGCTAGCAAGGGCAACCTCTCCACGACGCTTCTTTGCTGGGCGGCACTCGGGGCAGTGGCCGACGGCCGCACCAGCGGCGACGGCATGACGGCCGCGTTCGAGCGGGCTACAGCCTGGATTCGCGAGAATGCCGGCAGTCTCGAACCCACCGCGATTGCGACAGCGCTGGCGGCCATCTATGGCCGTGACCGCACGTTCAGCGTTCCGATCCTCACGCACATCGCGCTCTGCGGTCGATTCGGCGATCCGCGAGCGGCCGAGACATGGCGTTTCATCCCGCAGCTGCCGTTCGAACTGGCGGCGTTGCCGCAGGCCTGGTTTCGGCTGGTCAACATGCAGGTGGTGAGCTACGCGCTCCCCGCGCTCATCGCCATCGGGCAGGTGCGACATGCGGCCGCACCGGGCTGGGGTGTCTTGAAGCCAATCCGCGACGCCGCCCGCGAGCCGACGCTCCGCACGCTGGCGGCGATCCAGCCCGACAACGGCGGCTATCTGGAGGCGACACCGCTGACTTCGTTCGTGACGATGAGCCTCGCCGGTATGGGACTCGCCACGCACACGGTGGCCCGCGAAGGCGTGGCTTTTCTGACGCAGTCGCAGCGGCTGGACGGCTCGTGGCCGATCGACACGAACCTCGCCACCTGGGTGACGACGCAGTCGGTGGCGGCGCTCGCCGCCGGCGGCCGTCTCGCGGAGCATCTCGGGCGGCGCGAGCGGGAGGCGATCCGCCGCTGGCTGCTTGGCCAGCAATGGAATCGCGTGCATCCGTACACCGGCGCCGCGGCCGGCGGCTGGGCGTGGACCGATCTGCCCGGCGGCGTTCCCGATGCCGACGATACCAGCGGCGCCGTCGTCGCCCTGGCGCAGCTCGAAGCGGCGGAGGCCTGCGTGCCTGCCGACGAGGTGCGGCAGGCGGCCGATGCTGGGCTCGACTGGCTGGCGAAGCTCGCCAACCGCGACGGCGGTCTGCCAACATTCTGCCGCGGCTGGGGCCGGCTGCCGTTCGACACGTCGTGCCCCGACATCACGGCGCACGCGCTGCGGGCGGCAGAGTGCTGGTCGCCGTTTGCAACCGGCGCGGAGAGCCTCAACCGTGGTGAGGCTCCCTCGCGGCAACGCATGCTCGCCTCCGCGCGGCGGTATCTGCTGAATGCACAGTCCGCCGATGGCTCTTGGTGTCCGCTCTGGTTTGGCAACGAGCATCATGTCGCACAGGCAAACCCGACTTACGGCACGGCGCGGGTGGTGCTGGCCACGCTCGACCGACGGGGCGCTGAGTGGCTTTTGGCATCGATGGGAGCCGACGGCGGCGTGGGGGGAGGCCCGGGGCTGACGCCATCGATCGAGGAGACGGCACTCACCGTCGAAGCGTTGGCCCGCGTGGCGGCGGAGTCGCGAGATCCGACGCTCCGCAGCCGGGCGACCGACGCCGTCGCCTCCGGCGTGGCGTGGCTGCTGGAACACACGGACGCGGGCACACGTTTCCCCGCCGCCCCCATCGGCCTCTACTTCGCACAACTCTGGTACGACGAGGAACTCTATCCGCTGGCGTTCACGGTGGCAGCCCTGGAGCGAGCGGCGCAATTGCCCGACTAGGATTCGAACCTAGACAAAGGGAACCAAAATCCCTTGTGCTACCGTTACACCATCGGGCAGTATCACCAATTTAGCATAGGCTCCTGGCAAACGGTGAGGCACGGGGTTTTCGTCCCCACGCCGCTCGCCGTGCGACTCACTCCCCGGCGAAACCGCGCTCGGCCAGCCAGCGGCGGCATTCGACCGTCCAGGGGTGGAGCTTCGCCGGATCATAGGGACGCGTGCCGAGGCCGATGCCGTGAGGTCTCTTTTCGTAGACGTGCAGTTCAAACGGCCGGCCGTTCCGGTCGAGGGCTGCGGCGAGGTCGAGCACCCCCGTCAGCTTCACGCCCTTGTCCTCGACGGTGTGCCAGAGAAAGACCGGCGGCGTGCTGTCGGTCACGGCGAGTTCGCCAGAGAGTTCTTGGGCAAGGTCATCAGAAGGATTGTCGCCGAGCAGGTTGCGTCTCGAACCGGCGTGCGTGTTCGCAGACAGCATACTGACGACCGGATAGCAGAGCACGCCCAGCGCCGGCCGCGACGGCTGCCGGTCGATCGGGTCGGCGGCGGCCTGATCGCCATCGTCGCCATGGGTGAGCAACGTGATCGCAAGATGGCCGCCCGCCGAACTGCCCATCACCCCCACCCGCGCTGGATCGATGCCCAGCCGCGCATGGTCCGCCCGCACCAGCCGCATCGCTCGCGAGACGTCGCCGAGCATCACCGGATGCCGATACCCCTTGCTGCCCAGCCTATAGCGAAGCACGAAGGCGGAGATGCCCTGCGAGTTGAGCCAGCGGGCGTAGTCGCTCCCCTCGTGGTCAGCCAGCCCGCCGTAGCCACCACCCGGACAGACCACCATCGCCGCCGTCGGCTGCTTCGCCCCGGTCGCCGGCCACCAGGCCACCACGGGGATGTCGTGGTCGGCGGTGCCGAGCGCGCCGGGTGCATCCCCCGGCCAGAGCCGGATCGTCTCGGCGGCAGTGTCGGCAGCGACTGCACTGCCCAGTCCGAACAGGAGAACGACCAGGCATAAGAGCAGGGTGTCGCGAATCGCCGTCGTGATGCCCATGGCAGTCTCTTCCTACTTAAATAATCGTGTGCGCCCCTCGTCAGCAGGGGGCCGTTCGCCGCATGTACTCGATGCTTTCGCGGGCGAGCCGTTCAGCGCCCGGCGTGTAGTCGAAGACCTCGACGCTTACCCATCCGGGATAGCTGGCCGCTGCGAGCGCCTTGAAGATCGGCACGAAATCGACATCGCCGAAACCCGGCCCCTGGAGGTTCACGTCGTTGGCGTGGAAGTGTTCGAGATGACGGGCACTGGCCTGGATGATCTCCGGAATGGAGAGCGGTTCGCTCGCCATCGCCTTTACGTCGAGGTGCAGCCGCACATGGGGCGACCCGATCCGCTCGATCAGGCGGCACGTCTCGGCCGCCGTGGTGAGAACGTCGGTCTCCACCGGCGAGAGCGGCTCGAGCGCGACGACCGTGCCGGTCGATTCGAGCGTGGGCAGAAGCCGCGTGAAAACTTCGTGGAGATAGTCCGTGGCCTGCTCAAGGGAAACGCCTGGCAGCAGGCTCCGCTGTTTCGGCGACCCGAAAACGAGCACGCGGCCGCCGAGATCGGCACAGAGCCTTGCGATGTCGCCCAGATACGCGACCGTCCTGTCCCGCACGGCGGCATCGGGATGCGTGACGTGAAACCCCTCCGTCTTCGCCAGCAGCCAGTGGAGGCCAATGCAGTCGAGCCTAGCGGCGGCGAGCGTTCGCCGGATCTCTGCGCGGGCGGAGGCGGACACGTCGGTGACGAGCGGCGCGAGCGTGAAGGGGGCGATCTCCAGGCCGGTATAGCCGCACGAGGCCGCGCACTCGCAGGCCTTCGCGAGCGGCCAGTCACCAAAGGTCTCGTTGCAGATCGCGTAGCGCATCACACTCATGGCTCAAGGCTTTCGTTCGGCATCTGTGGAACCGCCGGGCAGCTCGCGGATCCGCAGCCGGCGGAACTCAACCGGCGCCCCCTCCGATTCCAGGCAGAGAAACCCGCTGGCCGGCGTGCAGCCGCTGCCTCCCGACACTTCGTGCCCGTTCACCCAGAGCCGCACCTCACCGTCGATGGCGCGGATGTAGTAGTGGTTCCACTCGGGCGTGCCGCGGGAATGCCGCGCCGTGGGAAAGCTCCGTTTCCCATCGGGAGCGACCGGCGGAAAGGGCTTCATCGCTGACGTACCCACCGGAAAGACGTCGCCGTCGGTCGTGAACCAGTCCGCCTTCTTGCCGGCCGATTTTTCATACTGCGCGGTGAAGCCGTGGTCGAGCACCTGCACCTCGATGCCGCCGGGAGGCAGTTTGCCAGGAGGCAGATTTTCAAGCGCGGCGGCGGGCGCCCAGAGAAACACACCCGAATTGCCGCCGCTGGTGAGGTGGCGCCACTCGAGCGAGAGTTCCAGGTTGGTCACGGGCCGCCTGCTGCGGATCACGCCCACCGGCTTCCCGGTGCATCGCACGGAGTTTCCCTGCCAGGTCCAGGTGCCAGGCTCGCCGTTGACGTTCTCGAAGTCGTCGGCCGTGAGATCTCGCCAGCCGGGACCACCCTCGTCGATCACGATCGTGGCCGGGTCGGCGGCCCCGCTAAACGGACGGGGCGTTTCTGCGGCGTACGCTTTCCAGGCCTCCTCGACGGCACCGGTCCGTTCATCCCCCTTGTGAAACAGGAAGCGGTGGTGGAGCCGCAGCACGTCGCCGGGGGTGAGCGTCGTCGTGCCGTCGGGCAGCGCGGGATCGTATTGCCTGCTGGCAAACGGATTGGCGGCGAAGAGTCCGTAGGTGCGGACGTGCCACCGCGTCGGATGGCGGTAGCTCGCGGGATGGTTCAGGATCGCGATGCCCAGGTGCTCGCCGGCGACCGGGCCGTGATAGTCGCACCAGCGGGCCGGCTTCGACCAGGCGTCCTTGTCGACGAGCCCGTCGCTGTTGACGATCCGGCCACCCGCCTTGGAATCGACCGCCATGGTGGTCGGCACACGGATCAAGAGGCCCGCATCCTTGCGGTCGTCGAACCGCACGGGGCCGGCGGCTGGGGCGCCATTGGCCCCCGCGCGGGAAAACTCCTGGTCGATGTCGATCGTCCGGGTCTCGCCTTCGGCCCGGAACGTGAGCCGCCTCTGCTCCACGAGGAAGGGACGGCCAGCGGGATCCATGTGGTCGCACACTTCCTCGATCACGGCCCGGTCGCCATCGACGGACACACGCGAGAACTCCCGGTGAGCGATCCGGCCCAAGGTCGCCAGCCGGGCGCGATTCTGCTCCGTCATCTTGCCCTGCCCGATGAACTCATCGAACGTGAGTCGCTCGTGCCAGGTGTCGCCACCGCCGCCGTAGGTTTCCGCACCAGTGAGCCCGTTCCACGTCTCCGGGAATTTCCAGTCGACCCCGCCCACGCTCTCGTGGCCGAACGTGATCCCGCGGTGGTGCGGATGATCCCGCTGCGCCGCCGGCTCCTCCGGCAGATCCCGCATCGGATAGGCACGCGTCATCGGCTTGCCGGTGGGGCCCACGACCGGCCAGAGGTAGGGCTTGTTTCCCTCGTCGATCCGATACGCGGCGAATGGACCGCCATCCACCTCGATCGTCACGCCCGACTTGTCCTGCCTCACCGACAGGCCATGCGGCTCGGCGTTGACGGCTTCCGGAAGAGCCGCAGCCAGCAGGCATGCCGCCGATAGTCCGACCGTGGTCACCGTTCGGAGCAGGTTGTTTTGCCAGTTCATCCGCGATCCCTTCTGGTCATGACTCATGTGATTTCACGAACAGCCCCGCCATGTCCGCTGCCTGCCAGCTTACGCCGAAGCCGCTCCATCCTGAACCAGAGGCTGGGCTGGCGTCTGGGCCGACTCCGCGGCGGCCTTGGCCAGTTTGCTTGTGACCGCGAACGAGAGCTGCTCCAGCTCGATCGCCAGATCGACCGCTACGATCTGCACCTGCGGCGGCAACGAGAGCGTGACCGGGGCGAAGTTCACGATCCCTTCGATGCCGGCCGCCACCAGTCGTTCGGCCACCGACTGCGCGTGCTCGGCAGGCACTACGATCATGCCCAGTCGGATGCCCGAGGATTTCACGACGTCCGGCAGGTCATCGAGCGGTCTGACGAGAATGCCCTGGATCGTCTGCCCCACCTTCGCGGGATCGGCATCGAAGGCGGCGTAGATCGAGAAGTTCTGCCGTCCAAACCCGCGGTAGCCAAGCAACGCCTGACCGAGGTTGCCCACACCAACCATCACCACCGGCCACGGCTGATTCGTGCCGAGGATGTCCCGCATTGCCCGGATCAGTTCATCGCAGCGGTAGCCGACGCCGGGATAGCCGAACTGACCAAAGAAGCCGAGGTCTTTGCGGACCTGGGCATCGCTGAAGCCCAGCAGCGTGCCTAACTGGCCAGATGAAATCGTTTGCTGGCCGGCGGCTTCCAGCCGTTGCAGTTCGCGGAGGTAGAGACTGAGGCGGCTCACCACCACCTTCGGCACGGATGCGTCGGACGGGAGTTCACCCGTCGGCAAAGTCGGTGGTCGCTGATCTGGCATGGAAAGACCCCTGGCTCGTAAGCCGGAACGGGCATGAATCTACCGGGATACCCGGCAAATACCAACCAAGACGTGACGTTCATGCCGTCCGCAACGACTGTAACGCGTCTGGGGCTCTGGAAAAGCAGCGCCGATTGCGTGGACTCGTCAACTTGCGGCGAGTTTGTGGTCGATCCTTGAGGAGGTGCGTCTGTGGACTGCCACGCGCCCCCCAGTGGTTCGTTCCCTTTCTCTCCTTCCAGTTCCAGGAGCCGTCCCCAAGAGGGGCAGCAGACATGAAACGTACGTGGCTTTGTTGTCTGCTGGCGCTTGTCAGTATCGCTTCGTCGGGCCAACAAGCCGACGCCGCCTACTGTGGGCTTGCCAGCTACCAACACGACGGCACGAAGATGACCACGGTCAGCTTCGCGCAGGCTCGTGAAGGGTGTTCGAGTTGTGAGACGTCCGCCAGCGAGCCGAGCTGTGCCAGCAAGCCTTCGTGCTGCGGCACACGGCTGGTGAAGGACGTCGTGTATGAGCAGAAGCAGTACACCTGCTACAAGACGATCTGCGAGAAGGTCGTCGAACAGAAGCAGATCGACTGCGTCCGCTACGAGACCGAGAAGTCGTTCAAGGAGGTCGAGTACACCGTCTGCAAGCCGGTGTGGGAGACCCGTTCACGGACCATCAACTACACCGTCTGCAAGCCGGTGTGGGAGACGGTCGTGAAGGAGATTCCTTACACGGTCATGAAGCCCGTGTATGAGACGAAGACCCGTGAGATCCGCAGCACGGTCTGCAAGCCGGTGTGGGAGACGATCACGAAAGAGATCCCCTACACGGTCTGCAAGCCGGTCTACGAGACCCGCGAACAGACCTACACCGTCTGCAAGCCGGTCTACGAGACGATGACCAAGGAAATCCCGTACACCGTCTGCAAGCCGGTGTATGAGACTCGCGAGCAGACCTACACCGTCTGCAAGCCGGTCTACGAGACGATCACCAAGGAAATCCCCTACACGGTCTGCAAGCCGGTCTACGAGACGATCACCAAGGAAATTCCCTACACGGTCTGCAAGCCGGTGTATGAGACTCGCGAGCAGACCTACACCGTCTGCAAGCCGGTCTACGAGACGATGAC
>CANHCU010000029.1 GCA_947459185.1 Planctomycetaceae bacterium | reverse complement strand
TGAGCGAATCGACGACGAACTGGCGCACATCGAGGTGCCGGCCTCGTGGTTCGTGATTGGCGTGGGCCTGGCGGGCACCGCCTGCGTGGTGCTCGGCCATTTTCTTTTTGGCATCACCTGGTGGATGGGCATCCTCGCGGTGCTGGTGACATTTCTGCTCTCGATCGTGGCGGCGAGGGCGACGGGCGAGACCGACATCACGCCGATCGGGGCGATGGGGAAGATCACGCAGCTGCTCTATGGCGTGATCGCGCCGTCGAACATCACGACCAACCTGATGACGGCCTGCATTACGTCGGGGGCGGCCTCGCATGCGGCCGACCTGCTCACCGATTTGAAGAGCGGCTACCTACTCGGCGGGAATCCGCGGAAGCAGACGATCTCGCAGCTTTTTGGCGTGGTCGCGGGCACGCTGATTTCAGTGCCGGCCTATATCTTCGTGGTGCAGAGCAATCCCGGCAGGCTCGGTTCGGCGGAGCTGCCGGCGCCCGCGGCGAAGGTCTGGGAGGGAGTGGCGCGGCTGCTCGCGCAGGGCCTGCATGCCCTGCCGAAGGGCGCGCTTGCGGCGATCGTGGTGGGGGCGTTGCTCGGCGTGGTGCTCACGCTCTTGGAGGAGTTTGCGCCGAAGAAATGGAAGCCGTGGATTCCTTCGACGACGGGGCTGGGGATCGCGGGAGTGATTCCGGCCTTCAACTCGATCGCGATGTTTGTGGGCGCTTTGATTGCGTGGCTGGTCGCGCGGACATCACCGAAGGCGGGCGAGACCTACACGGTGCCGGTGTCGAGCGGGCTGATCGCGGGGGAATCGCTGATGGGCGTGGCGATCATCCTCACGCTCGAAATCATGAAGGCCACGGGCCTCTGGGCGGGGTGAGGCCCAAGCGTTCGCCGGGCAGGTCCCTTGCTTGCGCTGCGGGCTTGGATGGCACCTTCCCGCGTGACACCTGCTCCCATCCAAGCCCGAAGCGCCAGCGAGAGGAATCCGCGTCGGCCCCACCAAGGCCACCAACAGCCGTTTACCCCGGCACGATCATCCCCTTGGGAAACGCGAGCCACGCGCCAGAGTCGGCGGAAGAGTTTTTCCATTCCACCTCCGACAGAAACGCAAACGCGTGCATGGCTCCTCGGGGGCAAGGCTTGCAACCGGGCCCGAATCTCGCGACGTGATTTCCGCGATGTCATCGGTCAGACTGATGGCCGTGGTATGCTTTGGGTGGCTGGAGGGAGTGTTGTCCGAATCGCTGCCGCGACCCCGCAAAGAGCATGCAACGAGTAGCCGATTTCATCGCCGATCGCCTTCTGGCCACCGGAATTCGCCATGTCTTCATGGTGACGGGCGGCGGGGCGATGCACCTCAACGACGCCTTGGGCAACTGCCCGGGGCTTGTGCCTGTCTTCTGCCATAACGAACAGGCCTGCGCCATGGCCGCGGAGGCCTACTATCGCGTCGCGGGGCGGTTGGCCGCCGTGAACGTGACCACCGGCCCAGGGGCGATCAACGCCATCAATGGCGTCTTTGGCGCCTACGTTGACTCGATGCCGATGGTGGTGATCTCCGGGCAGGTCAAGCGCGAGACGTTGGTGCAGTCGACGGGGCTGCCGTTGCGGCAACTGGGTGATCAGGAAGCGGATGTCATTGGCATGGTCCGCGGCGTCACGAAATATTGCGCACTGATCGACGATCCAGCCAGTATTCGATACCACCTCGAAAGGGCGCTGCATCTGGCGACGTTTCGACGGCCGGGGCCCGTGTGGCTCGATGTGCCTGTCGACGTGCAGGCAACGCTGATCGATCCGGCCGCTCTCAAGCCATACGATCCTCAGGAAGACTTGTCGCCCTTTCGCACGAGCGACCTGCCCGTGCAGGTTGAGGACGTTGTCGCCAGACTCGGCCGGGCCGCCCGGCCGGTGATCTATGCGGGCACCGGAATTCGTCTCTCCGGCCAGTATGACCGGTTTCTCGCGTTGGCAGATCGCTTGGGGGTGCCAGTGGTCACAGCCTGGAACTCCAACGATCTTCTGCCCGACGATCACCCGGCGTATGCAGGCAGGCCGGGCTCGCTCGGCAACCGCGCCGGCAATTTCGCCGTGCAGAACGCCGACCTCGTGCTCGTACTCGGCTGCCGGCTCAACATCCGCCTCGTCAGCTACAACTGGAAAAGCTTTGCGAGAAACGCCCACCGGATCATGGTCGACGTCGACGCCGCGGAACTCGACAAGCCGACGCTCTCGATCGACCAGAAAATCCATGCCGATCTGGCTGAGTTTCTGCCGCTGCTGGACGCCGCTACCGCCGCATGGAAGCCGCGGCACGGCGACTGGCTGGCATGGTGCCGCGAGCGGGTCAAACGCTATCCGGTCGTGCTTCCGGAATACTGGTCCAAGCCAGAGCCGGTAAACCCCTACTGCTTCATGCAGCGGCTTTTCGAGCAACTCGCCGACAACGACGTGATCGCCTGCGGCGACGGCACGGCCTGCGTGACGGCATTTCAGGCTGCGATCGTGAAAAAGGGGCAGCGGCTTTTTCACAACTCGGGCTGCGCTTCCATGGGCTACGACCTTCCGGCGGCGATCGGCGTGGCTATCGCGAAGCCGGAACTCACCCGGGTGACATGCCTGGCCGGCGATGGCAGCATCATGATGAACCTGCAGGAGCTGCAGACGATCGTGGGGAACAATCTCCCCGTGAAGGTCTTCGTGCTCAACAACTCCGGGTATCACTCGATTCGACAAACCCAGTCGAGCTTTTTCGCCGGCCGCATCGTCGGCTGCGGCACCGACTCGGGGCTGTCGTTTCCCGACTTTGGCCGGCTGGCGGCCGCCTTCGGCATGCCCTTCGAAAGATGCTCGCGGCATGCCGATCTCCAGGAAACCATCGCACGGACGTTGGCCCACGCCGGGGCGGCCATGTGCGAGGTCGTGCTGGATCTCGCGCAGCCGTTCGCCCCCAAGCTCTCGTCGCGGAAACTCGAGGATGGCAGCATGGTCACGTCTTCGCTGGAGGACATGGCGCCGTTTTTGTCGCGGGAGGAACTTCAGAGCAACATGCCGTCAGATTCAATGGGGAGAGCATGAGTACGGAAGTTGCGAGAACGATTCTTGTCACTGGCGGAGCCCGTGGCATCGGCGCGGCGATCGCCGCCAGATTGCGGGAGGATGGGCATGAGGTCCGCACGCCGTCGCGGAATGAGCTTGATCTGGCGGCACCGGGATCGATTGATGCATACCTCAGTCGCCATGCCAACGAACCCGTTGATGTGCTCATCAACAATGCCGGCATCAACATCCTGCGATCGATCGAGGAGATCGACGATTCGGCATGGCATGCAATGATGCAGGTCAACCTGACGGCGGCGCTTCGCCTGACGCAGGCAATCGCCCCGCAGATGGCCGCCCGCGGCTGGGGGCGAATCCTCAACGTGGCCAGCATCTTCGCGGTGGTCACGCGGGAGCGTCGCGCTGCCTACTCGATGACAAAAGCAGCGTTGGCTTCGCTCACCCGCACGGCTGCGGTCGAGTTTGGACCGAGCGGTGTGCTCGTGAATGCACTGGCGCCCGGTTACGTCGACACGGAACTGACCCGCAAGAACAATCCACCGGAGGCTCTCAGGGCCATCGAGGCCTCCATTCCTTTACGACGGATGGCTCAAGCGGCAGAACTGGCGGAGGTTGCGGCGTTTCTTGTCTCCGGCCGCAACACGTATCTCACCGGCCAGACGGTGCTCGTGGACGGTGGATTCACGTGCCAGTAGTGCAGGGCCACCCCGCAAGAGAGACTTCACAATGCGCACGATCCAGAGCCGGGCACACCCCTATACGGTCGAGGAATTCCTGACCCTGGATGCGGCGATCGAGTCGCTCGGGCGACTCGATCAGATGCATTTTCTGGTCGACAGCGTGCTCCTCGACCGCCTCGGAGCAGCACGCCGGCAGGGACTGCCGGAATCCCGAATCGTGAGCCTCGAGGCTTCCGAGCATGCCAAGTCATACGGGGCGCTCGAGCGGGTGTTTCTGGATTTGTTGGAGCGCAATCTGAAACGTAGCGGCACGCTCGTCGTCATCGGCGGCGGCGTGCTTCAGGATGCAGGATGCTTCATTGCGTCGGTGCTGTCGCGGGGGATTCGCTGGGTCCTCATTCCCACGACGCTCCTGGCGCAGGCCGACAGTTGCATCGGCAGCAAGAGCTCCATCAACATCGGTTCCTACAAGAATCAACTCGGCACGTTCTATCCGCCGCACAGGGTTTTGCTCGTGCCGGATGTGTTGCGGACGCTTCCCTACGACGAATTGCGGTCCGGCCTCGGCGAGGTGATCAAGTTGCAGGTGTTGTCGAGCGAGGCGGGGTTTGAGGAGTTGATGAGGGATCTGGTTGGATTTGAAGCTTTCGCCGACGATCGTAGGGAGTCGTTCCTGGCTCGCTGGGTGCGGCGGTCGATGGACGTCAAGCAGCCCGTCATCGAGGCGGACGAGTTCGACCGTGGTCAGCGGCTGCTCTTGAATTACGGCCACACATTCGGGCACGCCTACGAATCGGTCTCCGACTACGGAATCCCTCATGGGATTGCCGTCATCCTGGGAATGCTCACGGCGACGGCACTGTCCGCCGAGTTGGGCATGGTGCCCGTCGTCCACGCCGAACGGCTCTTCTCACTCCTGCGGCCGTGGCACGAGCCCTACGCAGAGAGGCTCGCGAGCGTCGGCCGCGAGCAACTGCTACAGGCCTTGGCCAAGGACAAGAAGAACTCCGCGACCGGCCTGACATGCATTCTCACCCGCGGCTATGGCGCGATGGAGCGGATGTCGCTCACTCCCGAGCAGGTCGCTGGGCTCGTTTGGCCGACAATTCGCCGGCTCATCGACAGCGGATTTTCCGGGGGCATAATGGGCACGGATTCCAGCGCAGGTCTTGGGAAACCCACCGCATGAGCCGCGACATCTTTGAAAACCTGTTCGTCCTCGAGATGACGAACAACCACCAAGGCAGCCTCGAGCGGGGGTTGGCCATCATCCGGGAACACAGCCGGATCGTCCGGTTCAACAACGTGCGGGCGGCGATCAAGCTGCAATTTCGCGACGTGGACAGCTTCGTTCACAAGGACTTTCGCGACCGCGAGGACATCCGCTACATCCGTCGCGTGCTCGATACAAAGCTGCGCAAGAGCGACTACGAGGAGATGGTGGTCGCGATCCGCAAGAGCGGCTGCATCCCGATGGCCACGCCCTTCGACGAAAAGTCGGTCGATTGGTGCGTGGAATTCGATCTGCCGATCATCAAGATCGCCAGCGCTGACTCGAACGACTGGCTGCTCTTGGAGCGAATCGCGAAAACACGGAAGCCTTGTATCGTCTCCTTTGGCGGCACCCCGCTCAAGGACATGGATGACGTAGTCACCTTCTTCGAGAATCGCAACATCCCGCTGGCGATCAATCATTGCGTGGCTGCCTATCCACACGAGGACAGCGAGGCGGAACTCGAGCAGGTGGACTTCCTGCGGGAACGGTATCCGGGCCACACGATCGGCTATTCCTGCCACGAGCATGGTGACTGGGCGGCGAGCGTGATGATCGCCTACGGAAAGGGCGTCCGCACGTTCGAGCGGCACATCGACATCAACTCCGACGGCTTCCAGCCCGCGAGCTATTCGTCGCTGCCCTCGCAGATCGACACCTGGTTCAAGTCGTTTCATCGGGCGGTGACGTTTTGCGGCACGTCGAGAACGGGCCGAAAACTGCCGCTGGCGAAGGAGACGGCCTACCTCGACTCCTACATTCGCGGAGTGTACGCGAAGCACGAACTGCAGCCGGGCCAGATGCTGACGGAAGACGACATCTACATGGCGATCCCGCTTCAGAAGGGGCAGATCTCGTGCCGGGAACTGATGCTCGGTCGATATGGTCATCGGATGACCGCGGCGTGTGCGAAGGACGCCCCCGTGATGATCGATATGATCGATTCACCCTACGCGGAAGACGAGCAGCTCAAGGCGAAGATCTACGAGCGGGGACTGTAGCCACCGTCGCGGGCAGTTGGCAGAGACATCGCCACAATCACCTGCCGCCCAGAAAGTCAGCACCTTGTCCACTCCGGAAACGACGATGTCGCTCCAGACAATCGTGGCGTATGCCCGACGTCATAGCCGGCTCCTAGGCTGCATTGCCGGCGCGGTGCTGCTGTTCTGCTGCATCCTGCCCCGGCGAACGGAGAGCTATTTTCGTACCGACCTGCCCCGCCGTGGTGACCGCCCTGTGAATAACTCTCCGACTGACCTGCCGGTGCCGGAGGGGGTCGAGTCATTTGTAAACAGCATCGGCATGCGGATGATCCGCGTGCCGATCGGAGAACTCCGCATGGGCTCGCCAACAGATGAAGTGGGCCGTGGCGAAGACGAAGAGCAACGGACACAACGGCTTGGTCGGCCGTTTTATATCTCTCAGACCGAGGTCACGCAGGCCGAGTGGAACGCGATCATGGAATTCAATCCGAGCCGGTTCGTCGGCGATCGGCTCCCGGTACAGAATGTCCGAATGTCTGATGCATGGGTTTTCTGCAACCGTTTGACCATGGTCGATGGGCGAACATACATGACCCCATCGGAATTGGAGTGGGAGTATGCATGCCGGGCAGGCACGCTTACTCCCTACAACACGGGTGTATCACTGGCGGATCCACAGGCGAGGTTTGCGGTGACCGAACGAATGGCCTCGGGCAGCGAACTCGGTCCACGGCCTGTGGGCAGTTATCCGCCGAATGCCTGGGGGCTTTACGACATGCACGGCAATGTCGCCGAATGCTGCGCCGATAAATACAGCCCCGGGAATCTGCTCGATCGCATCGCAGGGCAACTCGACGCCTACCTGCTCCTGTATGATGACGCCGGTTTTCGCGGCGGCGGTTGGGACTCCCGGGCACTTGATTGCCGTTCGGCACGCCGCGATCATGCCAATCGATTCGCCGTGGAGGACACGGTGGGGTTTCGAGTCATCGCGGTAGAGGAGTGATCTCATGCCCGCCCCCACCCCAGCAGCCGGCCGGAGTTTCTCCAAGGCCGACAAACTTCGTCTTGCCACTCTCATCTTGATGGTGGGCTTCGCCCTATCGGTCTTCCTGCATTACTGGTACGGGGCCTACTGCGGATATCGGTATCCGTATTCGACGTATCTCCTCCGCCCAGGCGACACGATGTTTATCGACAACATCGTCACCAAGAATCATTCCTTCGGAGACCTCTTGGCGGTCTGTATCCACGCGGAAAACCGCGATCCCTACTTCGCATCGATCCCCCAGCCTTTTGGCGACCCGCGAAGTTTCCCGAGCAACTACTTTCCCTTCGGCGCCATGTTGCCGTATCCGCTCACGCTCGTGCCCTATCCATGGGCGGTCGGCATCTTTATCACTGGTTTCGCCGCGATTCTCTTTGCCTTTAATTGGCACTTCATGCGCACGGGCGATCCGTACACGGACGCCATTTCGATCGCTGCGCTGACGCTGATGAACTACCCGGCCCAGGTGGTCGTCGACCGGGGCAACATCGAGGCCTTCGTATTCGCATTTCTGGCTGGCTTCATCGTCCTCCTCGTCCGCCGGCAGTTCGTTTCCTCGGCCACCTTCCTAGGTGCCGCGATCGCGATGAAGGCCGTCCCCATCGTCTTTCTCCCCCTCTTCTACCGGGCTGCGAAACGCCGTGGTGTCGGCATCGCAGTGGGAACAGCGGCAGTTCTTACGATTGTCAGCCTCCTGCTGATGACTCGCCCGGTACACATCTCCGTGTTGCGGTTGATATCCGTTCTTTTGAATTATTCCGGCAATGTGACTGCGGGGCTGGAGTCGGCCAACCATTCGTCAAGCCTGTATGGACTCTTCACCATAGGTGCGTGGTTGTCGCAGTTCTCCCCGAGCGTTTCCCCCATTTGGAACGCCCTGCTCAGTTCTTACTCCCTTATTGCCGGTGCAATCCTTATAAGCTCCATAGCGGCCTGCATCCTGCTACCCATGAAGTTGTGGGAAATGGCCACCATCACGACAGTGTGCCTTGTACTGCTGCCACAGGGCTCTCCCGACTACCGGCTTATCCACCTTATGATCCCGTTCGCGTTGTTCGTGAACTCAAAGACGGATCGTGCCAACGGCCTACTCAATACGGTGCTGTTTTCGTTACTGCTCGTGCCCAAGTCGTTCATCATTCTTGCCCACGAAACGTCGCTCAATAGCGTGCTGAATCCGCTCCTCATGCTCATTCTGCTTGCACGCACGCTTTTCGCCGCCTACGAACGCCACGGACTGCATCGGGCGAATCGAGTACGCCTCCGCGACCGCACAGGGCTGGTCTGCTGGAGCGCGAAACCCTAACTGAACAACGAGCGTTGTTCCTGGGGGCAGGTCATAAGCGACGACTGGCAAACCGAACGTGCCTACCTGAACATGGAAGCCAGATGACCCACCTATGACAACCGCGACTTACAGAAGGGGTGTTGCTTTATCGCCAGACCGCACTTCCACATGTGAACCATCAATGGAGGCTGTTCGTCCTGTCGGCTGGTCGCACGCAGGCAAATGAAGATCGCCGCGATGATCATCAGAACCGGATTGATGACACAACCGATACTTATTTCCCGTTCAACGTACATGAAAGCTTTTGGCACGAGCAGCAATGCAGCAACGGTGGCGGTCTGGAGTACGTGAGAATCCCTCTTCTTGCAGCGAATGAATGCGATAATCGGTAGGAAAAGATGAATCAGCCGATATTCATGCGCTGACAGCGGCAGCAAAAGGAAAGACAATGTTAGAAGGCTAAGGACTTCCCACAGCCGGAGAGGCAGAACTACGCATGCTGCGAAGAGGCTGAGACCAAGGATCGCCTGAATCCACTTGTAGTTGTCGAGACAGAAAGATGCTGTCGTCATCAAGGTGGAAAAGCCAAACAGATTACGGTGAAGGATCGTCAGCAAACCATACAGGCTGCATGCATGCCTGACACCTTCGTCAGTCTGCACGATGGAGAGATAGTGTTCGACCCCCGCGGAAATCGCCATCATGTTATGGATCACGCCCCCCTCGAAGATGGCAGCGCTGGCGAGCGTCAAAGCGATCGACACCGCAGCGCAGAGAAACAGCTGCCGCCACTGCGCATTGAGAGCGAAAAGCAGCGAGTAGGCCACCGGGTAGCCCTTCATCGCGATCGCCGCGGCCAAGAAGCAGGCCGCCGCATTGGTTTTCCTCCGCGAATAGCAGATGTAAAAGAGCGCGGTAAATGCAAACACCACCCCCTCGAGGTTGCCACGATCCATCAAGAACTGCGGCGGATACGACATGAGCGCCATCGGCACTGCGAAAACGAGGCGATCTGTCCACGGCAGTTCCCTGACGCCCCAAAGACAAAACGCGAACGTGCCTGCGGCGAAGCAGGCTAGGTACGACGGCAGAAGCAGATCGTACGGCAGAAAAGTGGCCGGCAGCATCAGCGCGTGGGTAAACGGCAAGTAATTGCTTGGAAATATCCCTTCCGAAGCGTATGGAGCGAGGCGAAGCGTCTGCAGATAGGGCGCATACAAATCGCCAAAACAATGACGCCTGGAAACGACCGACCACGGCACGTGCATCGTGGCAAGTGGCATGTTGTCATCCGTGCGGCAGAGATACGTCGCCCGAGGATATGACAAGCCTTCGTACGCGGCGAGCCAGTAATGGAAATACACCGCCGCCACGAAGCCCGCGGAGATCACGATGGCGATGACCTGAGCACGCGACCGCATACGTTGCTCGTCGCCGCTCATTCCAAAGAGATCCGTCATACGCTATCCCTTGTTGATGACGAGTGTGGATGGCCGTTCTTTTTGTGCACGATGGCCGGAATGTTCCCCAGAGGCGGCGGGTAGTACGGGCAGTAGAGCAGCCCGCACTCACCGCAGCGGAAGGAGCTGAAGTAGGTCTTGACGTTGAAAACATGGGTTTCCCACTGCTCAAGCACCCGCTTAAACGGCAGCTGCTCGGCCGGCGGATCGCTGTGCACCGACTGCTGATCACGCCGATCACTGCCACAGGCTGGACAGCAGCGATGGGCGTAGGTCGCGGGCTCGGGTTGGGTGTCACTCATGGTTGCTCAAACCCCTCCCACGGGCCGAGCCGAATGGCACCAATCGGTATTCCGAAGGTGCTCGCCGAACGTGTTCTTGCTGGTGATCGTCAGGCCGCCCGCCGCCACCTCGTAGGAATGCCAGTCGGTCTCGTAGGTCGATGCGACGGCCAGCAAGGCCACGGTGCGTATCGGCCGGAGCTTTCTGCCGTGCCACGGACACTGAATGGTGCAACTGCCGGAATGGGAGGCAGATGTGGAGCCACATACCTTTACAACCGCATCGAGACTCGCGCCCTCCTGCGAGCATAGCCGCGGATAGACAAGCACCGCCGTCCCCTGCTTTCAGGACGGCCAGCCCCATGTGATCGTCGGCCCCGACGATCACCGGCACGCCGTCATGCAAATCGTCGAACCGTACGGTCCGCGGCTCCCACGACGGCACCGTCGCGGGCACCACCACGTTGTTAGCTTCCATGACGAGCCCCCCCTGCGGGGCTCGCTTCAGAAACGGGCGCAGTCGGCATTTGCCCCCTGCTCGCCTCCACCACCATCGGCCGGTGCCGCACCTGGGCGAGCACGGCGCCCACGTATTCACCCACCAGCCCGATCAGGAAGATCTGCACTGACGCTAGGAAGAAAATGCTGATCACGGCCGGGGCATAGCCCGCCGGCAGCGAATACCAGAACGTCAGTTTCAGGACGAGAAACAAGATCGCTACGACGAGCGACAGGCCGCTCAACAGAAACCCGCACAATGTGGCGAACCGCAGCGGCGCCTTCGAGTGGCTCGTGATCCCAAGCATTGCCATGTCGAAGAGCGTGAAGAAGTTGTTCTTCGTGATACCTCGCTTCCGCAACGGCTGATCGTATTGAACCACCGAGATCGGCAGGCCGATCTCGCAGATCAGGCCACGCACGTAAGGGTAGGGATCCTCAAACCGCCGCATGATCTCCACCACGCGGCGATCGTAGAGGCCGAAACCCGTCACGTGCTCGAGCAGCGGTACCTCGGCCATCGACCTGGCGATGCGGTAGTAGAGGCTTCGGATCAGCCAGAACAAACCAGACTCGGCGCTCGTCTTCTTCTGCCCCACCGCCACGCTCGCACCCTGTTCCCACGCCGCGATGAACTGGGGGATCAATTCGGGCGGGTCCTGCAGATCGGTGCACATCGCGATCACGCAGTCGCCGGCCGATTCCATCAACGCGTGAAAGGGGGAGCGAATGTGACCGAAGTTCCTCGCATTGACGATCAGCTTCACCCGCGGATCGCGGGTGACGATCGCCCTGATCTTCGCCGCCGTGCCGTCGGTCGACGCATTGTCGATGAAGAGCATCTCGAACGTGTAGTCGGGCAGGCCCTCGAACACTGTCACGAGCCGCTCGTAGAGCTCATCGACATTCCCCTCCTCGTTGTAGCAGGGAAGCACGAGGCCCACGTGCCCGCCCTGGCGGAGGCGCCCGTCCTGGCCACTCTGGCACAGGCGGCCGCCGTGCCACGTCGCCAGTTCAGGACGCGATGCATGCCCCGCGCCTGTGTTTGGCTGATTGGAAAGTGCTTCCATCTGAGCAGCCTGTGGCATGAGAGAGGATGACGACATGCGACAAAGAGAACGGGATCGCCCGACCAACGAACGAAGGCGACCCTCCGAAAGAATACCGAATCACGTGGGAAAAGCCATTTTGGCAGCCGAATGACCCCCTGCCGCTCGGCCCGAATGGTTTTGATCGGGCCGCGATGATCGGACTGCCTCAGTCTGAAGCCCTGCGGCAGGCCAGCGTCGCCACGCCGCCCACAAGCGACAGGATCAGGGCGATCGTGATGCCCGTGGCACGCGGCGGCGCATAGCGGATGCGGATCTTTCGGGCACCGACGGGCGCGGCCACGACGATCCGCTGCCACTCGTCTTCGGTCACCGCCACCGGCGCGCCGTCGGCCGTCGCCACGATGTCGGGATACCAGAGGAAATTCGCCACGATGTTCCGCGCGGCGGCCGTCGGCTCCAGGTCAATGCCAAGCCCCGCCACGCTCATCTGCAACGGGAGCGGCTCCGTGCGTAGCGCGGCATCGAAGGCCAGCGGTGCCGCATCGGGGATCTCGAACACCCTCACATAGTCATCGAGTTCCCCGAGCCTCCGCCGCGGGTTGCTGTCAAGTTTTTCGAGCAGTGGGACGAACGGAAACTTGCGCTCGAAACGATTCGGTGTCTGCGGCTCCCAGCCTCCCCAGGCCGTCCGGTGCACGAGCAGCCACCGCACACCGTAGGCCGCGAGCGTCTCCTGCGGACGCTCGACAAGCCTCTCCATGCAGGCAATGACACGGCCGAATCGCTGCACGAGCGGATCGTAGCCGAAGAACGCGGGCACCTCGTATTGGCACGGCAGGTTGTGCGGCATCGTGAGGGGATACGAAGGATCGGTCGACCGCAACGCTCCAAACGACATGATCCGCTGCTGTTGGCCCCTCTCGTCCGGCTCAACCACGTTGGCCAGTTCCTCCAGCAGTTGCGGATAGGGCCGGAAACCGTAGGTGTAGAACGCGATGCCGACGCGGGTGAGGTGAAGGGCAACCAGCAAGACGCCGATGCCCGCGATGGCCACAAGAAGCCGCGACCGGTGGTTCGCTGCGGTCTGGCCAGCCAGGGCTTGCCGCGACGCGATAAAGTCCTCGAGGTATCTCGCGCCAATGAGGCAGGCGAAGAACACAAACCACGGCGCGGCCCGGAACGGGTTGTTGCGAAGCCCAACTGGCAGAAGACCCATCAGCCACCACAGTCCACCCGCTTGGCCCAGCGACAGTAAGAAGGCGACGACCGCCGGAATCACCAGAGCCAACTGCAGCCGCGACGAATCCCCGGCGGTGGCCATGGGCGAGCGGCCCCCGATCCGCCGCCACGCGAGCGACGGGACCGCCGCAAGGAATGCGATCAACAGCACGGTGCCGAAATAATAAAAATGGCCGTTCCACTCGAGATTCAGGCTGCCCCAGCCATTGGGCAAGGTGCCTTGTACGAGCGGATACGGCAGCAGCATCGACAGGAGATTGCCTCCCACGCCGGTGCCACCGCCGGGGTCGATGTACGACATTTCCCGCGAGAGCCGCCACTGCTGATAGAAGACGGGGATGGAGATGGCCGCACCGAAGGCTAGCGCCGGAACGAGCCACCGGAGCCGCCGCCAGGGCACCTGCCCCACCGCCGCCAGCGCCGCTGCGTGCACGAGCATGAGGCCGCAGCCGAGTACGAAGAGCTGCGGAAACCCTGAGTGGTAGAAGAGACCGAGCGAGACGCCCGTTACCACCGGCCACCGCCAGTCCACCGGGCCGGACCGCAGCCGGTCCACCAGCAGGGCAAAGAGCGGAATGGCTGCGGGCAGCACGCTGAACGAATGCCAGCATCGCGACATCACGAGCACCGGGCCGGAGAGCACGAACGTCAGGCTGGCAAGAGCCGCCAATACCGGCCCGATGCCCAGCCGCCTGGCCACGAGAAATGAGAGGCAATAGCCCGCCAGCAGGTGGATCGCCGCGAACACGTCGAACGTTGCATACTCGTCACCCAGCACGTGACGGGCGATTCCATAGGCGAGGTACATCGGCGGATAGGTGCCGCTGATCGAGGGCGTCGGTGAGCCGAGAAAGATGTAGGGGTTGTATTCAGGCACGAGCCCCTGCCAGATGCCCCGGCACGTCATGAGCACGACGGGAAGTTCGAGCGAAAGGGCGTCGTCCTGGCAGAAGAAATACGGATCGAGTAGTTCGAGCAGGGCGAACGCGGCCACGACGAACGCCAGCCCGGCCCAAAACCAGAGCATTGCCGGCGCCGTGAGCCTCGCGACGACCTCCGCGGGCTTCAGCACCGGCAGTTTGCGTTTCGCCACGTCTCAGCCCACCTGAACCGTCTGCGTCCCGACGAACTCTGATTCCAGCTCCGGCTCACCGTCTTGGAGCAGCAATTCGATGACCTCCGCGAGGTTGGCATTCAGCTCATCAATCGTCTGCCCCTGGGAATGGGCTCCCGGCAGCCCGGGCACATACCCCACGTACAGTCCAGTGTCGGGACAACGCTCGATGATCGCCGTGAATTTCCTCATCAGACCTCCTCCTCGGACCCACTCCTCAGTATGTCGCCAGTATATCGCTGGCTGCCCAGATCAGCGTACGGCGGATTGCCTCGTCGAGCGAGGTCGCCGGTTTGAGGCCAAGTTCCTCGCGGGCCCGGCTGCAATTGGGCACATATCGCTCAGCCACCACCCCTGGCGCTGGCTGCTTCGCCATCGCGATCTCCGGCCGGCCCCGGTCGGGCCAGACCGCTGACGCGATATCCGCCACCCGATCGGCCACGTGACGGATCGAGACCGCCTCCTCGCTGCCGACGTTGTAGGCCCGGCCAGACTCGCCGCACAGCAGGATCGTGAAGAGCCACTCCGCCAGATCAGCCGCATAGAGATAGCTGCGGAAGGGAGTGCCATCCCCCCCGATCCTGATCGGCCCGCCTGCCACACAATCCCGAATAAAGTTGCCAATCGCGAAGTGCACGTCGAGCGGCAGATGCGGACCGACGAAGGCGAAGCAGCGGGCGATCGACACATGCAGCCCGTCTCCACGAGCGGCCGACGACCGTGCCGCGATCGCACAGAGCAGTTCAGCCGCCCGTTTCCCCTCCGCATAGGCGCTGCCCACATTGAGCGGATCGGGGCCGCCGCAAAAGTCTTCCGGCACGTGCGCGAGCTCCGGCGGCTGCCGGCCATAGACCGCGCCAGAACTGGTGAACAGGAATCGAGACGCTCGTTTTTCCTGCGCGAGCGCGAGCATCCGCCGCGTACCCTCGACACACACGTCAAACATCGCCTGCGGGTCATCAGCATTGAGCGACGCGCTCGCCTCGGTCGCCGCGTGAATCACATGCGTGATGGGGCCGTCGGGAAAGCGAAAGCTGCGAACATCGCCCTCGATGAAGGAGACTGCCGGGTCGGCCGCGAGATGCGGGGCCTTGCCGGCAAACCGTGACGGATCTCGCGACAGCACGATCAGCCGGCAGCCGAGCGACCGCTCACGGTTGGCCGCCAGGATGGCTTCCAAGAGCCAGATGCCAAAAAATCCGGTGCCGCCGCTGATGAAGAGGCTGGCGCCGCGGAGCGGCTCCCAGAGCAGCGGCGTGCGAGCAAGCAACCGCGCGATGTCAGCAGCAATGATCGTGCTCATGCTAGCGCCGCACGAATGCTGAAACTGTGTCGACGACATGATCGATATGGGCGTCGGACAGACCCGGATAGACACCCAGCCAGAGCGTGTGTCGCATGATGTAATCGGCGCCGGGGAGCTCCCCCGCCACGCGTTGTGGCCTGTCATGGTAGGCCGGCTGCCGCAGCAGATTGCCGCCAAAGAGCTGACGCGTGCCGATCTTCTGCTCATCGAGGTGCCGGACCAGGTCGCGCCGCGTGAAAGTCGCCGTGGGGCGAACCGAGAGCGGGAAACCAAACCAGCTCGGGTTCGTGCCCGGCGTGGGCTCGGGCAGCACGAAGACGTCCTGCAAGGGCTCAAGGCCGGCACGCAGCCGGGCGAAATTCTTCCGGCGGGCCGCAATGAAACCGTCGAGCTTGTCGAGCTGCGCCACGCCCACTGCCGCCTGCATGTCGGTGAGCTTCAGGTTGTAGCCGATGTGGGAGTAGATGTATTTGTGGTCGTAGCCATGTGGAAGGTCACCCAACTGCCAGTCGAACCGCTTGCCGCAGGTGTCGTCGTGGCCTGGCTCGCACCAGCAGTCGCGGCCCCAGTCGCGGAAGCTCTCCACGAGCTTTTCGAGCTTCGGCGAATCGGTGAACACGATACCCCCCTCCCCCATCGTCATGTGATGGGCGGGATAGAAGCTGCAGGTCGCCAGATCGCCGAACTGGCCCACGTGCTTCCCCGCGAACTCGGCGCCCAGCGCATCGCAACAGTCCTCCACGAGCCAGAGGTCGTGCCGCCGGCAGAAGTCGGCCACCGCGTCACAGTCGAACGGATTGCCGAGTGTGTGGGCGAGCATCACCGCACGCGTCTTGTCGCTGCGGGCCGCGTCCAACCTGTTCACGTCGATGTTGTAGGTGGCACGCTTCTCGGGATGCTCCACATCGACGAACACCGGAACGAGGTTGTTCTGCAGGATCGGGTTGACTGTCGTCGGAAAGCCGGCGGCGACGGTGATCACCTCGTCGCCCGGCACGAGTTGCTCGGCAAACAGCTTGTGGGAGGTGAGCGCGGTAAGCGCGACGAGATTGGCGCTCGAGCCAGAGTTTACGAGGCTCGCACACCGCGTGCCCACGCGGGCCGCGAACCGCTTTTCGAACTCCTCGGCGAATCGTCCCGTCGTGAGCCAGAAGTCGAGCGAGCTGTCGACCAGATGCTCCACCTCGCGGGCATCAAATACCCGCCCCGCCACCGGCACCGCCTGCCCGTGCTGGAAGGGTCGGTCGGGAAATGCGAGCCGGCAGTATTCCTCCACGAGGCCGCGGATCTCATCGCGGACGGTGTCAGCCGTGCGGCTCGCGCACACCTCGCTTTGCTCTCGCTCGTTCATGCGTTCGCTCCCGACCCGACCATACGGCTTGTTCCCTCAGCCTGTTCATAGGCTTCGATGTCGGCAAGGCAGAGTGATCGGGCGGCCGCGAAATCGGCTTCAAACGCCCGAAACCACGCCGCCGTCCGCTGAATCGCCTCCCTCGAGGAGAACCGCGGCCGCCATGGCAGTGCGGCCAGCGATTGATCGATGGCCAGCCGGAGTACGTGCGTTTCAATCGGGGCCCGCGGGTCGTGCATGTCTTCCCAGCGTCCGGCGCCCCAGGCGTCGATGAAGATCTCGGTGAGCTGCTGCACCGTGATGTCATCCTCAGCCGCCGGCCCAAAATTCCAGCCGGTGCACCACGCTGCCGCCGGCTCGGCGAGCATCGCGGCGGCAAGCGACAGATAACCGGCGAGCGGCTCGAGCACATGCTGCCACGGCCGCACGGCTGCAGGATTCCGCACCGGCACAGGCTCACCGGCCGCGAGGTGCCGCACGATGTCGGTGACGATCCGGTCGGCCGCCCAGTCGCCGCCGCCAATCACGTTGCCGGCGCGGACGGTCGCAAGTTGGACGCCATGTTCGCCGAGTCGGCTTGGCGAAAAGAAGCTCCGGCGGTAGGCGGCGGCCACGAGTTCGGCCGCCCCCTTACTTGCACTATAGGGATCATGGCCGCCGAGCCGGTCAGCCTCATCGTGCGGCCGGCCGTCAGCATGGGGCTCGTAGCACTTGTCGCTGGTGACGGCAATCAGCACGCAGGGCTTACCGGACATGCGCACCGCGTCGAGCAGCGACGCCGTGCCGACGACATTGATCGAAAACGTCTCGAGCGGCTCACGGTGCGAAAGCCGCACCAGCGGCTGCGCGGCCAGGTGCAGCACCACGTCTGGCTCGGCCTGCCGGACAGCGGACGCCAGACGGGCCGTGTCGCGGATGTCGGCCTCATGGTGGGTTGCCACCAGGTCGACTAGTCGTGCGGCCTCGAAGAGCGAGGGGGTCGTCGGGGCCGCGAGCGAATAGCCGGTCACGCGGCAACCCAGCCGGTCGAGTAGCAGGAGCAGCCAGGAGCCCTTGAAGCCCGTGTGACCGGTGACAAACACCCGCTTGCCGCGCAGGCTCTTCAGGCCGTCCGCAACGCTCATCACCACACCTTCCACGGAGCCCGGCCGTCACGCCAGAGGTCGTTGACCTGCAGGTAGTCGCGGTATGTGTCGACGGCGAAGAAAAACCCGTCGTGCTGGTAGGCCATCAACTGGCCCTCGGCGGCTAGCCGTTCCAGCGGCTCCTTCTCGAGGATGAGGGACTCGTCGCCATCGAGATAGTCAAAAATTCGGCGATCGAAGACAAAAAAACCCGCGCTCACCCAGCCCTCCACCTTCGGCTTCTCGGAGAAGCTTGTCACGCGGGAGTGCTGGTCGAGCATCGTGATGCCAAACCGCGACACCGGCTGGACGGTCGTCACCGTGGCTAGCTTGCCGTGCGACTTATGGAAGGCAAGGAGCTTGCCGATGTCGACGTCGGCGAGGCCGTCGCCGTAGGTAACGATGAATGTATCGCCTTTCACGTAGGGCTCGACGTGTTTGACGCGGCCGCCGGTGTTGGCCTCCACGCCCGTGTCGGAGAGGGTGACCTCGAAATCAAACGGCTCCTGATTGCCGTGATACCAGATCTGCCGGCGGCCCCCGACGGCAACGGTACAGTCCTGGGTCATCGCCTCGTAGTTGAGGAAGTAGTCCTTGATCATGCTCCCCTTGTAGCCCAGGCAGAGCACGAACCGGTTGAGACCGTAATGGCCAAAGAGCCGCATGATGTGCCAGAGGAGCGGACGGCCGCCAACCTCGACCATCGGCTTGGGACGATACTCCGTCTCTTCGCGCATCCGCGCACCCTGGCCACCGCAGAGAATGACGACGTCCATGAGACCATGTTCCTATGAGCCCGGCCTGCCTGATCCACCCTGGGAAATTTTACCACTAACCAGCAGGGCTTTCCGATGTCACGTCGCCAAACGCATTCCCTTGCTTGCGCTGCGGGCTTGGATGACCAACGAACCCCACGCAAGCCCGACGCGACCACGGGAGCCCTACCCCGCCATTGCCTTCTTCAGATTCTCGTCGATCGCGGCCAGGAAATCCTGCGTGGTGAGATGCGGCTGCGTGGAGCCGATCAGGATCGCGAGATCCTTCGTCATCTTCCCCTGCTCCACCGTCTCGATGCAGACCTTTTCGAGCGTGTCGGCGAAGTGGGTCACGGCGGGCGTATTGTCGAGCTTGCCGCGGTGAGCCAGGCCACGGGTCCAGGCGAAGATTGACGCGATCGGGTTGGTGGAGGTGGGCTTGCCCTGCTGATGCTGCCGGTAGTGCCGCGTGACCGTGCCGTGGGCCGCCTCGGCCTCGACCGTCTTCCCGTCGGGCGTCATGAGCACGCTCGTCATCAGGCCGAGCGAGCCGAAGCCTTGGGCCACGATGTCGCTCTGCACGTCGCCGTCGTAGTTCTTGCAGGCCCAGACGTAGCCGCCTTCCCACTTAATCGCGGAGGCGACCATGTCGTCGATCAGGCGATGCTCGTAGGTGATGCCTTTCGCGGCAAACTCAGCCTTGAACTCGGCGTCGAAGATCTCCTGGAAGATGTCCTTGAAGCGGCCGTCGTACGCCTTCAGGATCGTGTTCTTCGTGGAGAGATAGACAGGGTAGTTGCGGGCCAGGCCGTAACGGAAGCTCGCGCGGGCGAAGTCGCGGATCGAGTCGTCGAGGTTGTACATCGCCATCGCCACGCCCGGCGACGGGAAGTCGAACACGTTCATCTCCATCGGCTTCGAGCCGTCGGCCGGCGTGAACGTGAGCGTGAGCTTGCCAGCGCCGGGGATCTTCACGTCGGTGGCCCGGTATTGATCGCCGAAGGCATGGCGGCCGACGACGATCGGCTTCGTCCAGCCGGGTACCAGCCGCGGGATGTTTTTGATGATGATCGGCTCACGGAAGATCACACCGCCCAAGATGTTGCGGATCGTGCCGTTGGGGCTCTTCCACATCTTCTTGAGATTGAACTCCTTCACGCGGGCCTCGTCGGGCGTGATCGTGGCACACTTCACGCCCACGCCGTATTCCTTGATGGCGTTGGCGGCATCGATCGTCACCTGATCGGCGGTCGCATCGCGGTTTTCGATGGAGAGGTCGAAATAGCGGATGTCGAGGTCGAGATAGGGCAGGATCAGCTTGTCCTTGATGAACTGCCAGATGATTCGTGTCATCTCATCGCCATCGAGATCGACCACCGGACCTGCGACCTTGATCCTGCCTGCCATGATGAACCACTGCTCCTGCTGCGGGAATGACGTATGAATACCGGCTGTGAGAGCGTTGTTGTACCAAGCCGGGCCGCGGAATTCATGCCGGCTCCGCACCGCCGCCGGGTTCGACCCGAGTGCCAGATCCCATCGCTCGCGCTCCGGGCTTCTATGCGCCGATGACGGCACCCCTTCCATAAAAGCCCCCGGCGCGAGCCGGGGGATGTTCGATCGACCTGGCACGACCCTACGACGCGGTCGCGGCGAGGATCTCGGCGGCCGTGTCGACCTGGGCCAGTTCGATCCACTCGTCGGCCGTGTGGGCCTGGGCGATCGCCCCTGGACCAAACACGACGCTCGGCACGCCTGCGGCCGCAAACACGCTGGCGTTGGTGCCGTAGCGGGCGGCGATCTGCCGCGCTGCCACACCCTTGCCTCGGGCGGCGGTGGTGAGCCTGTCGAACCAGGTCCGGTCGGCCTTGGCCGGCAGGCCCGCGCTCTCCAGGAACGGAGCGTCGTGCTCGATCCGAGCTGAGCCACAGGCCGCCGCGATCCGCTCGATCACCTCGTTGCGAGCTTTCTCGGGCGACTCGCCCGGCACGACGCGTCGATCGAGTTCCAGCACGACCAGATCGGGCACGAGGTTCACCCCCATGCCACCATGAATCGTGCCCAGGTTCAGGGTCGGCGGACCGCAGGGATGCTCGGGTTGTCTCGTCAACAGTTCCCGCGCCAGCGACTCGATCGCGCCGATCGCGCGGCCCGCCGGATAGATGGCGTTGTCGCCCTGCTCGGGAAACGCGCTGTGGCAGGCCACGCCGTGCACCCGCATCCGCCACCGCACGGCGCCCTTGTGCTGCGTGACGATGTCGAGTTCCGTGGGTTCCGCGACGATGGCCGCCGCGGGCGTGCCGCCGAGCAGATCGCGGGCCGCCAGATCTGTTGGAGCGAGTTCGGCCGCGGGAGTCGTCCAGAGCCGCGCGATCGCCTTCGCGCCGGAGAACCCAAACTCCTCGTTGACCGTGGCGGTGAAGACGACGTTGGCCAGCCGCGGCCGGTCGGAGGTCCGTAGCCGATCGATCGCCACGAGCATCGCCGCCATGCCCCCCTTCACGTCGCACGAGCCGCGGCCATAGAGCCGACCGTCGCGGACAACCGGCGTGAAGGGCTCGATCGACATGCCGTCGGCTGGCACCGTGTCTTGATGGGCATCCCAGAAGATGGTGGGAGCGTTTGGCACCGTGGCGTCGAGCCGGGCCACCACGTTGTCGCGACCCGGCGATACGGGCTGACGCACCCAGGGCAGGCCGGCCGCCATGAACCGCTGCACGAGGTAGTCGGTGACCCGACCCTCCAGATAGTCGGGGCCCGACACGTCCCGTCCCATGGGGTTCACGCTCGGACGGCGGACGAGATCGGCGAGGGTCGCTACGTGTTCGGACATGCGTGCCAACCTACCAAACCGGCTGTTCCGCAGGCGAGGTTCCTTTTTCACCCTGCGAGTTTCTTCCTGCGAGACGGCGGCACCAGGGCGGTGGTAGAATGACGCCATGACGAACCGACCAGCACGCTCCATAAAGACACGTCCAAACACACGTCCGGCAGCCGCCCGATGGCTGGTGGCCTTCGTCGCCGTGCTCCTGCTGCCATGTGACGCCGCGCCCGCCCAGCAGGGGGAGTCCACGGCTGGGATCAGGGCCGCCATCCGTAGCTACGCGGAGGCATTCGAACGAGGCGACGGGAAAACGCTCGCGAGCCTCTGGACACCCGACGGCGACATCGTCGATGACGACGGCCGCCTGCTGAACGGCCGCGAGGCGGTGGGCCAGATCACGCCGGCCACCAAGGATGCCCCGCGGCCATCATTTCAAATGGAGCAGACGAACCTCCGGATGCTCACGGCGGACGTGGCCGTTGAAGATGGAACGGTCGAGGTCACTCCGCCCGGCGCGACCGCGGCCCTGAAGGGTTGGTTTTCCGCGACATGGGTTCGACACGAAGGCACGTGGAAGCTGGCCTGTGTTCGTGAGTCGCAGGTTGCGGCTCCTCACGACTCTCCCAGACTCGCCGACCTCGACTGGATGGTCGGCGACTGGACGGTCGTGGAAGACCGCCCTGACCGCGAGCCGGCAGCCGGCGCGACGCCACTGACGCCAGGCGGCAAGCCACCGCTCGAGGTATCGGTCCGCTGGAACGCCACCCGCACGTTCCTCCTCCGCGACATGAAGATCGCCGACACGTCGGCAGCGGCCGCAGCGGGTGGCGATGCCGGCGACGGCCTACCGGCGATGCACATCACGCAGCGGATAGGCTGGGATCCACTCTCGCGGCAGATCGTGTCGTGGGCGTTCGGCTCCGACGGCAGCCATGGCGAAGCCACATGGACCCGTGACGACGGCACCTGGGTCGCCCGCACCATGTCCGTGCTGCCGGATGGCACGCAGACGTCGTCGCTCAATATATACAGCTACGACGGCGCCAACCGCTGCACATGGCGGTCGGTGCCCACTCATGTCGGCGGCGAACATGCGCCGCACGTCAGCATGACGATGATCCGCAAAATGCCCGCAAAGACCGCACCCCAGGCATCGCCGCAGACTTCTCCGCAAACGTCTCCGAAGGGGAGCCCAGCCCGATGACATTGCGCCCGCACTCTATCCGTCTCCTTTTCACCGCGCTGCTCACCGGCCTGCTGCTGGCGGCCGGCCTCGGCCGGCTGTCCGAGGCGCAGCCACCGGTCAAGAACGACGGGGCCGCCAAGGCCCCTTCAACATCCGCACCGCAGGAGCCGAAGGCCACCGCCAATGACGACGATGACAATGGCGATAGCGATCTGGAGAAGAAGGTCGCGATCATGAACAGCTCGCGGTGGCGGCGGGCGATTTTCGAACTGGGCGAATGGCTCTCCGCGCAGGCGATCTACACGCCCACGCAGGTTCGCAACATCAAGGCCGACTTCAACCACAAGGTTGAGAAGATGTCGTCGCATGATCTCGAGTATCTGCTTGATGATCTCGACGCGAAGTTCAAGGTCCTCGATACCCCGGAGGCTCAGGATGCGCGGTCGTGGGTGGCGCAGTATCTGTCGGTGATGTCGGACCAGAAGCGGGCAGAGGCGCTCAAGGATGTGCCCAACGTGGTGACCATGACTGCCGGACAGCTTCAGTTGGAGATCCAGAAGATCGAGCAGAAGCGGGGCACGCTCCAGCAGCAGCAGGCGGCGTTTGACGAGGGTCGGCAGCAGCTGGTGCAGCGGGCTCAGGATGCGCGGCAGCAGACGGCCGCGGCCTCGGCGGCGGCGATGAGCCGGACTGGCGGCGCCTCCTATTCCCCCTACCGCAGCGGTGGTGGTGGCGGTGGCGGCAAGCCGCCTTTCTCGGATGCAAAGGGCAGCGGGATGTCGATCACGTCAGGGCCGTTTGGCGCCTACGTGTCGATGAATCTCGGCGGCTTCTGAAATTCCCAGCCCGCGAACACCCGGTCCCCCGGCTCGCGCCGGGGGCTTGTATGGGAACGGTCGCGCACCACGCCCCAATAAAAGCCCTGAGCGTAAGCGACGGGATCTCACGCCGGGGGATGGTGAAACATTCGTTTTCCCACGAAAAAGACCTCGACTCGTCGCCTGAGCGTCCGCGCTGTATAACTCTGACGGTTATGCCGACCGTCCGGAGGGCACCCGCCTACCCGGTTTTTTTGGGCATCGACTTCGTGACAAATTTCACGAAGTGGTCTCCCACGGCCGATTTTCACAACCGGAACCCATCCCGGCGCTCCGGCTAGCCCGTCACCCCGAACTTCACCCGCCCTGGACAACATGGACGCCATCCTTCCCGTCCTGCTCTTTGTGGCCATCGCGGCGGCGGTGTCGGTGGGCCTGCTGGTGACGGCCAACCTGATCGGCCCGCGGCGGAGCGGGGCCGTCAAGGAAATGCCGTATGAGAGCGGCATGGACCCCGTCCACGACACCCGTCGGCGGTTCGACGTGCGGTTTCACCTCGTCGCCATCACGTTCCTCGTGTTCGACGTTGAACTCCTCTTCCTCTATCCATGGGCCGTTGCCAGCAGGTCCGCTGCGGGCATAGACGCCGCAGTCGCCGACGGGTTGGTCTCCTGCAGAGGCCTCGTCTACGCCGGCGCCATGCTCTTTATTGCTCTGGTGATCGTGGGGTTTGCATACGACTGGCGAAAGGGAGTGTTCCGATGGCGTTAAACATGCCGGGACGACAGACCATGCCCGGGAAGATCGAACTGCCCGAGAACGTGGTGGTCAGCAGGCTCGACGAACTGGCCAACTGGTGCCGCAAAAACAGCCTCTGGCCCATGCCCTTCGCCACCGCGTGCTGCGGCATCGAACTGATGGCCACCGGCGCCAGCAAGCACGACCTCGCCCGATTCGGGGCCGAGGTCTTCCGCTTCAGCCCGCGGCAGTGCGACCTGATGATCGTGGCCGGCCGCGTTGTCATGAAGATGCTCCCAGTGCTGCAACGCATCTGGCAGCAGATGCACGAGCCGAAGTGGTGCATCTCGATGGGTGCCTGCGCGAGCACTGGCGGCGTGTTCGATACCTACGCCGTTGTGCAGGGCATCGACCGCTTCATCCCGGTTGACATGTACGTGCCAGGCTGCCCGCCGCGGCCCGAACAGCTCATCCAGGCCATCATCGACCTGCAAGACAAGATCCAACGCGAAGGCACGATCACGGGCCGCGAGTTCGACACCAGCCAGCGGCAACTCCGCAAGCGGGCACTCGTCGAGGCGGATCAACTGCTCACGCTCGACGCCGCCCGCAATCCGGTCGCACAGCGGGAACTCTCCGCCGCCGCCCACCGCACCTGAACCCCCACCACGCCTTCGCTGGCCACCGCAGATGGCTCCTCCCATGCCTTACGAACCACCCGCCGTTGACGACGTTCTGGCCGCGGTCACAGCCCGCTTCGGGCCGCTGGAGTCATCCGTGTTTCGTGGCCAGACGAGCCTCGTCGTACCGGCGGCCCAGTCGTTCGAGGTGCTCGAGCATCTCAAGGAGCAGGGCTTCGACATGCTCGTCGACGTGACCTGCGTCGACTACTTGGAATACCGCGGCGCGAAGCAGCGGTATGGCCTCGTCTACCTGCTCGCCTCCACCACGACCAACCAACGGCTCACCGTGCGGGTGTTTGTCGACGATCCCGTGTCGGCCGACGAGAAGTGGCCCACGGTTCGCAGTGTCGAGCCACTCTGGCGGGCTGCCGATTGGCTCGAACGCGAGGTCTGGGATCTCTTTGGCATCCAGTTCGCGGGCCACCCCGATCTCCGCCGCCTCGTCATGCCGGAGGAGTTCACCGCCCACCCTCTCCGCAAGGACTATCCGCTCCAGGGCCGCGGCGAGCGGCACAACTTCCCCGTCATCACCCGCGACCACAGCTAGCAACGGCCAACCAACCATGTCCATCGCCCCAGCCCCACGATCGTTCCGCAGCGATGCGGCCGCCGACACCGCGGCCGAGCGGTCGGAGGACTACCTCTGGACGCTCAACTTCGGCCCCCAGCATCCCGCCACCCACACCACGCTCCGGCTGGTGCTCAAACTCGACGGCGAGCGGGTTGTCGACGCGATGCCGGAAATGGGCTACCTGCACTCCGGCTTCGAGAAGCTCGGCGAGCACCTCACGTTCAACCAATATGTGACGGTCACCGATCGCATGAACTACATCTCCCCGATGGCCAACAACGTGGCCTGGCACCATGCGGTGGAGAAACTGCTCGGCATCGAACTCACCCCCCGCTGCCGGTCGATCCGCACGATCATCGCGGAACTGGCCCGAATCAGCGACCACCTGCTCTCCAACGGCGCTGTCGGACTCGACACCGGTGCGTTCACCTTCTTCCTCTACGCGTTCTATCAACGCGAGGTGATCTACGACATCTTCGAGACCCTCTGTGGCGCGCGGTTCACCAACAGTTGGACCCGCGTGGGCGGCGTCTCGCAGGACTTCACGCCGCTGGTGATCGAAAAGATCCGCACCTTCGTGAAGACCTTCCCCAAGACGCTCGAAGACATGGAGCGGCTGCTCACCCGCAACCGCATCTTTGTGGATCGCACGAAGGGCGTGGGCGTGCTCTCGAAAGAGGAAGCGATCAATAGCGGAGCCACCGGCCCCGTGGCCCGTGCCAGCGGTGTCACCCGCGACCTCCGCAAGGACGAGCCCTACCTCGCCTACGAAGACTTCGACTTCCAGATCTGCTGCGCGTCCGCCGGCGACTGCTATGCCCGCTACCTCGTGCGGATGGCCGAGATGCGGGAGAGCCTGAAGATCGTGGCGCAGGCGCTCGAAAACATCCCCGCCGGCCCCGTCAACGTGGGCATCGACCAGCGGACGGCCCTGCCGACCAAGCAGCAGGTCTACTCCACGATCGAGGGCACGATCTCCCACTTCGAACTGTCGATGAGTAACCGCGGCTTCGAGGTTCCCAGTGGGGAATCGTACGGAGCGACCGAGGCCCCCAACGGTGAACTCGGCTTCTACCTCGTGGGCGACGGAAGTGAGAGTGCCTACCGCGCGCGATGCCGCCCACCCTCCGTGCTGCACTTTGCCCTCTTCCCACAGCTGATCCGCGGCCACACGCTCTCCGACGTCGTCGCCGTGCTCGGCAGCCTCAACATCATCGCCGCGGAGCTGGATCGATGACTTACCGTTCTGAAGCAACGTCGAGCAGGAAGGGGTTGCCCATGTCGTTGAGCCGGCGTTGGCGGCAAGCGGAGCCATGGATGGCGGAGCGTAGCCGCCATCGAGTGAGCGAAGGCCAGGATGGCCGTAGCGAACGTCCGGCGAGGCGGCAGGGGCAAGCCCTTCCGGAGCTTCACCCATGATCGCCCAACCAAGAATTCTCACTGACGAGATGATCGCCCAGATCGAGGCGCTCGCGCCCCGCTACCCCAATCGTCGGGCGCTCACACTTCCCGCGTTGCACATCGTCAACGCGGCACTTCGATATGTGCCGTTGCAGGCAGTCGTAGAGATCGCGGATGTGCTGGGACTGGCCCCGGCCGAGGTGCAGGACACCCTCACTTTCTACCAGTTCTTCCACCAGGAGAAGCCGTGCGGCAACGTGCGGGCCTTCGTCTGCCGGTCGATCTCGTGCGCCCTTCGGGGCGGCGACGAGTTGCTTACGCACCTCTGCCACAAAAACGGCATCGATCCCTACGGCACGACGCCCAACGGCGAGTTGACGATCGAGCCGGCGGAGTGCCTCGGGGCCTGCGATTTCGCCCCCTGCATCCTCGCCAACGACGACCTCCTCAAGAACATGACCCCTGAGACCGCCGAGGCGGAACTCAAGAAACCACGGGCGAGGGCCACCTGACATGCAGCCATTCAAACCGGTCCTCCTCGAGGCCGTCGGCGTGCCCGATGGCCAGACCATTGCCAGCTACCGGAGCCGCGGCGGCTATGAGCCGCTCGAGCAGGTGCTGAAGCAGAAGCAGCCCGTTGACGTTGTCGAGATGGTGAAGGCGTCGGGCCTCCGCGGCCGCGGCGGCGCCGGCTTCTCGACAGGACTCAAGTGGACCTTCCTGCCCAAGGATCATCCCGGCCCGATCTATCTCTGCATCAATGCCGACGAGAGCGAGCCGGGCACGTTCAACAACCGGATCCTGATGGAGGATGATCCCCATCAGGTGATCGAGGGCATCATCCTCTCGGCCTACGCCACGCGGGCCAGCACCGCCTACATCTATCTTCGCTACGAATATCCGCAGAGTTGGCAGCGGCTGCAGACGGCGATCGACGAGGCCTATGCCGCCGGCTACCTCGGCAAGAACATCAAGGGGAGCAGCTTCTCGCTCGACATCTATCTCCATCGCGGCGCCGCGGCTTACATCTGCGGTGAGGAGACCGGCCTGATCGAGAGCCTCGAGGGCAAGCGGGCCTGGCCCCGGATCAAGCCGCCGTTCCCCGCCATCGAGGGCCTCTTTCGCAAGCCGACGGTCGTCAACAACATCGAGACGATGGCCTGCGTGGCCCAAATCGCCCGCCGTGGCGTCGATTGGTTTCGCTCGATCGGAGTGCCCGCCGACCCGAACAACCCCCGCGATCCCGGCAGCTACGGCCCCAAGCTCTATTGCCTCTCGGGCCACGTCGAGCGGCCGGGCTGCTACGAGACCCCGCTGGGCATCACGGCACGACAACTCATCGACGAGTTCGGCGGCGGCGTCTGGAAGGGCCGCAAGGCCAAGGCGGTGATCCCCGGCGGCATCTCGATGGGCCTGATGACCGAGGCCGAACTCGACACGCCGCTCGACTTCGCCGGCCCGGGCAAGGTCGGCTGCCTCGGCCTCGGCACCGCGGCCGTCGTCGTCATCGACGAAACGGTGAGTATCGTCGACTTTCTCCACAACTCCTGCCGGTTCTTCGCCCACGAGTCGTGCGGGCAGTGCACGCCCTGCCGCGAGGGCACAAGCTGGTCGCTGCGGATGCTTGAACGGATCAAGGCTGGCAAGGGTCGCCTCAGAGACCTCGACCTGCTCGCCGAGATCGGCAACACCATGGGCATGATGCCCGGCTCGACGATCTGCGGCCTCGCCGACGGGGCTGCCTGGCCGATCAAGAACGCGATCAAGAAGTTCCGCGGGGAGTTCGAGGACTACATCAAGCAGACCAATCCGCAGGGCTGGATGGTGACCGATCCCGTTCCGGCTCTGCAAATCGTCGGATCACACTGACGCCGCACCATCAGTTCGATTGCATCAGGAACATTCATGCCCACAGTCATCGTTGACGGCAAGGAAATCGAGATCGGAGCCGACGAACGGCTCAACTGCATCGAGGCCGCCCGCCGCGCCGGCGCGGAGATTCCGCACTACTGCTGGCATCCCGGCCTGTCGGTCGTGGCCAGCTGCCGCATGTGCCTGGTCGAGACCGGCACCCGCGACGCCGCCACCGGCAAGATCTCGATGATGCCGAAGCTGGTGCCCGCCTGTCAGACGCCGGCGAAGGACGGTACGGTGATCGTCACCGAGAGCCAGTTGGTCAAGGACAGCCGTGCGCGGGTCGAAGAGGCGCTCCTCATCGACCATCCGATCGACTGCCCGATCTGCGACAAGGCGGGTGAATGCCTGTTGCAAGACTATCACTTTCAGCACGGTCAGTCGGAGCGTCGGGCCGATCTCCATGCCTTCACGAGCCGCCGTCGCGACGTCGGCCCGACTGTCACGCTCTTTGTCGACCGCTGCATCATGTGCACGCGGTGCGTGCGATTCACCCGCGAAGTTTCGGGCACGAGCGAGTTGATGGTCACCAGCCGCGGCGCCAAGGAAGAAATCGACGTCTTCCCCGGCCATCCGCTCGACAACAAGCTCTCCGGCAACGTCGTCGACCTCTGCCCGGTGGGGGCGCTTGGCGACAAGGACTTCCTCTACCAGCAGCGGGTCTGGTTCATGAAGCGGGAGGCCAACGTCTGCGGCGGCTGCTCCGCCGGCTGCTCGATCCACACCGAGCACAATCAGGACACGATCTACCGCCTCAAGCCTCGGGAGAATCCGCACGTCAACACGTGGTGGATCTGCGACGAGGGCCGCTATGGCTGGCACCACATCCACGACGCTGCGCGGCTGGTGGGCGCCGGTCGCCGCGCCAACCTGAGCACCGACCGCAGCACGCCGCTGGAGGCCGTCGAGTGGGCAGATGTCGTGCCGCGACTGCGCACCGATCTCAAGGCTGCCGGTCGGCTGGCCGTCGCCATCTCGCCGATGCTGACGGTCGAGGAGGCCTGGATGCTCTGCGCCGTTGCCCGATCGATCGATCCGCAGGCGTTCCTCGCGGTTGGCCATGTGCCGCGGACCGGGGACGATGAGACGTTTCCCGGCGGCTTCACGATCCGTGCCGAGAAGTGCCCCAACCGGCTGGGCGTGGAAGGGGTCGTGGCACTGTTCGATCCCTCTGTGCCGTCGTGGAGCCAACTCGTCGAGCATGTTCGCTCGGGCCACGCCGACGCCGCCTGGATCACCGGCGCGTATCCCGCTGCCTGGATCGACGACGACACCGCCGCCGCCTTCGCCGATCTCAAGTGCCTCGTGGTGCAGGACCTTTTCGACTCACCGCTGTCGGCGCTCGCGACCTGGAGGCTCCCGGCCGCAGGCTTCGCGGAGCGGGCCGGCACCTGGGTGAACGTCGCCCACCGGGCGCAGACCTTCGAGCAGGCCGTGCGTCCGCCCGCGGGCGTCTGGCCGGAGGGCCGGCTCTACTGGAACATGCTCGGCCGACGCGGCCTCTACGATCCCACGGCGGTGCGGCGGCAGGTCGCCGAATCCTCCGCCACGTTCGCGGCGCTCGCCGGCGAGATCCCTGCCACCGGAGTTGACCTCCGCATCCACCAACTCGCCTAACCACCACCCCATGAACGCTCTCACTCCATTCCTGCCCACGATCGCTGCGCTCGTGAAGATCGGCCTGCTCGTCGGCGGCCTGATGACGGCGGCGGCCTACCTCGTACTCGTCGAGCGGTGGATGGCCGCCTGGGTGCAGGACCGCAAGGGCCCCAACCGCGTCGGCATCCCGCTCACGAAGATCAGCCTGTTCGGCCTCGGCCAACCGCTGGCCGACGGCCTGAAGATCATCATGAAGGAAGACTTCACTCCGCGTCACGTCGACAAGGTGCTCTACACGGCGGCGCCGCTCGTGATCCTGGCGGCCTCACTGGCGATCTTCGCCGCGATCCCCTTCGGGAGTGTGCTGCCGCCGCTGGGCATCCCCGGCCTCCCCGACCCGGTGCCATTCCTTGTGGCCCCGGGCCTCGATGTCGGCGTGCTCTGGGTCTTCGCGCTCTCCAGCATCGCGGTCTACGGCGTGCTGCTCGGCGGCTGGGCCAGCAACAACAAATACGGATTCCTGGGAGGCCTGCGGAGCAGTGCCCAACTCGTGGCCTACGAAATCCCGCTTGGCCTCGGCCTTCTCGGCGTCGTGCTCGCGGCCGGATCGCTCAAGCTCGACGTGATCATGAACGCCCAGGCAGAGAGCGGCGTCTGGTATGCGTTCGCGCAGCCGCTGGGCTTCATCGTCTTTCTCGTGGCCAGCTTCGCGGAGGCGGCGCGTTTGCCGTTCGACCTGCCGGAGGCGGAGCAGGAACTGGTGGGCGGCTACCACACCGAATACTCGGGCATCAAGCTGTTGCTGTTTCTCGTGGCTGAGTTCCTGCACATGGTCACGGCAGCCTTTCTGATCGTGATCATGTTCCTCGGAGGCTGGCATCTCTGGGGCGTGACTGGCTCGAGCCAGGAAGTGACCTGGCTCGGTGCGTTCCTTCGCTTCGGCGTGCTCTCCGCGAAAATCTTTGGCGTCATCCTGTTCTTCATGCTCGTTCGCTGGAGCTGGCCGCGGTTCCGGTTCGACCAGCTCATGAATCTTGCATGGAAGGTGATGCTGCCTCTGGGCATCGCCAACCTTGTGACCGTGGCGACGATCGAAGAGTTCCGCCCGCAGCTCATCGAGCGATTCGGAGCCGGTCCGGCTGGGGTGATCGCGTTGGTCGCTCCCTGGGCGGTGTTCTTCCTGGGATGGATCGCCGCCGGCGTGCTCACACCCTCCGGCACCGATAATACGCCCATCCGTACGCACACCATGCTCGATGCCGAACGTTCGCTTCGCGAACAAGATTTGGTGGAGGTTTGACATGAAGCCGACTGACCCGTCCGTCACCTGGATCGAGGAGAAGCCGCTGGGCCTGGCCGAGCGGCTCTACCTTCCGCTCTTCGTGCAGGGCCTCACCACCACGGCCCGCCACCTCGTGAGCCCGAAGCTGACCGTGAGCTATCCCGAACAGAGGCCCACGGTGGGCAACCCGCTCATCTACCGCGGCGTGCATCGGCTCAACCGCGACCAGGAAGGCCGCGTGAAGTGCGTGGCCTGTTTCCTCTGCGCCACCGCCTGCCCGGCACACTGCATCGACATCGTCGCCACGAACAGCCCCTGGCCCGACCGCGAGAAATACCCTGAGAGCTTTGCGATCGATGAACTGCGGTGCATCTTCTGCGGCATGTGCGAGGAAGCCTGCCCTGTGGATGCGATCGAACTCACGAGTCTCCTCGACCTCACCGGCAAGAGCCGCGAGGAAATGATCTTCGACAAAGAGAAGCTGCTGAGCGTCTACGACATGACGAAGGATGCCGAGCCGATGAAGTCGGCGAGCCTGGGAGGCACGCTGTGACTCCACTCCCCTTCGCCCCCCTCTCCTCCGGACCACTGCTGGCCGGGGCCGTGCTCGCCACCGTCGCGAGCCTCTGGCTCCTGCTGCCGAATGGCCGGGACACCGCCTCGATCCGCTGGCTCGGCTCGCTGCTGGGGCTCGCGGCACTGGCGGCCTTCATCGCGGCTGGTCGCCGGCTCGGTGGCCTCGGTGAGGAGGCGGTGTTTCTCATCGTGTCGCTCGTGGCCGTCATCTCTGCCGCCGCCACGATCGTGTCGCGGTCGCCGGTCTACGCGGCAATCTGGTTTGCCCTCTCGCTGGCCGGCGTGGCGGGCGTGCTCCTGGTCCTCGGAGCGCAGTTCCTCGGTGTTGCCACGATCGTGGTCTATGCCGGAGCTATTCTTGTGATGTTCCTCTTCGTGCTGATGCTCGCGCAGCCGGCGGGCCTCGCTCCGTATGATCGCGTTTCAAACGAGCCCTTCCTGTCAGCGCTCGCCGGAGCGGTGCTGCTCGGTGTGCTGTCGCTCTCAATCGGCCGGTTGTCGGCCGGACCGGCGACCTGCTGCGAACCGCCTTCCCGGACCACCGCCTCGCCATCGACGGCCACGCCATCCGCGACTACTGGCGAACCGGCCCCAGCCGCAGGCGACACCGCAAGCGGCCCTGCCGCCGGCATGACGGCGACTGCCGTCGATCCGTTGGCCGAGAACCATGTTGCCCGACTCGGTGGTGAACTGTTCGGCCGGCATCTCGTGGCCGTTGAAGCCGCTGGCGTTCTGCTGCTTGTGGCGCTCATCGGCGCGATCGCCGTCGTTTCCCGCGGCGAGGCTGCCCTCGCCGGCGATACCACCACCACGCGGTCCGCCGCCGGCAGGAGTGCCACCCGATGAACACCGCGCAGTCGCTTCCCCTGCTGCAAAACGCCCTCACCGTGGGTGCCATCCTCTTCAGTCTCGGACTTGTCGGCATCCTCACCCGGCGCAACCTGATCGTGATGTTCCTGGCGGCCGAAATGATGCTGCAGGGGATCTCGGTGAGCCTCGTGGCGTGGAGCCGCTACCACGGCGACTGGGGCGGCCACGTGCTGGTGATCTTCGTGCTCACCGTTGCCGCCTGCGAGGCCGCGGTGGCGCTGGTCTTCGTGCTGCAGGCCTTCTCGCGGACCGGCCGGCTCGACGCCGCGGCATGGCAGTCGCTCCGTGAGGCCAACGTCGCCCGCACGGTCGATCATGAACTCCCCTCGATCGACACGGTGCCGCCACGATTCCCCACGCTCGCGCCTGCCGGCGTCCTCCCGCCCGCCGACGAGAACGAGCCGCTGCAACGCGAGCACGTCTGAGCCGCCGGCCTGTCTGGCCGCATCCGTTTTCCTTTCCATTCCATCCGTCATCCATCCGCCGTCCGCCTCTTCCATGCAAGAATTCTCCCCTTCGACGCTGCTGGTGCTCGTGCCGCTGCTGCCCCTGGTAGGAGCGATCCTCACCGTGCTGCTGGGCCGCACGCTCGGTGCCAAAGCCCATCTCCCGGCGATCGCCGGCATCGCTGCCGCCGCTGCCGTGGCCGTGATGCTCTTGGCTGCCACCGCCCGTGACGTCAGCCCCGCACACGGCCCCCATGCCGAGGCCGTCCGCCCGGTCGAAATGATCTCGACGCTCTGGAAGTGGGCTTCATTCGATGCGGCCTACACGCCCCCTGAAGGCAGCCCGGCGACCGATGCCCGCCTGACACCCCGCGACCTCTCGGCCGGCCAGGACGTGCGCAGCTTTTCGATTCCGGTGGCCCTGCGTCTCGACCCGCTCACCGCGACGATGCTCACGATCATCACCTGCGTCGGCCTGCTCGTGGCCATCTATTCAACCGGCTACATGCACGACGATCCGGGCTACCCGCGATTCTTTGCACTGGTGGCAATGTTCGTCTTCTCGATGTCGATGCTGGTCGCCGCCAGCAACTTCCTCCTGGTCTACGTGTTCTGGGAAGCCGTGGGTGCCTGCAGCTACCTCCTGATCGGATTCTGGTTCACGAAGCCGGAAGCCGCCCGCGCCGCGAAGAAGGCCTTCCTCGTGAACCGCGTCGGCGACTTTGGCCTCGCCATCGCGGTCTTCCTACTCTGGATGAGCTACGGCACGCTCGACTTCCACGACACCATCTCTCCCGATGGCGTGATCATGCCGGGCATTCTCGGACAGACCCGGCTGGCCGATGCGGCGGGCTATGTCGGCGGCGCGGTGGGCACTGCGATCTGCCTGCTCCTCCTGCTGGCGGCCTGCGGCAAGAGCGCGCAACTGCCGCTGCACGTCTGGCTGCCCGATGCGATGGAGGGCCCCACGCCTGCCAGCGCACTGATTCATGCGGCGACGATGGTGACAGCGGGCATCTACCTGATCACGCGATCGGCACCACTCTTCGCCTCCTGTCCCGGGGCGCTCACGATGGTCTCGATCGTCGGGGCCACGACGGCACTTGTGGCCGCCCTCATCGGGACGGTCCAGAACGATCTCAAACGGGTGCTCGCCTACTCCACGATCAGCCAGTTGGGCTACATGTTCGCGAGCCTTGGCACCGGCACCCTGCTCGGCTTCACCGCCGCGATCTTCCACCTGCTCACGCACGCCTGCTTCAAGGCGCTCCTGTTCCTCGGCGCCGGTTCTGTCATGCACGCCATGGGAGGCGTGATCGACATGCGGCGATTCGGCGGCCTGCGGCGGGTGATGCCGATCACGGCGGCCACGTTCTTCGTGGGTGCCGCGGCGCTCGCCGGCGTGGCCCCGTTTGCCGGGTTCTTCAGCAAGGATGAGATCTTGGCCGCATTGCACGCCAAGGGCTGGCCATCGGCACACGGCGACCACCATGCAACGGCCGCTGGCGGTCCGTTCCATCTCGCCGCGTTCTCAACCGACGCGACGCACGCCGCTGTCACCGCCCCCGCCGTTGGGCTCGACGCCCTCGACCGCCCGGAAACCTGGCAGATCCTCTTCTGGATGTCGCTCGTGACGGCTGGACTCACCGCCTTCTACACGTTCCGCGCCGTGTTCATGACCTTCACCGGACCGACGCGGGTGCCTGAGGGAGCGCATGGGCACGGTGGGCACGGTGGCCATGAATCCTACGAGTCGCCCGCGCCCATGACCTGGCCGCTGATGATCCTCGCCGTACCATCGGCGCTGGTGGGCTGGCTGCTCTTCAGCACCAACTGGCTGGCGCATTTCCTCTCGGCAACCCCGTCGCTGACGGCACCGACCGTGGCCGCCACCGCCACGCCCCATGTGTTCCACATG
>CANHCU010000028.1 GCA_947459185.1 Planctomycetaceae bacterium | reverse complement strand
TATGCCGATTATCCGGTGATGGCATCGCGATCGGCGGCGCTCACGTGCCAGACCTCGGTGCAGCTCCGAACAAAAATCCCGTACTCCCTCGCCGGAATGAAGGCATGCTGCCCGCGAGTGATGAGAACGAGAAAGCAGAAGGTGAACACGAGCGTGATGATCTGCACGAGAAACAGGAGCACGGTGCCGCTGATCGTGGCAGCCCAGCCCGACACCGTATAGCCGGTCGTGAGCCGCAGCAGCACCATGACCAGCATGACGGCGGCAGTCATGAGTCCGGCGACGAGCGAGACGATCAGGAGTCGCGTGCTGATGCGATCTGAAAAAACGGAAAGCGCGCTGAGACCATGTGTCACGAGAGCCGAAAAGTTCATGCTGGACATGCCTGCCAGCCGCTGGACACGACGCGTCGGGACGAACGCCTTCGGCTGGCGGGTGGCATAGACCGCTGCAGCGTAGTGGTTCCACATTTCAGGCGACACGCACAGACTCTCCAGGCATTCCCTGTTCATGACGCTGTAGTTGCCGACGCGCACCCGATGCCCGACCAGAACCCAGTGTGCCAGCCGGTAGAGTGCGTAGAAGAATGAAAACACCCAGCCCTCGGAACGCTTGAGCCGTTCCGCGAACACGACCCGCACGGGATCGTTGTCCTGGAGTTCTTTCAGGAGACGGGGGATGTCGGCGGGCGCATCCTCGCCATCGCCATCCATCACCATCACACGCTCGCAGTCGCACGCGTCGGCGAGAAAGCAGAGCCCGATGCAGATCGCCCGCTGATGGCCGACATTCCGTTTGAGCCGCAGAATCCGAATCGTGTGAATGCTGGTCAGGGGCAGGTTCCATGACCGTGGCCCAGCCAACGTCGAACCGTCATCGACCAGCAGCACGTCGGCCTGAACACCGATCCCACGGAACTGCCCGTCCACGAGGGGCAGAAGCAGCGACACCGACTCCCAGTCGTTGTAGACGGGAATCACGATCTGGAGGCTCGCGTAGACAGACGTGCCGGACTGATTCGCTGCGGTCTGGAACTCGGAGACACCGTTGGTCATGCCGCAGAGCCCCCGTCCACGGTGACGACCTGGCCCGTGATGAAGGCTGCCCTCGGCCCGATCAGAAACTCGATCGCTCCCACGACGTCAGCCGGCACACCCAAACGCCCCAGCGGTGTGCGACGGACAATTCGGGCCCGGTCTGCTTCCGAGAGCGATGAAGAGAGATCGGTTTCGAGAAATCCCGGCGCAACCGCGTTGACGCGGATGCCGCGGGGCCCCAGTTCGCGGGCCAGACTACGGGCAAAGCCCTCGAGTCCCGCCTTCGTGGCCGCGTAGGCCGCCAGGCCCGGCGAGCCCCGCGACGCGACCACCGACGACACGACCACCACCGACGGTCCACCGGCTGCGGCCTGCTCGTCGCCGACCGGGCGAACAAGCATCTGCCGGACACACTCGCGGACAAGCACGATCGATCCCCGCAGATTCACATCGAGCATCGCGTCGATCTCATCATCGCGGACCGTAGCGACCACGCCCTCGTGAGCCACGGCCGCATTCGCGATGCAATGATCGACCCTGCCGAAGCGGGCTGCTGCACGAGCGATGAATCCCCTGATGGCTTCGGCATCGGCGGCATCGATCTGCTCGGCATGGAGCCGGTCGGGATGGATGGCGGCAAGCGACTCGAGCGTTGCCGAGCCCGACCGGGAAAACGTGGCCACGCAGTCGCCCCGCTCGAGCAATCGCTCGACGACCGCCAGACCCAGCCCACGCGAGCCGCCAGAAATGATCGTGGTGGGAGGCATGTTTGCCGGGGTCACGCCGGGCGGCGAGGCACCTTGCCCGCGGGATTCGTCGCGATCTTGCGCACGATGTCGAGAATGCGTGGAACGCTCTGCGGCTCGAGGCCGCTGCGGCAGGCCGCGAGCGCCGCGGCCCGGATGCTCTCGGGTGACGATTGGGCGGGCAGGGGATCAGCCAGCACGGCCTCCGCGGCGACGAGTTCACCTGTGATGGCACTGGGCATCCCGTAGACGCGGGCATCCGCGATCCCCGGCACGCCACGGAGCAATTCCTCGACCCGACGCGGAAACACCTTGGCTCCGCCCACGACGATCACGTCGCTGCGACGGCCGGTGAACTCGTACCGATCGCCCCGCTTTTCCACGAGGTCGCCCGTCGCCACTTCGGCCGTATCCCGGGACAGTTGCACGAGCAATTCGCCATCTCGACGCATCCCAAGCCGGGCGCCGCCCGCCAGGGAACGGCCCAGCCAATTGGACGGAAATCCGGCGAGCCCGTCGGTCACGCGAAACACCTCGCCCAGTTCGGTCGTCGCATACACCTGCGTGATCTTGACCGATGGAAACGCCGCGCGAGCCTGTTCGAGCAGCGGCCCGTCCGCCGCCTCGCCGCCGAGCGTGATCCGGTCGAGGCGTGCCTTCGCGAGGAGCGACCGATCGCCCGACGTCAGCAGCCGTCGCAGGAGCGTAGGGGTCGCGGGCAGGACCGTGGCCTGCTCGTCCACGATCGCCCGCAGCACCGCATCGGGATCGCGAGACGCCGGCACGACCAGCCGGCCGCCCGTCAGGAGCGACTGCAGCCAGACCTGGATCCCCGCCCAGCGAGTGGCGTCGTAGACCAGAATCCATCCCAGCCCATGCCACTGCTCGGCCAGCCGGGCGGCTGCAAGGAGCGAATCCCACGAATGCTCGACCAGCTTGGGAGGGCCGCTCGTGCCCGACGTGGCAACGACCACCTGCGTGGCCACCGCCTCGAACTCCCGCCTCTGGGCGCCTGGCTCGGCCGCGATCGCCAGAGAGTCGTCGACCGCGACCCAGTCGCGGAGTTCACCGATCAGGTCGCGGGAGTCCTCGGCGAGGAATGCCACGGGCACATGCTGCCGGCCACACGCCGCGGCGATGACGACGAGCGACTCCACTCGCTTGGCCCGCGCGACGATGCCCACAGGCCGCGCCCTGTCGAGGTCCGCTTCGAGTTTCGTGATCGCGGCGGCCAGCGTGGCGTAGTCGATCGTGCGGATGGAATCGCTCCCGGCTCCGGCCACGATGGCTGTGCGATCGGAAGCCTGGCGGGCGACCTCGGAGATCGCGAACGCGAGCCGGTCTTCGGCTGGCGCATCGGCGAGATGGCTGGGGGAGGTTTGCGTGTTCGTGTTCATCTCAAACTGGCTTCCTCGAGGGTTCCGCCTGCCCCGATGATAAGGAATGACACCGGGAAAGGCACGTTTAGGGTCGGTCTGGGGATGTGCGACCGGAAATAGCCTGGCCGTAGATGCCCACCAGATCAGCCACCGTACGGATCGCGGGACGAACAGTGCCCTCGACAGGGGCACGGACCGGGGCCCGAAAGGGATCCACCCCCAAGGATCGCTCCAACAGCACGATGGTCTGGGCCAGGTCGAGAGAATCGAGACCGATGTCGGCAGCGAGCAGCATTCCCGACTCCACGGCGGCCGGCTCGCGGCCGGTGTCGCGGAGCACCTGACGGATGGCGGCAACGACGGCAGACATGACCGTATCGGACGCGGACATCATGGGCGAAACTCCTGCATGGTGGCGGACCCCGGTGCCGATACACCCCGGCCGGAGACCGCCTGCCAGACGACTTGAAACGCCGTGGTCAGGATGATCCAGAAGTCCACCAGCGGCCAGTACCAGTGGCTCAACATATCGACGTAGTGCGCGTCGTACTCCAGCCGCTCGGGCCAATCCACCCCATTCCGACCATGGATCTGCGCCCACCCCGTCAGGCCCGGTCGCACCCGCAGCCGCATTCCCTGCCGCGGCGAATACCGCGGCACATAGGCCAGCGGCAACGGCCGGGGCCCCACCACACTCATGTCGCCCACCAGCACGCTGACCAACTGGGGAAGTTCGTCGAGGCTCGAACGCCTCAGGAACGTCCCGAAGGCCCCGAGCCGTTCGGCATCGGGCAGTGGCCTGCCTGTGGCATCGACCGCCTGCCGCATCGACCGGAATTTGAGGATGCGGATCGGCCGCCCATCCTTGCCCGCCCGCAGGTCTTGGAAGAACACCGGCCGTCCCATCACCACCCTCACGGCGACCCACACCGCGGCCAGCACCGGCACGAGCAGGACCAGCGCCGTCGCTGCAATCACGACATCTCCCAGTCGCTTGAGCCATGGAAAACAGATCATGTGGCCACCCGGGCGGCGCGTCGTTCCGCGACCATCACGAGCCCGACCAACGCGGCTGCCATCACCAGTGGCGTAACCGCGGCAACCTGATCGGCAGCCCTCCGTATCGTGGGATCGACCAGCGGCACCGCCGCCAGTGTCGCGCCAAACGCCGCCATCCCGCCATAGAGGCTCGCCACGGCGCGGTGCGACCAGCCGGCGATGAGGAGCCGCTGATAGAGATGGCTGCGATGCGCCTGGAAGATGTTCTCGCCCGCCCGCAGCCGACGCAGCAGCGTCAGCGAGGTGTCGAAGACGAACGGCCAGAGGGCGAGGGCAGCCACCGGCAGGACCTCAGGCACGGCGTCAGCCCGAACCGCCAGTGGCAACACCGCCAGGAGAAACCCACAGAAGGCGCTCCCCACGTCGCCCATGAAAATGCGGGCCGGATGCCAGTTGCTCGCGAGAAATCCGAGCGCAGCACCCGCGAAGGCCGCCGCGATCACCGCCACCGGCCCCGCGCCGCAGGCGGCCGCCGCCACCGCAATCCCGGCCGCCACCGCGGCCGCCGTGATTCCCGCGATGCCGTCGCTGCCATCCATGAAGTTGAAGGCATTGGTCAGACCCACGATCCAGAGCAGCGTCAGCGGCCATGCCAGTGGCCCGAAGCGGATCATGCCCAGCGAGCCGAGATCGACTCGTGTTACCGGCCCGAGCACCGCCACAGCCGCCACAGCCGCCGCCAGATGCACGGCGAACCGGGTGCGGTTTCGCAGCGACTGCACGTCGTCGAGCCAGCTTACGGCGGCGATCGCCAGAGCCGGCACGATGGCGCCGCCGATGCGCAGGAGTTCCTCCGGCCTCATGACTCCGACAACGCCGGCCACCGCGACGACGACCATGACGATCGCCAGGCCACCCCCTCGCGGCGTGCTCCGCGTGTGGCTGCTGCGGGCATTGGGCGTATCGATGATGCCCTTCGCGGTCGTCCATTCGATCAGACCACGAGTCAGCACCGCCGCTGCCGCGACCGCGGCGATGCACCACGCGATCCAGAGACCGATCGTTGTCATCGTTCGCCTGTCACCTGCGGTGGCCTCGTGGCGGTCACCGATTCTTCGCGTTGGCCACCGCCTCGCAGACGTCGTCCACCACGGCCTCGTCCACGTGGGCCCCGATCGGCAGGGAGAGGCTGCGGGCCGACAAGAGTTCGGTGCCGGGGAGCGGCCGCGTGCGGTCGTAGAAGTGTTCGAAGGCGGTCTGCCGATGGCAGGGTGGATCGTAGTAGGTTCGTGTCTCGACACCGCGGGCCGCGAGTGCCCGGCGGACTGAGTCGCGGGTCATCCCAAACCGGGCGGGGTCGATCGTGATCGAGAAATCCTTGTGGCAAGACAGACTGCCCGCCGCCGATTCGACGAACCCGATCCCCGGCAGCTGCTCCAGTTCATGGCGGTAGCGGGCAGCAATCTGCCGCCGCCGATTGGCGACATCGTCGAGCATCGCCAGCGACGAGAGGGCTACGGCGGCGCTCAGTTCCGGCATCCGGCCGTTCACGCCGGCGAACAAGGCGTCATACGAGCCATCGTTGCCATACTCGCGGCCCAGTCGCACGAAATGCGCGAGGCAGTCACAGTCGGTGGCGATGATTCCCCCCTCGCCGGCGACGAGCAGCTTCGTGGGCGACAGGCTGAACACTTGCGCCGTCGCGCCCGCCCCCACCGCCCGGCCGTGCGTGGTCGCCCCGAAGCCGTGGGCAGCATCGATGATCAGCGGTAGCCCGTGCTCGGCGGCCACCGCCGCCAGCGCCGGAACATCGCACGGATTGCCGAAGTTGTGGCAGGCCGAGATGGCGACCGTCCGCGGCGTGATGGCAGCCGCCACGGCCTGCGGCGTGACATTCGTCGTATGGGGATCGACGTCGATGAACACGGGTCGCAGATTATTCCAGACGATCGCGGCGGGCCCCGCAAGAAACGTGAAGCTGGGAACGACGACTTCGCCGAGCGGCTCGCTGCGGGATCCGCTCCGCACCGTGCCAAACCGCGTGAGCGGCTCCATCGAACCGACGGCACACGCGCTCCCAGCGGCCCGTCGGCTGCGACAACTGCCTGCCGACAGATCGAGGCCTTTGTAAACGAGCATCAGCCCGATCGTGCAACTGCTTACCGCGACCGCGTGACGAACGCCCAGCCGCGCCGCGATCGCTTTCTCCAGGCGGTCCACGAACGGCCCCTTCGTGAGCCTGCCGCTGGCGAGGATCTCGGCCGCCGCCGGCCCGAACGCCTCCCACGACGGCAGCGCCGGCCGCACAAACGGCACGCGGATCTCCGCAGCCGCCGAATCGGCGGCTGAATGCACCTCGGGAATGACGGGAAATCGACTACTTGGCATGGGCTTTGCGGGGTGGGGCCACATCGGGCCCATCGGCAACGTGACTGCCGTACTCAACGATCAGATCGCGAAGCAAAGACTTTACCACCTCGGGCGGTTCGTCAGTCACATTGGCAAGCTCGTCGATCAGCCTCTCCACCGCCGCCAGGGCGGTGGGCCGATGCAGCGCACAAAACACCTTGGGGTGGCTCGTGGGCACCCGCTGCTCGTCGTCGAAGTAGAGCTCCTCATAGAGCTTTTCGCCGGGCCGCAAACCGGTGAACACGATCTCGATGTCGTCTTCGCCGAGCCCCGACAGGGCGATCAGGTCGCGGGCCAGATCGACAATCTTCACGCTCTCGCCCATATCGAGCACGAAGATTTCGCCGCCATTGCCCATCGCCGCAGCCTGCAGGACGAGTTGCGACGCTTCGGGAATCATCATGAAGTAGCGGTCAATGTCAGGGTGCGTGATCGTGATCGGACCGCCGAGGCGGATCTGCTCCTGGAAGATCGGCACCACGCTGCCGTTGCTGCCAAGCACGTTGCCGAACCGGACAACGCAGAATTTTGTCTTCGAATCAGCCGAAAGGGCCTGCACGAAACGCTCCGCGATCAGCTTCGAGCAGCCCATCACGCTCGTCGGATTGACCGCCTTGTCGGTCGAGATCATGACGAACTCGCGGACGCCATGCCTGTCGGCCAGTCGGGCCAGGATCTGCGTGCCGACGCAGTTGTTCTTGATCGCCTCGGCAGGATTCCATTCCATCATCGGCACGTGCTTGTGGGCCGCCGCGTGGAAGATCACCTCCGGCCGGTGGGTGGTCATGATCTGATCCATCCTGGCCGAGTCGGTGATGTCGGCGATGAGCGGCTCGAACGGCGGCCGAGGCTCGTGTCGGCACAGCTCCTGCTCCAGGAGAAACAGGGCGTTCTCGCCACGTTCGACCAGCAGGAGTCTCTTGGGATTGAACCGGAGCACCTGCCGGCAGATCTCAGAGCCGATCGACCCGCCGGCGCCGGTGACCATGACCGTGCTGCCTTCGATAAGCTGCCGCACCGCGGCGTTGTCGAGCGCGACCGGTTCGCGTCGCAGGAGATCCTTGATCTCGACCGAACGAGGCTTCACATGCAGGGTCGTGTCGTGGCCGGCGAGCAGTTCATCGATGGCGGGCATCACCTTGACCTGCGATCCGGCCAATGTGCAGGTGTCGAGCAGCTTCCGAAACCGCCGGCCCGTGAGGCTGCCCGACCGCACCATCACCTCGTCAACCCGCCGCCTCTCCACCTCCCGGCCGACGCTGTCGATGGTGCCGAGCACTTCCAGACCCGCCACGCGGTTGTGGAGCATGCCGGGATCGTCGTCGAGGAAGCCGACCACGAAATACTGCATGTTCTTCGCCGACATGAGCGTGCGGGCGAGCAACTCGCCGGACTCATCCGCACCGATGATCAGTGCCGTCCGAACCGGCTTGCTCGTGAAGATCGGCCGCAACTCCTCACGAATGCTCCGCCACAGGGCCCTGATGCCGCCGATCGCGAGCACCGTGCCAGCCCAGTCGAGCACGAAGACGCTCCGCGGCACCCGCTGAAAGTCGCCGAATCGCCCCGAAGTGAGGAGCAGCGATTCCACCGTCGTGAGCACGAGCATCGAGAGCGTCGCCGCCCAGACGAGGCTCGTGAGGTCGTTGAACGACACCCGCCGCCACGACACGTGGCAGTGGCCGAGGGCATAAAAGATTCCGGTCTTGATCACCACGACGCCAATCAGCGTGCGCGGAGAAAGCCACGTCCACGTCGAACCGACGCTGAAGTCACTGCGGATGAAGAACGCGAAGCAGAAGATCGCCGCAAACAGGAGGGCGTGGAGGCACAGCAGCACCAGAGCCTTCTTGTTGACTGGCCGCAAGGAACCGGGATGGGACGTGAGTGTGTTCATCGTGATGGCATACCTACGAGACGAGTCAGCCGTTGCTGGCTGGTCACCACGGCTGGTCAAAGCCGTTCGAGGTCGATGTCCTCCAGTTCGATCGAGGCACCTTGGTTGAGGAAACGGACCGCCACGACGAGCCGCTGTTCGTTTCGCCGCTTGACCACCATCCCCTCGAGCCCCCGCAGGGGCCCGCTCCGCACCCGCACGGGCTGGCCCTCTTCGAGTCGAGCCTCGGGCGTGAGCGGCTGATCGGTGTCGATGAGACGCTTGATGTTTCGCAGATCGGCCACGAACGCGGTCGCATCACCGATCGGCAGCCAGCGGGCAACCGTATTGGTGGCGAGCGCGGCCCGCCGCTGCTCGTCATCGACCCGGGAAAATACGTAGCCCGGGAAGAGTGGTACGTAGGAGATCCGCGTTCGCCCGCCCGGCGACCGCAGCCGCCGCTTGACCAGCGGCGCGTAAAACGGAACGGTTGCCGCCTCGAGTTTCCGCATCAAGTCCTTCTCGCGACGCGAGAGCGTATAGAAGGCAATCCACCCACCGGCGTCGGCCACCTCCTGCTCATCGAGCAATTCAGCGGGAAAGATATCTCGCTGTTTGGGGAGGATTGGCATGCTTGGAAGTCTGGGTGAGACGAATCCGCGGCCAGCACTGGGAAACGGCGCACTCCGTTCTCGTGGGTGGTTATGACCCGCCCGAATAAGAACGTAGTTTCGCGAATCAAAATCTCCCTTATCTTACGCCGAGGGGCAACTGCTGTCGCCATTTTGAGAATGGTTCTGACAAACGGGGCAAAGTTTTCCGCGCGACTCTGTCGATGAAGACGATTGGATTGATTGTGCCGGTCGCAGGGACTTTGCATGCACGCCGCGAATCTCACTCAAGAATGTCGTCAAAGGATCGCCGGCGGGCGGTTCGGACGGCGGCTGCACACCGCCTGCGTGGCACTGCTGATCGCTTCGACGCTCCTTTCCAGCGGCTGCAGCATCTTCGGCCGGCCCCAACGAACCGCCACCCGCCAGGCGACGCTCGACGCCAACTGCCCACCCGAATCGGGCCGGATGCCCGCCAAGGAACTGGCAAAGGTGACGCTCCCCCCCTACGTGATCGAGCCCCCGGACATCCTGCTCATCGACGCACTCCGCGTGGTGCCAAAGCCACCGTTCCGCATCCAATCGTTCGACACGCTTCAGGTCATCGTGGAGGGCACACTCCTCGAACAGCCGATCAGCGGGCTCTATGTGGTGGAGCCCGGCGGCATGCTCGACCTGGGGCCCTCGTATGGCAAAGTGATGGTGGGTGGCCAGTCTCTCGAGGAAGCCCAGGACGCCGTCTTTCGCCACCTGAAGCGAATTCTCCGCGAGCCGCAGGTGTCGCTGACGCTGGCCCAGGCGGCAGGCCAGCAGCAGATCGCCGGGGAACACCTCGTGGGCCCCGATGGCACGATCAATCTGGGCACCTATGGCACCGTCTACATCACCGGCATGACGCTCGCCGAGGCGAAGGAGGCCATCGAGGCACAGCTCTCGAAATTCCTCGACGCGCCGCTCGTGAGCGTGGACGTGTTCAGCTACAACTCCAAGGTCTATTACGTCATCACGGAGGGTGCCGGCTTCGGCGACAACGTGGCCCGGTTCCCCGTGACCGGCAATGAAACGGTGCTCGACGCAATCGCCGGCATTAACGGTCTCTCGCGTCTGTCGAGCAAAGACATCTGGATCGCCCGGCCCGCTCCCTCGGGCGTGGGCTGCGATCAGGTGCTGCCGGTGGACATCGAGGCGATCATGAAGGGGGGCTCCACCGCCACCAACTACCAACTCCTGCCGGGCGATCGGGTGTTCATCGCCCAGGATCCCTGGATCGCCTTCGACAGCATCGTTGACAAGGTCACAGGCCCTTTCGAACGGATCTTTGGGTTCAGTCTCCTCGGCGTACAGACCGTCCAGACGTTCAACCGCCTGCCGTTCGGCTTCAATCCCAACACCGGCTTCTGCTGGGTGGCACGCGAGGTCTACGGCGACCAGGACCCGAAGTGGCTGTTGTTCAGGGCCTGGCTGCTGACGGAAGCCCCGACCTGGCTGCGTGACCTCTACGCGGAACATGGCGAGGAATTCGCAACCTGGATCCACGACAAGCCGATCGTGAAGGCGGCCGTAAAGGCCCTCATGGATCGGGCCATCGCGGGATATGGCCTGTCGGAGTGAGGCTCGCCGCCACCGCCGAGTGGTATCAGCGAACAGCCGGTGGTATAGATGAATGAGTATCCCCTTCCGGAGAAGCCTGAGATGAAGACGCTTTCCCGACTTGGAACGACGACGGCCGCCCTTGCAGGGACGTTGGCACGGACGTTGTCAGCGACGTGTGCCCTCGGCATCCTGCTGTCGGCCGTGGCCACCGCACAGGGACCGGGCGGGATGCAAGGCGGCGGCAATACGCCATTTTCCAACATCACCCGCCGGCCTTCGATCAGTCCCTACATGGGGCTGGCGTTCCAGGGCAACAACCCCTCGACGGGCGGAACCCTCGGGGCGATGCAGGGCCTCGTGAGACCGCAGCAGCAGCAGTTTGCCCAACAGCAGCAGGCGGCCCGCCAGTCGCGGCAGCTCAGCCAACTCCAGGGGCAGGTGCGGAAGATCCAGCGGCCGACGGGTGGCACCGAAATCCAGACGATCCGCGCCACGGGCCATGCCTCGACATTTATGGAAATGTCCCACTTCTACCCGTCGGCCCGCTAGCAGCCTGTGGCATACGCTCGCTCCATCACTCGTGCGGCTGTCGTTGCCGTGTCGGTGTGGACAGCGGCCTGTACCGCCGACGACACAGGCGTGCGGCCCGCGTTGACGGAGACGGCCGCGGCCCGTCCGACGATGCAACAACTGGTCCCGGCCGAAGGCCTTGGCAAGCCGCCATCATCCCGCGAACTGGCCTCGAGCCGGGCGGAATTGCACCGGCGTTTTCGAGACCCACTTTCCCATACGAATACCGCGGCGGGGGCGCGGCTGGCCGCGGAGACCCTGCTCACGGCCGCCATCACCGAGAACGACCGGTCTCTCAAATGGCTGATGCTCGATGAGGCGCGTCGGCTGGGCGAGGCGTCCGGTCAGGCCAGCCTCGTGAGCCGCGCGATCACAATGGCGGCGGCGGTCTACGATTTCGACGCGATCGAGATGGAACTGCGCTGCCTCAAGCAGATCCCGCTCCGCGGCCTCGATGCCCAGCGGGCGTCCGGCCTGGCGTCGGCCGCGGAAAACATCGCCACCCGTGCCGAAGCCGATCAGCGGCTCGACAAGGCTGTCTCCGCGACCCTGCTCGCCTATCGCGCCTGGCAGCGAGCAGGCAACAAGGAGGCCGCCCATCAGGCCGCCACGCGGCACGACACGCTGGTTCAGGGGAAGTGACGGACAGATCGTGTGGGAAGTGGCGTGTTTCGCTTGAAACCACACGCATTCCCTCGCTTGCGCTGCGGGCTTGGATGAGGAATGCGAGCGACATTGCCCCTCTCCCATGCAAGCCCGAAGCGCAAGCGAGGGAATCCGCATTGCGTGGCTTGGATGAAGACGGCAAACCCCTGCACTCCACGCAATGGACCGGCGTGAAGCAAGTCAATCAAACGGCCGTCGCTTCTTTTTCGGAACAGCCGGCTCCTGCGGCTTCGCGGCCTTGTCGGCGATCGGCTCATCATCGTCCCGATCGGCGCCGCGATCTTCCGTCAGCGGCTGATCCTCCTGTTCCTGCCTTTCCCGCCACGGCTTCTCTGCCTCGTAGCTCGCCAGCTCACCCGCCAGTTGTGTCTTCACTTCAGGAGAACTCCCCTCCGACTCGACCGCCTGCTTGCTGTATTTCCGCGCCTCGGCGAAATCACCCGTCTCGGCGTAGCCGGCGGCCAATGTGCTGATGATGTGCGGCTGCTTCCAGGTCGTCCCCTCGCAGGCCTTCTTCGCCAGTTCGATCGCCCGCTTGCCATCCCGGAGCGCCTCGTCGGGCGATGTGGCCAACAGCCACGCAAGGTTGTTGAGAACGCCCGAGTCGTCCGGCTCGAGCTCCAGTGCCTTTTCCAGGTCGGCCCGCGCCGCCTTGTGGTCACCGATCGAAATCTCCGCATCGCTGCGGCTCCGCCAGCTTGCGAAGTTCTTGTCGTCGAGTTCGATCGATCGCGTAAACCGCTTGATCGCCTGACGCGGCTGCTTCGCCGCCAGGTAGAGCATGCCCAGCTGCCCCATGAGCACGGCGTCGTCGGGCTTCTGCGCCACCAGTTTTCGGAAATCGCGGATCGCAGCCGGGTAGTCGTTGCGCTCGGCGGCGATCAGGCCACGCAGTTCGATGGCCGCCGGATGATCTGGGTGCTTCGCGAGCACCCGTTCGAGATCCGCTCCAGCCCGCTCAGAATCGCCCGACTGCTGATGGATTCGGGCGCGGAGCACGAGCGGCAAGGCCTCGTCGGGGGAGATGCGGATGGCCTTGTCGAGGTCGGCGATCGCCTCTGGCCGATCGCCACGCATGGCCCGCACGCGGGCCCTCTGCAAGAGCGCGGCGGAAGAGTCTGGGTCGAGCTTGATGGCCCGGTCAAATGCCTGCTCTGCGGCCTCGAGCTTGTCGTCCATCATCAGCGACAGACCGAGCGCCTCCTGCAGCGAGGCGTCTTCGGGGTCGGCATCGATGGCGGCCTCCAGGTCGCCGCGGGCCTTCTCGAACTCATCCGTGAGCAGGTGAAACAGGCCACGGGTGCGGCGGATGTCCTTGTCGCGCGGCGCGAGTTCGACCGCCTTGTCGTAGTGCGAGCCGCGCTCCGCACGGGCCTCCGCGTCGGTGGTGTTGCCGAGCACGATGTGAGCCTGGGCCGTCTGCAGCTTGTCGTCGGAGAGCAGCTCAATCGCCTTCGTGGCCGCCGTGCGGGCCCGCTCCCGATTGCCGCCAGGCAGGCTTTCCAGCTGCGCGATCATGAGTTGCGCGTCGCCGAGATTCGGATTCCGCTCGATGACTTCGTTGAGGTCACGCATCGCAAACGACCGCAGCCGCGGCCACTGCGGATCGGGGGTCTCGACCTCGTAGATCGCCTGCACGATCCGGCCAGCGCGATACATCAGCGTGTCGGTGTAGAGATCCTCCGCAAACTGCTGCTGGTCGGCGGCGAGGCCCTTCTTGATGGCCCGCTTGCAGAGGTCGAGCACATTGGCGAAGTCGTCGATGCTCTGCGCGGAAAGCTTCGCATCGACCGCCGCATCGAGGTCGTTCTGACCGGGAGACTCAGCCGTGGCGGGCGACTCGGTCGCGGCGGCCGGCTCGGCCACGGCACCCGCAGGCTCCGCGGCCGCAGCACTCGCGGCAGCGGCAAGCAGGGCAGACACGAGCAGCAGACGGTGGCTGAAAGAAATCTTCATTGGGTCGATGCTTCCTGTGGACCGGGCCCAGGCGGGGGCCCTCTTGCTCATCCGGCAATAGCCTCATCCAACACCCATAGTATGGGGCAAGCGGTCATTTTCCTGCCATGCTGGCTTTTTTCGCGCATGCGGGCCCCAAACAACACGCTCCAGCCGCCAGGCTACAGCGGTGCAGGGAGATCGCGTCTGGCGAACACGACGGCCCCGATCACATAGGCAGCCACGCCCACGCCCACGAGCACGCTGTCGTAGACCGCAAGCAGCCGCCACGATTCGGCGGCATCCCCGACCAGTCGCTGCGGCTCATAGGCATTCAGGATCGACAGGTAGCCGACCCAGCCGAGTGGCGTGCTGAGCCGCCCCACCAGTTTGGCGAGGATCGAAAACACGTAGAAGCCGCAGAGAATCCCGATGGTTCGCCAGCGGTAGCTATCGGCAGCGGAGACGCCGGCCGCAATGCCGGCCATGCAGACCATCAGTCCAAACACATTCGCTGCCGCAGGAAGGAAGCGAAATGGGTCAACCTTGCCGGCCCAGGGGCCCAGGGCAATCGCACCCCAGACCGCTGCAAACAGCACCATGCAGAGGAGGGCCGCAGCGGCCGTGGTCGCCAACGCCTGCGTGACGAACACAGCCACCCGCCGCACGGGGGCCGCCAGCACCATCTCCATGGTGCCGCGTTCAAGCTGACCGGAGACGGCATCACTGCCTCGAGTGATGCCCCACACCGTGGCGGCCAGCACGACTACCGGATCGACGAAAGCAAGGGCGATGCGGCCGGCATGCGTGGCAACCTCCGTGAACGGCACGCCCGAGAGCCGCTGCCAGTCCTTCGGAATGGCCCGCAGGAGCACGTCCTGAAAAGCCGGCATCGGAATCTGCGCGGAAAGCCAGATGTAGATCCAGGGAAACGCGGTCCACAGCGCCAGGAGTGACAGTACCAGCACCCGCTGGTCACCCCACGTCTTTTTCCAGATGGCGGTATTCCACATGACGGCATCCTAACGGTGAAAACGGTCGTAGACAGCGGCCAGCCCCACAGGCTCGATCCGAACCTCTTCCAGCGGGAGTGTTGCCAGCCAGCCCAACAGCGGCGCCAGCGAGTCACCTGCCTCGAGGACCACCGTGCCGTCGCGTTGCTCCGCGACCGTCACGCTCGCGGCCAGTTCCGGCGGAATCGTCCCAAGGGGGCCGGTGAGTTGGGCACGGATGCGATGGCAGCGGCGGAGATGCTCGAGCGACTGTTCGTGGACGACACGCCCGGCCCGCACGATGGCGACATTGTCGCAGGTGTCTTCCACCTCGGAGAGCACGTGCGACGAAAAGATGACCGTGCGGCCGGCGGCGCGGGCCTCGAGCACGAGTTCCAGCACCTCGGCCCGGGCCGTCGGGTCGAGATTCGCCGTCGGCTCGTCGAGGATCACCAGCGGCGTCTCCATCGCAAGCACCACCGCCAAAGCCAACTTCTGCCGCATCCCCGTACTCATGCGGGCCACCTGACGTGAGCAATCGAGATCGAGCCGCCGAGCCACAGCGGTGGCCACGTCGCGGCGGCAGCCGGGCCGCAGGCTGGCGAAGAAGTCGAGCACGCGATGGCCGTCCATGCGGCGAAAGAGCCTGGCCTCGCCGGGCAGGTAGGCCGTGCGGGCCCGCACCTCAAGCGATTCCCTGACGCAGTCGAAGCCGGCCACCGTCGCGGTGCCCGACGTGGGCGTGATGTAGCCCATCAGGAGTCGCAGCAGCGTGGTCTTGCCGGCACCGTTGGGCCCGAGCAGCCCAAAGATCGCACCGTCCGGCACCGACAGCGAACAGCCGTCGAGCGCGGTGAAACTGCCGTAGCGTTTCGTGAGGTGTGCGGTGCGAACAATCATTGAAGATCGATTCCAGAATGAAAAAGAAAACGGTGGCTGTCAGCTTTTCTCAGGCAGGTCGGAAATAATAGGCTGCCAACGCGAATCCGATGAGGGCCACGCAGCGGCGCACGAACGGGGCCGGCAGGCGACGGACAACGCTCGCGCCGGCGACGCTGCCAAGCACCGCAGCCACCGCCATGGTAGCGGCATGCCACCACGACACATCATGCGATCCAAGGAACGAGCCCGCCGCAAACAGTGCGGCCGCGGTCCCGTTGATCGCCGTTGCGAGCACATTCTTCACTGCATTGAGCCTGTGAATGTCGCCGAGGCCGAGCACCCCCAGCACGGCCAGCATCAGGATGCCGATCCCAGCGCCAAAATAGCCACCATAGACCGCCACGAAGAACTGGAGGACGCAGGTGAGCAGGAGCCGCGACGCGGCCGGCGCCACTGCGGCGTCGCCTGCAGGGAATGACGAGGCTGTGGTGGCTGAAGCACGCGAGGCCCGCATGCCAAGCCGTGAGAGTTGTGGCTGCAGGGCGAAGACGATCGCCGCCGTGAGAATCAGCCAGGGCACGCAGGCGGCGAACCACTGGGGCGGAAGCACCTGCACGAGCACGGCCCCCACTGCAGCCCCCACCACGCTGGGCACCAGCAGCCACACCGCCCACGGCGGCTGGCCGACGCGTTCTCCCCGATACATCCACGCCGCCGCGAGCGAGCCAGGCCAGAGTCCGATCGTGCTGGTGGCGTTGGCGATCACCAGCCGCGCCGGGCCTGCCGGCAGGATCGCCCCCAGCACGGGAAACGTGAGAATGGTGCCACCGCCTGCGACGGCATTCACCGCGCCGGCCACGAACGACACGGCAGCCAGAGCGGCGAGGCCCGGCCACGGGCCGGAGGTGAGGATGTCGTTCATGGCATCGCGGAGATAGGGTCACGGAGCGGAGCAGGTTTTCCGGTGCCGCTCTACTTGGGACGAGGCAGCGCCGGATTGAGAGGGCCACGCGCCTGCGGCGCCGGCGCAGCAGGCGGCGCCGCGTTAGGCCGGGGCCCAACCGCGGGCGGCGCAGCTGGTTGATTGGCCACCACGGGCGGCTGGGCCGGCTTCGCCTGCTGAGGCGGACCGGCGGGTGGTGGATCGTCGTAGTGGCCCGCGCCGCAATCGACGAGCAGATAACCGGCCCAGAGAAAAGGATGCCGCGCATCGGGCAGCACGGCCTGGGGCGACTGCTTCAGTCGCGGTTCGCGGCCCACGTCCGGCTGTTCCGCCGTGGCCACCTCGACCGCCCGCCGCCAACTCTCCGCCGCGGGCGGACCTGCGTCTTCGGCTTCGGCGCCTAAGGCGGTGCGATCCCGGAGAAATTCCTCCACGAGATCGACGCTTGTTTTCCCACCCATTCGCCAGCGGCTCACCAGCGCCGTGCGGCCGCCAGCCGCCACCAGATCGGTGACGGCCAGAAAAACCTCCTCGCCCGGCCGCGCCGGCGGTTTTGACAATCCTCCGGTCATGGCCGATTGGAATCCCGGCAGCACGATGCACCGCGGCCGCTTGCTGGGAGAACCGAGCCAGTCGCCAAAAGTCATGGCCGGCCTGCCACCCTGCATGGAGAACAGAGGCCGCGCGGCCAACGGCCCATCCCCCGATAATTCGTCAAAGACGACGAGCGTGTCGAGAAGCGATGCCACCAGCGGCATCGGCGCTGCTGGCCCGGGGGCCGGCAGCACGACCGCGTGCTCGATCGAGCCAGTGAGCTGCTGGCCCCACTCCTGCGCGACCGCGGGCTTGTCGCCGCGAGACAGTCGGCCGGCGTAGATCCCCACGGGACCGCCTGTCCGCGGAGTCTCGAACCGCAGCACCGCCAGGCTCCGCGTCGGACAGTATCGGATCCGACAAACATCGCGAAGACGCTGCGACTCCGGCTGCGCGTCGGCAGGGCGTGCCGACCCCACAGGCAAGAGTTCGAACGGCAGATACCAGAGCATGCCGTCGGGCACGATCACGAGTTCGTCGATGCCTTCGGCCAGTTCGACCTTCGAGTTTTCGAAGAGCAGCCGTTCGATCCGCTCGGCAGGTGCCTGCCAGTCGCTCGCCAGCAGACGTTCGGTCGGGACCGGCGCGATCGGATCAAACAGGCACAGGCTTCTGGCGAGCGCGGCAATCTCCTTGGCGACCGCCGCCGGCTGCCGCACCTGCCACGTGGCGACGCGATCGCGCGATTCCAGGGCCGCCTGGAGTCCTACGGAGTTCCAGTGAAACGACAGAATCAACTGTTTGGGGGCGAGACGTCGCCGGATCTCCGGCGCTGGTGTGAGGGGTGGCATGTCGAGTGGCGGAGCCTCACGGCCCGCGGAAATCTTCGCGACGAATTGTCGGCCGCGGTCTGCGAGTTGCTGGTATTCCCGCCACGCTGCCGGGTCGCCGGGCAACTGCTGGCGTGGCCCGCCTTCTTCTGCAATGCCCGCCTGTTGGCCGGCGACCGCCAGAAGGCTGGCAGTGAGCGGCGTCCGCACCTTGGTGATCGAGTCGAGCACGGCGGAGAGTTCGGGATGCCGGGCCAGCATGGCCGCCCGTCGTGCCGCGTCGGCCCTCGGCAGCCGCTCCGGGTCGGAGCCGAGCAGAAATTCGACCGCCGACCGGCGGCCGCCGAGCGGTTGGTTGACCAGCCAGCGGCTGCGAACGGCGGCCTCGGCCGCATTGAGCACGGCGTCGCTCCCACGGCGCGACGCCGCAACACTCCATGCCTCGAAGGCCTCGGTTCGCGGCGAACTGAGCCTGGCCAGCGTACCGAGTGGATCGACGGCGGTATCACGCGGTGAGGGATCGCCAAGCAACTTCGCGAACAGCAGATCGGCCTGACGATCGGAGATGCCGCCGAAGCCAGCCATGAGCATCTCCACCAGCCGCGATACCTGAAAGAGGGCCGGCTCGCGGCGCCGGGCGATCGTCACCGCCCGGTCGAGCTCCCGGTCGCCGCCCGCCACGTCGCCGGCATCGTAGGCGGTCAGTGCCATGGCGTAGGCCTGCTGCCCGCCGGCCTGTCCGCGGCCCGGATCGGCCCGCATCAGGCGGCCGTCGATCTCGGCCAGCGTGGCGGCCGCCGCCTGGGCATCGCCCGCCACGGCCAGGAACTCTGCCTCGAGGCCTAGGAGGGTTGCCCGCAACACCGGGAGGGTCGTCCGCGACCACTCCGCGCCGCCGCGGATCGACGGCGGCACACCCCTTGTGCCCGCGGCAAGATGGGCCGCGGCCGCCAACCGAAAGGCCTCCTCGAGCGCCCGGGCGTCGCCGTAGTCGGCGGCGGTGTAGGTGGCCTCTTCGAAGTAGCGGGCGGCCACCGCCGGCTGGTCGCCGTCGAGGGCGATGCGGCCCAACACGATCAGGCCCCACGATGTGAGTTGGTGGTCGAACTGATTCCCAACCATCAGGCCCCGGGTGAGCAGCGGCTGCGCCTGGTCCGCCTTGCCCTGCGACCAGAGCGCTGTGCCGAGCGCGATGTCGATCCATGACTGGGAATAGTGATTGGGGGGCGCGGGCCGCCGCAGCAGGGCCTTGGTCGCCTCGTCGAGGGCGGCGCCTTCGCGGGCGAGTTCACCGAGGATCACGCCGCGGCGGTAGATCGCGATCACGAGCGCCCGCATGATCTCCTGCGGTCGTATGGGATAGTTGACCGGCGGCGCCAGCACACCCCCTTTCTTCAGCACCTCGTTTGGATCGGCTCCCCCAAGACGGATCGAGATCGTGCCGGGGATACCCGCGGGGGAGGTGTTCCGCTGGCTGCGCCCCCAGGTTGCCACCCGCTGCTGCATGAGCGGCCGCGGTCCCTGCGCCGGAAACTGCACGGCCAGCAGCCACTCGGCATGGGCGGCTGAAACCAGCAGCGACTCATCGTAGGCAGCGACCGCTTCCCGCAGGCTGCCCAGTTCGTAGTGGCATTCACCGACGGCGGCGGCTGATGCGATCGAGTCGATCCACCGCTGCGGCCCGGCGCGGATGCCGCCCCGATGGTCACGGACGGCGATTTCCAAGCCACCGCTGGAATCGCCGACGGCGAGCGCCGTCAGCGCGAGATCAAATCCCGGCGATGGCACCGCCTGACCACCCGGCATACCAAACCCTGGGTCGAGCACGACCTGCGCCTCGAGCCTGGCTACAGACACCCCCCCGACCACGGCCACCATCAGGGCCGAGATCCAGCGCATGATCCAGCGCGGGTGAGGAACAAGGGGGCTCATAGCCACGTGTTGTAGCACGAACGGTGAAAAGAACGGCTCCGCGCTGCCACCGGCCTCACGGCTGGCTTCTGTCAATCTGGGCGATTGAGGCAGCGGCCGTGTCAAGCTGCGCATGCCGAACATCGGGGTCGTGACGGTTGTTGAAAGTTTACCGATTGAATCGGCCGATAGTCCCTTCGTCGGTCATCCAGCATCAGCCGCGGTTCCCACCAACGCACTTCAGCCCCTCCGCCGGGAAGAGACCCATGAGCACCAGAGCATTCCCCTCGCGTCGCCGTCAGACTGCCATCCGAGCTGGTCTGCTGCTCCTCGCCGCCGGCGGCGTGTCGCTCACGGGCTGCCAGGTCGACGTGGGCGGGCAGACGCTGCCGAGTGCCTACTACCTGCAGGACGACATCCAGTACTTCCCGGCCGGCCCCGAGTTCAAACTCTCGAAGGAAGCCGCGGCCCTCAAGGCATACAAGAAAGAACTGGGCGAATGCCCGGACGGCTGCGGCGGCGGCTGCAGTTCATGCAAATAGCCGTCGGCTGGTTTTCTGCCCTGACTCTCCTCCCGCGGCGACCCGTTTTTCTGCGTGCGCCACGCCAGGCCTGCACCTCTTCGCCCCGGTTCCCACCGGATGGTTGACCTTTCGAAGGCGACCGTTAGAATCCGGCTCCGTGGGAATGAGACCCAAAAACAATCATCAGACTGTTTTTTTGTGGGTTTCTTACCCAAAGCGAATGGAATCGCCCCGAGAAGCAACCACCGGCCGATCGGGTTTTCCACGGAGTCTTGCAGACCGTGACCGTCGCGTATGAACACTTCCACGGACCTGCTGATCGGCGAGTTTTCCCGCACGCTCGACGACCGCTTCCGGCTGTCGCTGCCGCCGGAATTAACCGGCCCACTGACGGCATCGGGCTCCCGGATGGTGCTCGCCAAGGAACGTGCCGGCTGCCTGTCACTCTGGCCGGCGGCCATCTGGAAGCCGCGGATCGATGCCGCAGTCGATGTCGTCCGCAGCAAACTCCAGGCGGGCCTGCTCACGCAACGGGTGGGGCAACTTCAGGATCTCGGGCGGCTGCTCTCGACCCGTCACAAGGCTGTGACGCTGGCGGAACGCGGCCGACTCGTGGTGCCGGAAGGGTTTCGCGAATTCCTGGCGGTCGAGCCTGGGGCCGACCTGCTTGTGGTGGGCGCTGCGGTGTGCGTGGAACTGTGGCAGCCGGCCGCGTGGACCGCCTTCGTTACGGCCGAGATGCCGGAGTTTCGTCGTCGCATCGACGAACTGACGACCTGACCAACCGAACTGAACGATCGAACTGCACGACCAACGGACCAAGGGATGAACTCCTGATGATCTTTGGCCATGCCCGGGTGAGAGGAAGCGGTTTTTAACCTGGCGGAACCATCCGGTCAGGAAACTCGACAACCACGGAGCGGGCCCCACAGCACGGATGCTGCCAAGGGACCTCCCCCGGGCATGGCCCTTTTTGAACATCCCTCGCACTCGCGTCGGGATCACTCCAGCGGATTACCGCGGGTGGCCAGCGGCCAGTTCACGCGGGCACCGGATACCGCCGACGCATAGACCGCCGTCGTCATCTCGAGCACGGTTCGCCCGGCATACATGCCGGTCTCCGGCTCACGATCCTCCGCGATCGCATCGATGAGATCCGCCGCGGCGAATCGTCCCCAGCCGACCCTCTCCGCCGCACGGTCGACTTCGCTCCCATTCGCGGGCGGTGACTCGACCCCCTCGGCGCCGATTGGCTTCCAGGGAAAATCCTTGTCGACCCGCCACAGCGGTGCTTCTCGAAGGTAGGCCTGCGGCACGTGGTCGGGTCGGATCTGGATCGCACCCTTCGTACCGACGACGGTGAGACCGAAGTTTGGCTGCTTCAGGCCTGCGTCGCGAGTGCTCGCGAAGAAGCCGGTCGGACCGTCTGCCAGACCGAACATCGCGGTGATGGAGTCGCCGGCGATCGGGCCGATGCCCTCGGGACCGGCTGTGGCATCGGCACGGGTGATCGGCCGTCCGCCCTGCGAGACAGCGGCCTCGCACCACTGCGGCGCGCCTCCCAGATCGACCATCATGTCGAGGATGTGGCAGCCGAGCACGATCAGATCCTCGCCGCCGCCCCGCGCATCCTCCTTGCCGCGGCCGCGGAGTTCGAGCACCTTTCCGATCCGCCCATCCTCGATCAGGTCGCGGGCCGCCGCATAGGCGGGCGAGTGCCGGTTGACGTAGGCCAGCGAGAGCTTGGTGTTCGACTTCGTGCAGGCCGCGATCACAGCCTCCGCCTCAGCGAGCGTGCGGACGAACGGCTTCTCCATGAAGATCCCCTTCACGCCGGCCTCCGCGGCCGCGATCGCCATCTCCGCATGGCAGTCGATGTGCCGCATGCAGATCGCGACGATGTCGGGCTTGGCCGCCGCGAATATCGCCTTCCAATCTCGATGAGCGACTTCCGGCCGTGACGCGTCGAGCTTGTTCCGCTCGATCGCCTTGGCAAGCCCTTCCTCGGATTCATCCGCCACGGCGACGAGTTCCGCTCCCTCGATGCCGCCCCAAAGCTGGTCGATCGCGTGGCCCCAGTCGCCCCGGCCCGTCCGACCGATCGCCACCACCCGCAGTGGCGCCATCCTGAATCGATTCATCGTCGTTCTCCTCATGCAGATCGTTCGGTCTTCCCATCATTCCATTCGCGTCACTGACGCATCGCCTTCGTCACGCCGTCGAGAAACATCTGCACGGCCGATGCTACCAGCACCATGCCCATCAGACGCTCGATCGCCGTGATCCCCTTCTCGCCGAGAAAGCGGCTGAGCGTGGCGCCGAGCAGCAGGATCACCGCAGAGGCCAGCCACGCGAGCGACACGGCCATCAGCCAGGCAGTATGCCGCCCCGGATCCCGACTGGTCATCAGCAGCACCGTGGCCAACGCCGACGGACCGGCAATGTAGGGGATGGCGAGCGGCACCACGAAGGGCTCGCCATCGACGGGCTCCCCCAGACTGCCGTGCGCCGCCGGAAAGACCATTTTGATCGCGATCAGGAAGAGCACGATGCCGCCGGCCATCGTCAGCGCGGGCTCCGAGATGCCGAGCACCGAGAGCAGCGGCCGGCCGGCATAGAGAAACCCGACCAGAAGGCCATAGGCGATGAGCATTTCGCGGCCCACGACCCAGAGCCGGCGGGCGGGATCGACGGACTTGAGCGCGGCCAGAAACAACGGGATGTTCCCGATCGGGTCCATCACGAAAAACAGCAGGATTGCGGCGGAGAAGGTGGTCATTGGTATGATCGTAGCATGCCCTGCGCCGACCACGATCACGACCACGATGCCCATGGGCATGGCCACTCCCATAGCCACGGACACGCCCATGGCCTGTCGCCCGATCAGTTCGATCGGGCGATGGCGGCGGGTGTCGGCCTCAACACGCTCTTCGTCATCATCGAGTTCGCCACTGGCTTCTGGGCTGGCTCGCTGGCGCTGCTGGCCGATGCCGGCCACAACGCCGGCGACGTCGTCGGACTGCTGCTGGCCTGGGGGGCCAGCCAACTGGCACGGCGGCCTCCCTCTCGTCGCTACACGTGGGGCTTCCGCCGCACGACGATCTACGCCGCGCTTGCCAACGCCGTCCTCCTGCTCACCGCCTGCGGGGCGATCGTCTGGGAGGCATGGCATCGGCTGCAGTCGCCAGAACCGGTCGCCGGGCCGGTGATGATCGCGGTGGCCGCCATGGGTGTCGCGATCAACACGCTGACGGCCTTGCTCTTCATGCGGGGCCGCGAACGGGACGCGAACCTGCGGGGCGCGTTTCTGCACATGGCCGCCGACGCAGCCGTGTCGGCGGGAGTCGTGGTGGCCGGAATCGCAATCATGGTGACGGGCTGGACATGGATCGACCCCCTGGTGAGCATCGCGATCACCCTGGCGATCGTCGTCGGCGCATGGGATCTGTTTCGGGAAAGCATCGATCTGGCCCTCGACGCGGTGCCCCGCGGCGTCGATCCCGACGCGATCAAGGAGGCGCTCGCCGCCGTTGCGGGGGTCATCGAGGTGCACGACCTGCATGTCTGGGCCGCCAGCACGTCCGAGGTGTCGCTGACGGCGCACCTCGTGGTGCCCGACAAGGACTCGCACGAATCGGCGTTGGCGGCCGCAACCGCCCTGCTCCGCGACCGCTTTCGGATCGCCCACACCACGATCCAACTCGAGTGCGAGGAAGCGGGCGAGGCCTGCGTTCAACGGCCGGCCGAAGTGCTGTGATCAGCGGCCGCGGACGGCGAACCTCGCGATGCCGGCGAGCATGCGGCGAAACACCAGCTCGTGCAGTGGCCAGATGGCATACCAGTAGGCCAGGCCGCCGACGCCCCGCGGATCGAAGATGGCCGTCTGATGGATCGTGACATCCCCATCGCGGGGCACCACCTCGAATTCCAACCAGCCTCGGCCAGGCATCTTCATCTCAGCCGCCAGCCGGAGCCGACGCGGCCGCTCGCAAATTTCGACCTGCCAGCAGTCGAGTTTCTCACCCGCTTCGACCTGCTCCGGATGCTGCCGGCCGCGTGACATGCCGGGGCCACCGATCATCGTGTCCATCCAGCCACGCAGCTGCCAGAGCCAGTTGCAGGCATACCAGCCGTTCGCGCCGCCGATCCTTTCGATCGCCGCAAATGCCCGGTCAGGGGAGACAGCCACCACGGTGTGCCGATGGTCCACCAGTCGCGTGCCCTCGGCCGTGCCGCCGTAGCGGTGCGGCAGATACTCCACATCGGCGAGATCGGCCCAGCGCTTCCCTGCAAATGCGGTGTCCTCCTGGAGCATCGCGTCATGGACGGCGACCGCGAGCGATCGGGGCCGGATCGCAAAGTCGCGGAGTGCCGCATCGCTGGTCACCACGGTCGGATTCCTGAGTCCATCGATCAACTTGCGTCCCACCTTCGAATATTTTGGAGTCACAAGCTTGAGCCACAGGCTCGACAGCCGCGGCGTCAGCACCGGCACCGGAATCATCAGCCGCCACAGGCCCCGCTGCCGGGCATATTCCTGCATGATCGCGCCATACGACACCCTGTCCGGCCCACCGATCTCAAAAATCCGCGGCGCTCCGGCGGGCAGGTCGATAGCCGCCGCGAGATAGGCCACCACATCGGTGATGGCGATCGGCTGCGTGGGCGTTGCCAGCCATGCCGGGCAGATCATCACCGGCAGCCGTTCTACGAGCGTTCGCACCAGATCGAAGGAAAAACTTCCTGCCCCGATCACAATCGAGGCCCGGAATTCCACCACGTCGAGACCGCTGGCCCGGAGGATCGCCCCCACTTCATGACGGCTCCGCAGGTGCGCGGAAAGGCGGTCGTCTTCGTCGCCCAAACCACCCAGATAGATGATCCGGCGCACGCCGGCGGCCTTCGCCGCGGCCGCAAATCGCTCGGCCGCCAGCCGGTCGGCCCGCTCGAAATCGACGCCACTCTCCATCGAGTGGACGAGCCAGTAGGCCACGTCAACGCCATCGCAGGCCCGCGCCAGCGCGTCGGGATCAGCCGCGTCGCCGGTGATGACCGCGGTGGCCGGGCCGACCAGTTCGGCGAGCTTTGCGGGCCGACGTGCCAGGCACCGCACGGTCTCGCCGCGTGCCTCGAGTTGCTTGAGCAGCACGCCCCCCACGTAGCCCGTCGCGCCGGTGAGGAGAATGCGGTGATTCACGGTTCGTCAACTTCGAAAGCTCGGTCCATCAGTTCCGGGTTGCCGGTCTTCAGGCCGTAGAGAAACCACCGCACCCGCTGCTCGCTGGTGCCGTGCGTGAAGGCGTCGGGCACGACATAGCCCTGAGCCTGCTTTTGGATGCGGTCGTCGCCGATCGCCGCGGCGGCGTTGACCGCCTCACGGATATCCTCCTCGTCGAGGATGCCTGCATAGCGGGCCACGTGATGTGCCCAGACGCCGGCGAGAAAGTCGGCCTGCAGTTCCATGCGGACTGAGAGTTGGTTGTAGTCGCGGTCGGAGAGCCGCTGCCGCATCGACTGCACCTTGTTGCTGATGCCGAGTTGGTTTTGCACGTGATGGCCGATCTCGTGGGCGATCACATAGGCCTGCGCGAAGTCGCCCGGGGCCCCAAATCGTCGCTTGAGTTCGTCATAGAAGGCGAGGTCGATGTAGACCTTCTTATCGAGCGGACAGTAGAAGGGCCCGGCCGCGGCGCTCGCGAGGCCGCAGGCGCTCTGCACCCGGCCGGAGAAGAGCACGAGCGTGGGCGGCGCGTAGCGGCCACGGAAGTGCTTGGGGAAGAGCCGGCCCCAGACGTCCTCGTTGTCGGCGAGTACGACCTTCACCATCTTGGTCATCTCGTCGTTGATCGGCTTGGCCGGCGCCTGCTGCTGGGGCCCCGCGAGCTCTGGCGCGATCTGCGCCACCATCTGCGGGTCAAAACCCAGAAACATCATCGCCAGCATGAGCAGCAGCGTGATCAATCCGCCGCCCACGAGCACTGGCCCACCGATCCCACGACGATCCTCGACGTTTTCGCTCTGCCGACGGCCTTCCCAACGCATGGACTCTGGTCTCCGATTGAACGATGAAACAAGCGGACGATGAAACAATCCCGCTAATGTACCACGTCCGATCGGCGTCAACACGTCCCCGGCAGGAACGCGGCCGACGTCACTCGGGCAGCGGGCGGCCCTTCGTTTCCGGCAGGAACGGCAGCACGGCCAATCCCAACAGGAAGGCCGCACACATCGCCAGACCGGCGGGCCGCATCGGCTCCCTCATCCACTCCGGGCTCTGGATGCCCGCGAACACCGTGCTCGACAACTGCCCCAGCAGAAACGGACCGCTGGCAGCGACGAAGCGGCCGACGTTGTAGCAGAAGCTCGTGCCGGTGCTGCGGAGCCGGGTCGGGAAGAGTTCCGGGAAATAGATCGCGTAGCCGGCGAACAGCGAGAGCTGGCAGAAGCCCATGATCGGCAGCATCCAGAAGATCTCGGAAATCTCGTCGAGATAGCGGAAGACCATCGCCGTCGAGACCATCGCCGCCGTGAACGCAATGGCAAAGAACGGCTTGCGGCCAATCTTCTGACAGATCCGGGCGGCCAGCATCATGCTGATGAATGCGCCGATCTGGATCATCATCATCGCGACGCCCGTCCAGATCGTGAGCCGGCCGGCGAGTTCTTGGCCGGTGAACCCCTGCGCCTTAAACGACTTTTCGAACACGCTCCGTTGGAGGTCAATCGCGAAGAAGCCGATGCCCCAGAGGCCGATCACGCCGGAACAGGCCAGCAGCATGCCGAGGATGGCGTTCTTCCGCCAGCGTGGATCGGCAAACAGGGCGCCGTAGCCGCCAAGCTTCTCGCCCGTCTTCGCCGCCCGCGCCTTCATCTCCTGCCACCGCTCCGGCTCTTTGAGTCCGGCGCGGATGACCAGTGCCAACAGGGCCGGCAGGGCGCCGATCACGAACTTCCACCGCCACGGCTCCCAGCCGAAAATCTTGCTGCCCATGTGGAGCTGCGCCTGGCCGAGACCGATGCCGATCAACGCGGCCAGGAAGTTGCCGACGGCCGAGAGCGCCTGGAGCAGGCCGAGCGCATAGGGACGTGCCCGGTCGGGCATCACCTCCGCGACGAGGGCCACGCCCACGGCAAATTCGCCGCCGACACCCAGCCCAGTGATGAATCGGTAGAAGGCGAAATCCCAGAAGCCCTGTGAGAGCGCCGACAGGCCGGTGCAGAGCGAGTAGATGATGATCGTGATCATCATCGTCTTGGCACGGCCGAGCCGGTCGCCGACCACGCCGAAGATGAGGCCGCCGGTCGCCCAGCCGAGCATGAAGATGCAGGTGGAGAGTCCGCCGTAGAAATCCACCGCCTTAGGATCAGCCGCGGCATCCGCCGTCGCCAGCAGCGTCTGCATCGCCGGCTTCCTCGCCAGATTGAAGAGCTGCTGGTCGAGGCAATCGAAGAGCCAGCCGAGCGCCGCCACCGTCAGCACGAACCAATGGTAGCGGGTCATGCCACGATACCAGGGCCCGTCAGCCGGATCGTGGACGGTCGAACCCGACGATTCAAAATGCGGCAGGTCGGCCATGACGATTGTTCCCTCCGAGGCTCACCGAGCAGTGCTTAAGCCGCGGAGCATAGCCCAAAACCGCCTTAGTCGCATCCCCCTTGCGCCTCGCCGTCCCGACAGCTACTTCCACATGTAGAAGGCGTCGAAGAACCGGTCGTAGAGCCGGTGGAGGTGCGGATGGGGGCAGTCGTCGTGCGTCCCGGTGCGGGGCCGGCAGGGGCCTTCATAGATCGGGCCGCCCGATGGCACTCCCTGCACGCCAACAAGATCGTAGGGGACAGGAGGCATGCTCGGATGGCAGGGCGGCGGCGGAACGCAGGGCGGCAGCGCCCGCGGCTCCCCGCACCGATGCAGCGGCTCGACGGGCGCCTGCCAGTCGGCCCACGAGTCGGTACGCGGCTTGGTCATCTTCGCCATCACTTGGCTGGCATCCTGACCGGTCTTCTCCGGGCTGATCCGCTGGGTGCCCTTGAGTGGATCGGCCTGTTTGACGGCGGCGTCTTCGGACTTCTTTTTCTGGTCGCTCATCTGCTGCCGCTCGGCCCGCCGGCGTGCCGCGGCCTGTTCGGAGAGATCGTCGCGATCCCCCAGATCGTCTCGCACGGTGTCGAGCTGATCTGGCAATTTCGTTGAGGGATTGGCCTCATCTGCCGCCAGCGATGTCCCGGCCGCAGCAGCGGCGAGAGCCAGGGCGAACAACAGAAACCGACCCCACGGACCCACGCCAAGCCTGGAACACAGTTGCGGTATCATGAAATTGTCCTCCCAGCATCCACATCGGCTGTTGGGAAACCGCCGCTGGAGATCGACTGCCACGATCGATCGGCTGCTGTCAAACGGCGCAGGCTCGGCAGAGCAGGCAAGCACCTGGCACCTCACATGACCCAACCGCTGATCGATTCCGCCTCCCTGCTCGACGGACTGGAGGCCTCCGGTTCGCAGGTCGTCATCGTCGCAACCGGGGGAGGTTCGTCGGCGATTCCCCACCTGCTGGCCACCCCTGGGGCAAGCAGCGTGGTGCTCGAGTGCCTGGTGCCCTACGCGAGAGAGGCCATTGACCGTGTGCTGGGCGGGCCTCAGGAGAGCTACTGCTCGTCGCAGACAGCCAGGCGGCTGGCGGTGATGGCGTGGCAACGGGCCTGTGGACTGGGAGCCACGCCGGCCACCGCGATCGGCGTCGCGGTGACGGCCAGCCTGCGGTCGCGCGTGCCGAAGCGCGGCCCTCACCGGATCGTGGTCGCGGTGCACGGCCTCAGCGCGACGAGCGTGGCCACGCTCGTGCTCCACAAGGAGGCCCGGGCGCGGGCCGAGGAGGAGACGGTCGCGGCGGCATTGCTGCTGGAGCGGCTCGCTCGCTTCACGAGCGGGTGCCGCTCGCCTTCATCGCCGGTCAGCCTGGGCCTTCTCGAAGACGAGCACGTCGAGATCACCTGCTGCGAGCCCGCGACCCCATGGCGCGAGCTGCTCGCCCACGCGCGGCCCGCGGTGCATGCCAGTCGCGATCCATCACGGCCGCAGCCTACAGCGACCGCGCTCTCCGCCGACACGCATCCCGCTGCAGGCATGCTCGTCTTTGCGGGTTCGTTCGATCCGCTCCACGAGGGACACCTGCGTATGGCGCGCGTCGCCGAGGAGATCGCCGGACGACCGCTCGACTTCGAACTGTCAATCATGAATGTCGATAAGCCGGCTCTCGACTATCTGGAGATGGAGTCGCGGGCAGCACAGTTCGCTGGCCGTTCGCTCTGGTTCACGCGGGCAGCCACCTTCGTGGAGAAGCTCGATGTCTTTCCAGAGGGCACCTTCGTGATGGGGGCCGACACGTATGCGCGGCTCGCAAATCCCACCTACTATGGTGGTTGGGCCGAGGCGGCGGATCGTGCCGCGCAACGGATCGCCACGCAGGCCCGCGGCCTGATCGTGTTTGGAAGAGAGCGAAACGGCGAGTTCGAGGATCCCGTACGGCTCGACGTGCCGCCGGCCCTGAGGGCGGTGACCACCTTTGTGTCGCAGCGGGATTTTCGCATGGACATCTCGAGCACGGCACTGAGGCGTCAACGTGATGCGATCGACTGACTCCCGGCGTCTGAAAAAGGTGCCTCTGCAAAAGGTGACAGTCACCTTTTTCCGCAGCATCGCGTGGGCATTGCTGCTCGCCTGCGTGGGCTCGACGCACGCCGACGACCTTGCCACCACGCTCGAGCCGCATGTCGGCCAGACGCTCGACCTCGTGGAATTGGGGTCAGGCAAGCGGCTCGTGCGGCCGGTGCTCGAGGGGATCACAACCCGCGGCGACCGGGCCACGGCGATCCGCCTGCGCGGCGAGGGCGAGTCGAAGACGACGAGCGTGCCGGTGAGCGGGATCGCCAGGATCATCGCAGGCCGCGAGACGATCCACGAGGCCGACGCCAAGGCCTCGAGCACGGCGCTGGCCCGCAGCCGCCGCGTCCGCGATCTCCACGACCGGCAGGTGGCGGAGTCGCGGGCACGGATGGAGGCGAATGGCGTCGAGCCCTGGCCGTCGCTCTCGGCCGAGGAGCATGCAACGCAGGTCGCTGAACTGGAGGCCTTCCTGGCCGAAGTGCAGAAAGACTTTCCGGCCCTCGCGGTGAGCCAGACGCATGAGTTTCTCGTCGCCACCGACATCCCGGCCGCACAGATGGCGCCATTCACGGCGAAGCTCGATGCCATGCACGATTTCCTCTGTGATCTCTACGGCATCCCGCGGGGAGAACCGGTCTGGAAAGGAAAGTGCCTGGTGATCGCCTTCCTCCGCGAGGAGGACTTCATTGCCTTCGAACCCCGGTTCATGAAGGTCGAGACGAGGGGGGCACACGGGCTCTGCCACCAGCGGAGCGATGGCCGTGTGGTGATGGCCTGCCATCGGGGCAACGACCAGTCTGCCTTCGCCCACATGCTCGTCCACGAGACGAGCCACGGCTTCAACCACCGCTGGATGTCGCCGGAGCACCTGCCGAACTGGCTCAACGAGGGAATCGCCGAGTGGGTCGGCACGCAGGTTGTGCCGCACTGCCGGCAGGTGCCGATGAAGGAGGCCCGCGCGGCCGAATTCATCAAGGCGAGCGGCGGCGTCGGCGAGAACTTCTTCGCAGCCGATCCCGACCATCACATCGCTGCCGTGCAATACGGCATCGCGTCGAGCCTCGTGAAATTCATGGTGGCCCGCGACCGCAAGAAGTTTGCCGCGTTCATCCGCGGCATCAAGGAGGGGATGTCGGTTGAGGAGAGCCTCGAGGACTCGTTCGACGCATCACTCGCCGACCTCGTCGCCGCCTATGGCAAAGCCGTCGGCGTGCCCGGCCTCAAGTGATGGAAAGGGGTACGCAGCTCTTTTGGGCGTCCAAACGAGCTGCGTCCCCTTTCCCTACAGACCACGTTTGACGAGCGTCCGTAGGCCCTCCAACACTCGCGAGAAACGCGTGCGTGCGCGATCGACGGCCTGGGTTTGCTGTCTGTCGCGCTGCCGTTTGATCTGGAGCTCCTTGCCAGACATCTTGATGCGGCCGGCGGCAATGTCGAGGTCTTCACGAGCCAGTTGTTGCATCCGCTGTGCGGCCCTCCCCTGGAACGACTGAAACTGCGATTCAATCAGCTGGAGCCCTTGCTGGTAGCGTCCCAGTCGAAATTCACAGTCGCGGACCTGGATGATGGTGGCGATGCCCGGCACCAGGCCGCTGCGTTGGGCGGCGTCGATAAGCTGGCTCAGGGAGCCGACGTCCAGGATCTGGTCGCGTTCGCTCGGATCGACCGCCTTTGGCTGCACGACGTAGACACGCTGTCGTTCGATCGCTGCGCGCAGCCGATCGACGGCCAGCGGCTTCATCGGAGTGTCGTGCATGCAGGAACGAAAATGCAGGTGCCCATCCACGATCGCCGGCGAGTGCGTCTGGATGAGGGAGTTGCTTCCGGCCCCGATGACGAAATAGACAGACTCCGAATCGAAACGCTGGTCGGGCTGCATCAGGTCCACGGTGAACGTGGATCGCAGGATGGCCAGTTGGTCATCGATCGTGGCGGCCTGCGCAAGCGATTCGACGAGGTCGCGGGAGACGAGATCGATGCGATCCATGGCGGTGGCCCCGAGGAAAACGACCCCTTGCAGAATAGGCGATCCGGCAGCGGGATGGAAATGCCCAGGGCCCTCCTGACCCCGCTGCTGCGGGCTCACGAAAACGAGTCTTTCATGCTATTCTGTTCCTTTCGCTCGCGGTTCGGGCTTGCATGGGAACACCTCTCCATCCAAGCCCGCAGCGCCAGCAAGGGTATACGGGCCACCTGCACGTCCCGTGACGAACACGACTAGGCTGTAGCTGTTTTGCTGCGGCCCTTTTTTCATCAAGCAGAAGGACTCCCCATGCGTCGGATCGTTTCAGTGTGTGCACCGAATCACGTCGCCGCGATGGCCTTTTCTCTTGCGGCGTGGGCTTGCCTCTTTGTGGCTCCGCCCGAGGCGCAGGCGCAGACGACGTTGTCCGTCGACTCGAAGTCGAACATCTACCTCTCCGGCAGCGCGTCGGTGCCGCCCGCCAGCGCTACACATACCGACGGCCTCGGCACGCTCCCGCCATCTGTGACGCTCAACCCCGGCACCGGCCGCGTGCTGCGGTTCCTCTCCGTCAGCGGATCGGTGTCGTACAACAACGTCGATGCTCCACTCGATTACATCGGCCAGTTCAACGGCCCCGACGGTGGCGCGGTCATGTTCGCTGACGCCGACTTTCCGAACGACTTCCTGACCACGTCGACTCCACCCGGATTGATCAGTCCTTCGGAAGGATCACCGACCACGTTCTACGTCGACATGGACAGCTTCGGCGGCATCTCAGGCATGAAGCTGTTCGAGAGCATTCCCACTGACCGACGGGTGATGTTCCTGGCGGGCGTGTTCCTCACCGATGACGAGCCGACCGCTCCGGCTCCGGCGAGCCTCGACTTCAGCAGCACGGCGATCGGCCGGTCGTTCTCCGAACTCTCTCCCCAGTTGCAGCAGACATTTTACATTGGCGACGGCCTCACCGGCGAGGGGTCGGGAAGCGTTCAGACATTCTGGGTTCCGGACGGCGCCACGCGACTCTTCCTGGGCATCGTCGATGGAGCCTATTTCGTCGGCGGCCCCGACTACTACGACAACAACGCCGGCTCGTTTTCGGCGACGTTCGAGGTGACCACCGTTCCCGAGATCGATCCCACCGCCTTCGCGAGCGTGATCTCCCTGATCGTGGGTTGTCTCGCACTGCACGAGCGACGTCGGGCAGGATGAGCGGGCCGGTATCCCGCGGCTCACGCCGGGGGCTTGTATGGGAACGTCGATCCAAGCCCGGAACGTGAGCGATGGGATTTCCTATCCATCACCGCGCGACCTTCTTGGCGAGGCCTGCGGCGAGGCGGTCGAGCGTCGTGCTGCGGTCATCCAGGCCGATGTGCACTCGGATGATGTTCATCCCCGTCGTGTCGGCGAGTGCCCGCGTGATCGCAACGTCGAACTCACCTTCCGTGCGCACCTCCCAGCCGGTGCCGCCGCCGAGCACCTGCGGTAGCAATTGATACTGCCACGGATTGATGTCGTTGAAGCTCCCCTCGAGAAGCAGCCGCTCAGTACCGTAGCCCTTGTTGTCGAGCACGATCACCGTCACCGGCAGGCCTCGTTTGACGATCGTGGAAAGCTCCATGCCCGTCATCTGGAAGGCGCCGTCGCCGACGAGCGTCACCACCTTGAGATCGGGCCGGGCCATCTGGGCGCCCAGTGCCGCCGGCACGGCGAACCCCATCGAGGTGTAGTAGGCCGGCGCGATGTATTCCGTCTGGCCGCGGATCACCAGTTCGCTCGACGCGAAGAGTGCGTCCCCCACGTCGGCGATGACGATCGTGCGGTCGTCGAGCGACTCGTCGAGCCGTCGCACGAGCTGTCTGGTCGTGATCGGCGCGTCGGGCTGGAGGACGTATGGCCCGCGGGCCGTGGCTGGGCCTGGTGGCAGTTGCCGCTGCGCGCCGTGGGGCTTGGCTGCGACCAGCGCCCGGATGAAGTCGGCCAGCAGCACGTGGTCGAAATGGTGGTGGCTGATTCGCAGCCTGTCGCTGGCGGCGAAGATGCTGTTCCCGGCATCGAGCTTGGCAGTGAAGATGCCCAGGTCGATGTCGGTGAGGATCGTGCCCAGGAGGATCACGCAGTCGCTCTCCTCCACGAACTCGGTCACGTCGCGGCGGCCCATCGCCCCTTCATAGAGCCCGATGTAGAGCGGATGCACCTCGCTGACGACGCTCTTGGCGAGCATCGTGGCGGCAATCGGAATCCCAGACACCTCGGCCAACTGCACTGCCTCCGCCTGCAGTCCGTAGCGATGCAGTTCGATACCGGCGATGATCACGGGCTTCTTGGCAGCCGCGATCCGCGTCATCGCCTCCTTGACGGCCTCCGCGAGCGCGTCGGGATCGCTCCGCGCTTCGGCGTGGGTGTAGGGTCGGATCTGGTCAGGCACGACCCCGACGATGTCGCGGGGGAGTTCGATATAGACCGGTCGCTTGTGGCGGTGGGCCGTGTCGAGGAGGAAGTCGATGTCGCGAAAGGCGGTGGCAGGATCGACGATCTCGCGGCTGGCGGCGCAGATCTTCTCGAACACGTCGAGTTGCGTCCGCCATTCCCGCACGCGGTGATGCAGCAGCGGGTCGTTGACCCGTTCACCGATGCCTGGCGCACCCGAGATCAGCACCACCGGGCTCTTTTCGGCGTAGGCTCCCGCGATCGAGTTGGCCAGGCTCAGGGCTCCCACGCCATAGGTCACGCAGACAGCCCCCATGCCGTTGACTCGGGCATAGGCATCGGCGGCGAAGCCCGCGCAGTCTTCGCGGGTGCAGTTGACGAGGTCGAGCGGGCTGTGCTCGAGCATGCTGTAGAAGGAGAGCACGTAGTCGCCCGGCAGGCCGAAGACGTGGCGGATGCCATAGTCGGAGAGCCGGCGGATCAGATATTGCCCGATCGACAGGCTGGTGACGCTCTCCGACCGCGCCACCGCAGGCCGCTGGTGGGACATGGCCACGAGGCCGTTATCGAGACTCGCGCCGAGCACGATCGCCATGGGTCACCTCCGTTGTTCGCGAGTTTCATCCTGAAGACGGGCCTGCCGTTCCAACCGCCGCCTGCGGGCAGCCAGCAGCGCCAGCCAGAACCCCAGAAACGCCGCCACGCAGGCGAGCACGATGAGCGGACGCCGTGCATCGTGGTTGAGCGTCCAGGCACCCACGGCGTGAAAGAGGCCCCAGACGACAATCGCCGCCATGATCCCGGCGATGATGCGTTCGGCGCCCGGCGGCGTTGGCTTTGCGGGAGTGGACATATCAGAGAAGGATACGCCCACGGGCTCTCGCGTCACCAGCAGGCCCTAAAAAAACAAAGGCCCCCGGAACGGTCCAGATCCCAGGGGGGCGGGGAAGCTGAACCGTTTCCGGGAGCGATTGGACGGAGACTTTGCGGAATCTATCAATCGGACTCGAAGAGACGGCTGGCATCCGTGCCGCCGCCTGACTTCGAGCG